>NZ_CP159534.1:5131171-5433005 GCF_040529335.1 Streptomyces sp. HUAS MG91 | reverse complement strand
GATCGCCCGCGGCCTGCGGCCGAACGTCACGCTGCACCACTTCACGATCCCGCAGTGGTTCGAGGACCTGGGCGGCTTCACCGCCGAGGGCGCCGCCGAGCTGTTCGCGCGGTACGTCGAGGAGTGCGCGCCGATCATCGCCGACGGTGTCGAGCACGTCTGCACGATCAACGAGCCGAACATGATCGCCGTGATGGCCGGTCTCGCCAAGCGCGGCGACCAGGGCTTCCCGCCCGCCGGGCTGCCCTTCCCCGACGAGGAGACGACGCACGCCGTGATCGCCGCGCACCACGCCGCGGTGAAGGCGGTGCGCTCGATCAAGCCGGAGATCAAGGTCGGCTGGACCATCGCCAACCAGGTCTACCAGGCCGAGCCGGGCGCCGAGGAGGTCACCGCCGCCTACCGCCACCCCCGCGAGGACATCTTCATCGAGGCCGCGCGCGGCGACGACTGGATCGGCGTGCAGTCCTACACCCGTACGAAGATCGGCGCGGACGGCCCGATCCCGGCCCCGGCCGACGCCGAGCGCACCCTGACCTCGTGGGAGTACTACCCGGAGGCCGTCGGCCACGCGATCCGGCACACCGCCGAACTGATCGGCCCGGACACCCCGGTCGTCGTCACCGAGAACGGCATCGCCACCGGTGACGAGCAGCGCCGCATCGACTACTACGCGGGCGCGCTCGACGCGGTCGCGGCCTGCATCGAGGATGGCATCGACGTCCGCGGCTACCTCGCCTGGAGCGCGCTCGACAACTACGAGTGGGGCACCTACAAGGCGACGTTCGGCCTCATCGGCTGGGACGGCGAGACCTTCGCCCGTACGCCCAAGCCGGCCGCGCACTGGCTCGGCGGCCTGGGCCGCGAGCGCGCGCTGCCGCGCCTGTGACCGGTGGGCGGCGGCTCGAACCCCTGCGTCGCCGCCGCCCACCCCTGATCCGTCGCGGGCGGCCCATCCCCCGGGCCGCCCGCGACACTCGGGACCGCGGACCCTGACCCCCGCTGTCCCGGTCCCGGGGCCCGCGAACCCTGACCTCGCGGGTCCACCACGGGCGGGGGCCGGCGCCCACCTGATCTGCGCCGGCCCTCGCTCCACCACCTTCACGAGCACCACGAACTTCCCTTCCACAGCTGCCCGTTCGGATCTCCCGGGAGAAGGACCTTCATGGATCGCCGTACGTTCCTCATGGCCGCCGGTGCCGGTGGCGCCGGGCTCACGCTGGGCGCCGCCCCGGC
Organism: Streptomyces sp. HUAS MG91; assembly: GCF_040529335.1. Taxonomy (GTDB): domain Bacteria; phylum Actinomycetota; class Actinomycetes; order Streptomycetales; family Streptomycetaceae; genus Streptomyces; species Streptomyces tabacisoli. The sequence continues at coordinate 5,431,769 of NZ_CP159534.1, read as the reverse complement.
CGCGAGCGCCTCCGCCGCCGTCGATCCGGTGCGCCTGCGCACCTGGTTCCGTTCGACGTACCGCTCGATCGAGGCGATGACGACCGGCTTCGGGCTCACCGCCGACAAGATCGACGTCAGCGGTTCCGGGCGGCCGGAGCCGTCCGTGCAGACCTCGCCGACCAACATCGGCTGCGGTCTGTGGGCGACGGCCGCCGCGGGCGGGCTCGGGGTGATCACCCGGGGCGAGATGGAGCGCCGGCTCACCCGGACGGTCACGGCCGTCGAGCGCCTGGAACGGGCGCACGGGTTCTGGTTCAACTGGTACGACGCGCACGACGGCAGCGTGCTGACGACGTGGCCCGCGACGGGCGAGACGGTCCGCCCGTTCCTGTCCTCGGTGGACAACGCCTGGCTGGTGACCGGCCTGCGGATCGCGGCCGACGCCGCCCCGGGCCTGCGCCCGCGCGTCGCGAAGCTCCTTGCCGGCGCCGACTGGTCGTACTACTACACGCCGTACGACCCGGCCGACCCGGTGGCGGGCCCCGGCCAGCTGCGCGGCGGCTTCTGGCCCGACAAGCCGGGCAGGGGCGAGCCGACCGGCCACCACTACGGGGCTCTCAACACCGAGCCGCGGATGGCCAGTTACCTGGGGATCGCCGACGGCAGCCTGCCCGCCGACCACTACTGGCACCTCTTCCGGACCCTGCTGCCGGGCAGCGGCCAGGAGCAGGAGCCGGAGGGTTCGTACGTGGCCATGGACGGCGTCCGCGTCTGGCAGGGCCACTACACCTACCGGGGCCGCGCGTTCGTGCCGACCTGGGGCGGCTCGATGTTCGAGGCGCTGATGGTCCCGCTGTTCGTGCCGGAGCCGGAGTGGTCCCCGGGCTCCTGGGGCGTCACGCACGGCCGCTATGTGCGCGGCCAGATCGAGCACGGCCTCCAGGAGGCGGGATACGGCTACTGGGGATTCTCCCCGGCGAACATCCCCGAGGGCGGCTACCGCGAGTACGGCGTGGACGCGCTCGGCATGCAGGAGGACGGCTACCACTCGCTCGGGGTCGTCACCCCGCACGCCTCCTTCCTGGCGCTGCCGTACGCCCGCCGGGAGGCGGTGGCGAACCTGAACGCGCTGGCCGCGGACTTCGGCGCGTACGACGAGACGTACGGCTTCCGCGACTCGGTGGACGTCACGACCGGCCGGGTCAGCGACTTCGTGCTCGCCCTGGACCAGGGCATGATCGCCGCCGCGCTCGCCCAGCAGCTGCGGCCCGGCCTGCTGCAGCGCCCGTTCCGCACCGGCGGTTTCGCGGCGCGGGTGCGGCCGCTGCTGGCCAGGGAGCGGTTCTCGGTCTGACGCTCCGGCCCCACAGACGGGTGCCGCGACCGTGAGGGTGCTGTGGGGGCGCCCCGGTCGCGGCACCTTCTTCACGGACATACGCTCCCAAACGTGACGTCCGCCGCTTCCCCGCGCCCGATAGCCGGGCGGACGGCCGCCGCCGTGCTGCTCGCCCTGGCCTGGCTGCTGCTGCCCGCGTCCCCCGGCCACGCCGACGATCCCGTCACGCTCTCCCGCACCGGCCAGCTCACCGACAGGGTGAACGCCCTCGGGGACCGCGAGGGCGCCGCCGCCACCGCGCTCACCGGCCTCGACGACGCGCGCGGCATCCAGCTCTTCGTCGTCTACGTACGCGACTTCTCCGGCCGCTCCGCACAGAACTGGGCCGACGCCACGGCCGACCGCAACGGCCTGGGCCTCGACGACGTCCTGCTCGCCGTCGCCACCCACGACCGGCAGTACGCGTTCTCCGTCGACCAGGACTCCCGGCTCACCGACGCCCAGATCCGGGACATCGCGCGGACCGCCGTGGAACCGGCGCTGCGCGAGAACGACTGGGCGGGCGCCGCCGTCGCCGCCGCCGACGGGATCGGCGCGGTCGTCGCGGGCCGGCCCGTGCCCACCCCGACGATCACGCCCGGCGCCGCCGACCCGGGCGCGGGCGACTCCGGCGGCAGCGGCGCCGGTGACCTGGTGCTGCCGGTGGTCGCCGTCGGCGGGGCCGGTGCCGTGGCCGTGTACGCGCTCACCCGCCGCAAGCGGCGCGGGGGCACCGGCCGCCCGCCCGGCGGCGGCGCGCAGGGCTGGGGGAAGCCGCCGGAGACGCCGCTGCCCGAGCTGGACAAGCGGGCCAGGCTGCTGCTGGTGGAGACCGATGACGCGGTGCGCACCAGCACCGAGGAGCTGGGCTTCGCGACCGCCCAGTTCGGCGAGGACGCGGTCGAGGAGTTCCAGGCGGCGCTCACGTCCGCGCGGACCGGGCTGACCGCCGCCTTCAAGCTGCGCCAGCAGCTCGACGACGCCTTCCCCGAGGACGACGCGACGAAGCGGCGGATGCTGGAGGAGATCATCAGCCGGTGCACCGGGGCGCAGCGCGGGCTCGACGCGCAGTCCGCCGACTTCGACCGGCTGCGCGCCCTGGAGCAGAACGCGCCCGAGGCCCTCGCCCACGCCGAGCGGGCCTTCCGCGAGCTGGCGGCCCGCACCACCGGCGCGCAGGAGACCCTGACGGCGCTCGGCGGCCGGTACGCGGCGTCCGCCCTCCAGACCGTCGAGGGCCATGTCGAGCAGGCCAAGGACCGGCTGGTGTTCGCCACCACCCAGCTCAACCAGGCCCGCAGCTGCGTCGACACGGGCGAGGCGGGCAAGGGCGCCGTCCATCTGCGGGCCGCCGAGGGCGCCGTCGACCAGGCGGGCACGTTCGTCACCGCGATCGACCGGCTGGCCGGTGAGCTGGCCGAGGCCGACGAGAAGCTGCCCGCCGCGCTCACCGAGTCCGACACCGACCTCGCGGACGCGCGCGGCCTCCTGGAGGGCACCGGGCAGGGCGTCTCCACCGCCGATCTGCGCGGCCGCATAGCGCGGGTCGAGTCCGTCGTGGGCCAGGTGCGCGCGGAGCTCGCGGCGGGACCGTACGACCCGATCGACGCGCTGCGCCGGGTCGAGGAGGCCGACACGGCGCTGGACGAGGCGCTGGTGGCGGCGCGCGAGCGGGAGGCGGGCACCGCGCGGGCCCGCTCGCTGCTCGGCCAGGCCCTGCTCGCCGCGCGCAGCAGTTCGGGGGCGGCCGCGGACTTCATCACCACGCACCGCGGCGCCGTCGGCAGCGAGGCCCGCACCCGGCTCGCGGAGGCCGAGCGGCGGCTGGCCAACGCGCAGGCCGGTCAGGACGGCGACCCGGCCGCCGCGCTCACCGAGGCGCAGCAGGCGGACGCGCTGGCCCGGCAGGCGCAGGCACTCGCCGAGCGGGACGTGCGCTCGTACGGCAATCCGTACGGGGGCGGGGGCTCCGGCGGGCGCGGCGGCAGCGGCATGGGCGGCGCGGTGCTCGGCGGGATCATCCTCGGCGGGCTGCTGAACGGCGGGCGCGGCGGAGGCGGCCTGGGCGGCGGTCCCGGCGGGGGCGGCTTCGGCGGCGGGGGCGGGCCCGGCAGTTTCGGCGGCGGGGGGACGCGCGGCCGCCGGGGCGGCGGCGGGCGCTTCTGACCACCTGTTCCGAGTACCTGTCGCACTGAACGTGAGGACTTGACCATGACGAAGCAGACCATCCTCGGCCGGGTCGCGCAGCTCGCGAAGGCGAACATCAACGCGCTGCTCGACAGCGCGGAGGATCCGCAGAAGATGATCGACCAGCTGATCCGCGACTACACGAACAACATCGCGGAGGCCGAGGAGGCGGTGGCCACCACCATCGGCAATCTGCGGATGCTGGAGCAGGACCACGCGGAGGACGTGGACGCGGCCGCCGAGTGGGGCGGCAAGGCGCTCGCGGCCAGCAGGAAGGCGGACGAGCTGCGGGCGGCGGGGACCGCGGCGGAGGCCGACCGGTTCGACAACCTCGCCAAGGTCGCCCTCGGCCGGCAGTTGCAGTCCGAGAAGGAGGCGAAGGACGCCGAGCCGACGATCGCCGCGCAGACCGAGGTGGTCGGCAAGCTCAAGGCCGGGCTCGACCAGATGAAGACGAAGCTGACGGAACTCCAGTCCAAGCGGGACCAGTTGGTGGCCCGCTCCAAGACCGCGCAGGCGCAGAACCAGATGCTGGACGCGGCGAAGAACATCGACGTCCTCGACCCCAACAGCGAGCTGGGCCGCTTCGAGGACAAGGTGCGGCGCGAGGAGGCGAAGGCGCTCGGCAAGCAGGAGCTGGCCGAGTCCTCCCTCGACGCGCAGTTCGAGCAGCTCGACTCGCTCGGCGACGCGGCCGAGATCGAGGCCCGGCTCGCGGCGCTGAAGAGCGGCTCCTAGATTCTTCCGGCCCTCAGAAGAGGCTGAGCAGGGCCTCCGTCGGGTCCACCAGGCCCGCGTCGCCGTCCGGCAGCGGGAGTTCGAACCAGACCGTCTTGCCGCGCGGGGTGCGCCGCGAGCCCCAGGCCGCGCTGAGCAGGCCGACGAGCTGGAGGCCGCGGCCGCCCTCGTCGGTGTCCCGGGCGCGGCGCCGGCGCGGCTGTACGAGCCCGGCGTCCCACACCTCGCACACCAGCGAGCGGTCGAGCAGCAGCCGGAGCCTGATCTCGCCCTCGCCGTACCGCAGGGCGTTGGTGACCAGCTCGCTGACCAGCAGCTCCGTGGTGTCGACGAGGGGTTCGAGATCCCAGGCGAGCAGTTGGGTGCGTGTCAGCTCGCGGGCCCGGCCGACCGACTTCGGCTCGCGCGGCAGCGTCCAGTCGCCGACGTTGTCGGCCGGCAGGCCCTGGACGCGGGCCATCAGCAGGGCGATGTCGTCCTCGCCGTGGTGGGTGTCGAGGGTGGTGAGGACGTGGTCGCAGACGTCCTCCAGGGCCGGTGAGGGGTCGTCGAGGGCGGCCCGGAACGCGGACAGTCCCTCGTCGAGCGGGTGGTCACGGGATTCGACCAGGCCGTCCGTGTACAGCGCGAGCAGACTGCCCTCCGGGAGTTCGACCTCCACCTCCTCGAAGGGCTCGCCGCCGACACCGAGCGGCATGCCCGGGGGTACGTCGAGCATCAGCGCGCCCTCGCCGGGTTCGACCAGGACCGGTGGGAGGTGGCCGGCGTTGGCGAAGGTGCAGCGGCGGGTGACGGCGTCGTAGACCGCGTAGACGCAGGTGGCCAGGTAGACCTCGGAGAGGTCCTCGCCGCCCTGGTTCGCGGTGCGGGCGGCGCGGGTGGCCTGCTGGACGCCGCCGGGGGTGCCGAGGCCGCGGGCGATCTCGTCGAGGGCGCTGAGCACCTCGGCCGGTTCGAGGTCGAGCAGGGCCAGGGTGCGCACGGCGGTGCGCAGTTCGCCCATGGCGACGGCGGCGCGCAGGCCCCGGCCCATCACGTCGCCGACGACCAGCGCCGTGCGGTGGCCGGGGAGTTCGATGACGTCGAACCAGTCGCCGCCGACCTCGGTCGCCGCGTTGCCCGGAAGGTAGCGGCAGGCGATGTCGAGGCCGGACGCCTCGGGATTGTCCGGCGGGAGCAGGGAGCGCTGCAGTATCAGGGCGCGCTCGTGCTCGCGGCGGTACAGCCGGGCGTTGTCGATACAGACCGCGGCGCGCGCGGCCAGTTCCATGGCGAGCGCCCGGTCCCGCTCGTTGAACGGCTCGCTGCCCTTGGCGCGGGAGAACTGCACGAGGCCGACGACGGTGTCGTGCGCGACCATCGGCACGGCGAGCGTCGACTGGACGAGGCCGCCGGGCTGCGCGGGCAGGGTCTGCGGGCGGGCGGTGCGCAGGGCGTCCGCGCACGCGGAGTTGAACGCGAAGCGGTGCACGGCGCCGACGCTGACCGGCGCCTCGCCGCCCAGGTCGAGGAAGGGCACGTCGGCCACGGCGCTCGCGACGGCGACCCGGCGCAGCTCGGCGCTGCCGTCGGCGAGCCGGTGGTTGGCCAGCGCCGTCTCGTCGCCGGAGAGCAGTCCCTGGTACAGGTCGACGGAGGCCAGGTCGCAGAAGCCGGGCACGACCACGTCGAGGAGTTCGCGGGAGGTCGTCTCCAGGTCGAGGGAGTTGCCGATGCGGGCGCCCGCCTCGTTCAGAAGGGCCAGATTCCGTCGGGCGTGGGCGGCCTCGCGGGCGGCGGCGTGCCGCCGGGTGACGTCGGTGGCGAGCCCGGCGACGCCGATGGGCCGGCCCGAACCGGTGTGCACGCGGTAGAGGTTGATGGACCAGTGCCGTCGCTCGGAGGAGTCCGGGGCGGGGCCGACGAGCTGCATGTCGGTGACGGCGTCGCCGGTCTCCAGGACCCGGCGCAGCGCGCCCTGCACCCGGTCGGCCTCGTGGCGCGGCAGATAGTCGTGGACGGTGCGGCCGCGGTGGTCGTCGACGTGGCCGCCGAAGACCGAGGTGAACGTGCGGTTGGCCCGCTGGACCTTGAGGTCGGTGTCGAACAGCAGGAAGCCGAAGGGAGATTGACCGAAAATCGACTGCGAGGCGGCGAGGTCCGTCTCGATGCTCCGCAGGGTCTGGACGTCCACGACGATGCAGACCGCTCCGCGCTCACCCGACTCGGTGGTCGACGGCATCACATAGACCTCGGCCGTGCCGTGCTGCTCCCCGGCCCCGCCCGGCCCCTCGCCGTGCGTGCGGAACGGCACGACGCCGGTCCACTCCCGTCCGTCCAGGATCTCCGCCATCTTGCGGCGGCCGCGGTCGCGCAGCTCGGGCGGGACGAAGGCCTCGACGGGATCCTTGCCCACGGCGTCCCCGGCCGTGACGCCGAAGATCTGCGCGGCCCGCAGGCTCCACTGGTCGATCAGTCCGTCGGGGCCGATCGAGAACGAGGCGACCTTGATGTAGTCGTAGATCGATCCGGGCGGGCTCGTCTGCCAGATGTCGGCGACCGGCCCGGTCTCCGCCCGCGTCCGCTCCAGCGACGTCCGGCCCGCATCCGGCGTCGACGCCGCGTCCGGAGCGCCCTCGGACGCCCCGGCCTTCGCTGGTATCTCGCTCACGCGAACCGTCCCCTCCAGCTCACCGCGTCCGGCACCGGTCACCGGGGCGGCTGCCCGCAGTATCCAGCACTACGGTGCCGCACGACACGGTGTTCACGATCACACCACGGTCCCGACCCTTTTTGGCCCGTCGGGACCGACTGTTTCCGTACCCAGAGTGCAGGTGCGTCCACACACCGCGTTCTCCAGTCGAGTTCCACATTCCCGTCTCTTAACCAGGTGCGACCTACTTAACCGGGACGGGTGCGCTCGCGCGGTCTCAGCCGGGCAGAGCCAGCTCGAACCACACCGTCTTGCCGCCGGTGGCCGCGCCGCCCGGTCGGGTGCCCCAGCGCCGGGAGGCGCCGGCCACCAGTTGCAGGCCGCGGCCGCCCTCGTCGTCGGGGGTGGCCGTGCGGGCGCGGGGCGGGTCGGGCAGCGGGTCGGAGACCTCGACGAGGAGTGCCCCGTCGGGGCCCTCGGGGCGGACCAGGCGGACTCCGATGGGGCCCGACGCGTGGCGCAGGGAGTTGGTGACCAGCTCGCTGACCAGCAGGACCGTGATGTCGCTCAGCTCGTCCAGGTTCCAGGTGGCCAGTTGCGCGCGGACCGCTGCGCGGGCTTTCCGTACGGCCATGGGGTCGGCGGGGAAGGCCCACTCGGCGACGTCGCCCTGGGTGTGGAGCACACCGATCACTTCCCTGACCCACGAGGAGTTCTGCCCTATTTCTTCGGGTTAATCGGGATATACCCGGACAGGGTGGGGTGTTATCGCGGGCGGTGGGTTCGGGTGGTACGTACGGCGTAGGCCTCCGCCCGGGCGCGGGTGCCTCGATGCCCGGCCGCACCCATCGGGTTGTCGTTCGCCCGCGGCCCCGGCGGTGGCTGGTCGCGCAGTTCCCCGCGCCCCTGAAGGCATGCGCTGCGCGCAGCCTTCCCCGATGAGATGCCGCACGAAGTGCGCATCTCAGGGGCGCGGGGAACTGCGCGAGAAGCGGCCACCGGGCCGCGGATCTAGTCCTCCGAAAGGGATTTCACCGCCGGAACATCCTGGTCCAGCCAGTTCACGGACCAGATGTCGGCCGGAGCGAGCCAGCGAAGCTCATCGTGGTCCTGGAGCGGCGCGGGGACTCCCGAGTCGAGGGAGCAGCGCCAGACACGGAGAACATAGCCGGGCTTCAGAGGCCACTCCCCCGGAACCCGGGCGACGGGACTCGCCTCGACGCCCAGCTCCTCCCGGAGCTCGCGGACCAGCGCCCGCTCCTGCGTCTCCCCCGGCTCGACCTTCCCCCCGGGCAACTCCCAGCGCCCGGCCAGCGAAGGAGGCGCACTGCGACGCGCCGCCAGCAGCCGGCCGTCGGTGTCGTACAGGGCGGCGGCGACCACCACCACGACGGCCGGTTCGATCTGATCAGTCATGCGGCGGAGCCTACGGCTCCGTCACCGCACCGTGCCGTTCCGCACCGAGGTGGTGTTCTCCGCCAGGCGCTCGACCCAGTAGAGCTGTTGGTGGCCGTGGGCGTCGAGGCTGTCGGCGATGCGCTGGGCCTCCGCCCTGGTCGCGTAGCGGCCCACGCGATAACGGCTGCCGTTGTCGTCCTGGCGTATGACGAGCCACGGAAGTGTCGTCGTGCCGTCGTTCATCGTGCGCCGCCCCTCCCTGATCGGCCCGACCCCGGCTCGCATCGTGCTCCGCCCCCCAAGCGTCCTGAGGAAACCACAATCCGCATATGCCCGAGCCTACGCCTGACCTTCACAGAGCGGATACGTGTTGGCACAAAGAGATACGCAACAAGCCATCCCCGACAGGCGCCAAGGGGGCGCATTTGCATAAATGCGCCCCCCGTTTCCCAGCAGTACCGCTCAGTCCCTGCGCACCGTGGGCATCGGCATCAGAACGGGCTCCCCCGTCGGCTTCTTCGTGCACACGTCACCGCACTCCGCGTCCAGCGAGCAGCACAGCGAACAGATCGGCCCGGACTGCACCGGGCAGTCGGCGATGTCGGGGAGTTCGTACGCCGTCTCGCAGACGCCACAGGTGTGGGTGGCGGTGATGTCGGTGCCCTCGGCGAGCACGACGTCCGGGCCGTTCACCGGGTTCGGGCGGGCTAGGTAGTACTTGCCCTTCGTGGCCCAGGCGATCGTCGGGCACAGGATCAGCGCGAGGCCGGCCGCGATGAAGGTGGAGAAGGCCTCCGCGTACTCCCCGAAGAGGCCGAAGAAGGCCAGGATGGAGACGGTCGAGGCGATCACCATCGAGCCGAAGCCGGCCGGGTTCACCGCGTAGAGGTAGGCCCGCTTGAACTCGATGTACTTGGGGCTCCAGCCCACCCGCTTGTTGATGACGAGGTCGGCGGCGACGGCCGCGATCCAGGCGATGCCCACGTTCGAGTAGAAGCCGAGCAGCTTGTTCAGCGCGGCGAACATGTTCATCTCCATCAGCGTCAGCGCGATGGCGAGGTTGAGGAAGATGTACCAGACGCGGCCGGGGTGCCGGTGGGTGACGCGGGAGAAGAAGTTCGACCAGGACAGGGAGCCGCTGTAGGCGTTCGTGACGTTGATCTTGATCTGGGAGACGATCACGAACAGCGCGGCGGCGGGCAGCGCGACCGAGCCGAGCCACGGCTTCAGCGCCTCGATCTGCGGGGCGATCGGTTCGAGCGCGTGGGTCTTGCCGACGGCTTCGAGGGCCACGAAGGCGAGCAGCGCGCCGCCGATCTGCTTGGCGGCGCCGATGATCACCCAGCCGGGTCCCGCGGCGAGCACGGCGAGGTTCCAACGCCTGCGGTTCTGTTCGGTCCTGGCCGGCATGAAGCGCAGGTAGTCGGCCTGTTCGCCGATCTGGGCGATGAGGGAGAGCGCGACGCCCGTACCCAGACCGAAGCCGAGCCAGGAGAAGCCGCTGCCCGCGCCCTCGGTGCCGCCGAAGTGGGTGAAGTCGCCGAACGAGCCCGGGGAGTGGAACGCCAGGATCACGAACGGCAGCACCAGCCCGATCAGCCAGATCGGCTGCGTCCACGCCTGGACCTTCGCGAGCGCGCCCATGCCGCGGAACACGATCGGGATGACGATGAGCGTGGTCAGCAGATAGCCGACGGGCAGCGGAAGGCCGACCACCTCGTGCATGGCCTGCGCCATGATCGAGCCTTCGAGCGCGAAGAAGATGAAGGTGAACGAGGCGTAGATCAGGGACGTGAGCGTCGAGCCGAAGTAGCCGAACCCGGCGCCGCGCGTGATCAGGTCCATGTCCAGGCCGTACTTGGCGCAGGCCCGGGCGATCGGGATGCCGGTCAGGAAGATGATCGTCGCCGCGCACAGGATGGACGCGAAACCGCTGGTGAATCCGTAGGTGAAGACGATGGACGCGCCGATCGCGAAGTCGGCGAGGTAGGCGATGCCGCCGAGCGCGGTGGAGGCGACCATGGTCGGCGACCAGCGCCGGTAGGAGTGCGGGGCATAGCGCAGCGAGAAGTCCTCGCGGGACTCGTCGGCCGCCAGCTTGGCGTAACTGCGCTGAGGTGCCTGCCGGTTCGGCGGCTGGGGCGGTGCCGGGTCGGCGGTGGGCAGTGCGGTCTCGGTCATGGTCGGCTTCCCGTTCGTCCGTCAGTCAGCGGGGCCTGGCCGTAGCGGTCGGTAGCGGTATACCGGTACGGCGGGTACGCAGAAGGACGGTAGGAGCCGTGCATGACAAGTCTGGGCAGCGCGGGATTGCCTGCCGGTTACGGGACTTGGGGCCCGGTTAACTCCGGATATCGCGGCCCGGACGGCGCGTCCGGCCAGCGGACGGGGGCGACGGAGCCGACGAGGGCCGGTGCGGGGTCATTTGACCGGCAGGTGGTAGGCGATCCGGTAGCGGTCGGCGGGGACCACGATGTCGGCCGTCTCCACCGGCCGGCCCGAGGCGAAGAAGGTGCGGTGGATGACGATGACGACGTGTCCGGGCACGCCGCCGAGCGCGCTCAGCTCCTCGGCGAGGCCGGGGCGGGCGGCTACTTCCTCCGTCACGTTGTCCACGATCACGTCGATCGCCGCCATGCGCTCGACCACGCCGCAGCCGCCGAGCGGGCCCTCCTCGGGCAGCATCACCGGGGTGCGGCCGGTGACCGCGAGGGGCTCCCAGGAGGTGGCGAGCATCATCGTCTCGCCCGCGTCCCGGTACACGTACGCCGTGCGCATCACCCGGTCGCCGGGGCGGATCGCGAGCCGCTCGGCGAGGGGCGCGTCCGCCTCGGTCTGCTCGCTGCGCGACTCCCAGGTGCCGCGCGCCGACGGGTCGGACTGCTCCTGCCGGAAGGGGGTGGAGCCGCCGCCCGTGCGGTATCCCGAGCGGGCGACGCGGCGCGGCACCGGCCGCTCGCGCACATAGGTCCCCGAGCCCGAGCGGCCCTCGACCAGGCCCTCCGCCATCAGCACCTTGCGGGCTTCGAGGGCGACCGTGTCCGAAACCCCGTACTCCTCGCGGATCTTGGCCTGGGAAGGGAGGCGGGTGTGCGGCGGAAGCGAGCCGTTGACGATCTTCTCGCGGAGATCACCCGCGACGCGCAGGTACGCCGGCTGCTCACCGAATGACACTGATTGTTCCCCTCGTTCCCCGCAACATTGACAGACAGCGACAGCCTCGCAACCGTCGGTTGAGGCGTGCAAGCAAAGGCCAAGGAATCACTCGAAGTGATGACTTACGGCTGCCCGGGGCTTTACGCAGGGACTTTCTCCAGGTAGTGAGCCATTCACACATCGGCGCCCGAATCGGCCGTGCGTACGGTTCAGGACGCGTCGGGCTGCCTACGCTCTTCTCATGACCGCCCTGCCCGACTGTTACTGCCCGCTGGACGGCACGCGCGTCCCGTCCGGGTCCCTCGCCTGGTGCTGCCCCTCCTGCGGCGGGCCGCTCGACCTCGACCACTCACCGACACCGGCCTCCCTCGGCTCCCTGAGCGGGCGCGCCAATTCCCTGTGGCGCTACGCGGAGTGCCTGCCGCTGCCCGTGCCGGACTGCACCCTCGGGGAGGGGCGCACGCCGCTCGTGCCGCTCACCGAAGGGGTCTCGGCGAAGCTGGACTTCCTGATGCCGACGCTGTCGTTCAAGGACCGCGGCGCCGTGATGCTGGCCGCTCTGGCGGCGCGGCTGCGGCCCGAGCGGGTGATCGCGGACAGCAGCGGCAACGCGGGCACGGCGATCGCCGCGTACTGCGCCCGTGCCAGGCTGCCCTGCACGGTCTACGTCCCCCGGGGGACCTCGCCGAAGAAGCTGGAGCAGATCGGCGCGCACGGGGCGCGGCTGCTCGTGGTCGAGGGGGACAGGGAGGCGACGGCGCGGGCGGCTCGGGCCGCCGCGGACGAGGACGGAGTGTTCTACGCCAGTCACGTCCACAACCCGTACTTCCTGCACGGCACGAAGACGTACGTCCATGAGCTCTGGGAGGACCTGGGCGGGCGGCTGCCCGACGTGCTGGTGGTGCCCGTCGGCAACGGCACGCTGCTGCTCGGGGCCGCGCTCGCCGTCGCCGAGCTGCACACCGCCGGGCTCATCGACCGGCGGCCGGCGCTGCACGCGGTGCAGGCCGCCGCGGTGGCGCCGCTGGCCGAGGCGTGGCGGGCCGGGGCCGAGGATCTGGTGGGGGTCACCCCGATGGCGCCCACCTTCGCCGAGGGCATCGCGATCACACGGCCACCGCGGGCGCGGCAGATTCTGCGGGCGGTACGGGCATCAGGGGGCGCCTTCCACACGGTGACGGAGGATCAGCTCCGGCACGCCCAGCTGGATCTGGCCTCGCGGGGCCTGTACGTCGAGTCGACCGGAGTCGCCTGCTGGGCCGCGACCCGGGACGACGGCCCGCTGGGCGCCACCCTGAACTCCCGCACCGCGGTGGTCCCCCTCTGCGGAGCGGGCCTGAAAACGGGCCTGGCCGGCTAGCGCGCGCCCCGTAAGGGGCGCGGGGAACTGCGCGAGAAGCCCCACCGGGCCGCAGCCGAACGAACACCTCAGGGGCGCGGGGAACCGCGCGAGAAGCCCCACCGGGCCGCAGCCGAACGAACACCTCAGGGGCGCGGGGAACCGCGCGAGAAGCCCCACCGGGCCGCAGCCGAACGAACACCTCAGGGGCGCGGGGAACTGCGCGACCGGCCACGACGAAACCCGCGCCCGAGAGAGCACCGCCCCACCCGGACCGCCTAAACCCCGGCGCGCATGCCACACCCGACACCCCCCACACCGCACCCTCACCCTGTGACCACCGCACGCCGCAGACTCCTCGCCGCCGCCCTCCCCCTCACCCTCGCCCTGACCACGGCCGCCTTCCTGCCCCCCGACACCGCCCCCGGCACCGCACCCGGCACCCCCGCCTGCGCGGCCCCCGGCTGGACCCTGACCACCCACCGCGCCGACCCCGGCAACCCCTACACGGCGTACGCCGGAAACGGCTACCTCGGCGTCCGGGTCCCCTCCCCCGGCACCGGCTACGCCCACGGCCCCGCCACCGAGAAGACCGGCTGGCCGCTCTACACCCCGCGCTACGACGGCGCCTTCGTCTCCGGCCTCTACGCGCGCGGCCCGAAGAACACCGCCCACCGCCAGGCCCTCGCCGCGCTCCCGAACTGGACGGCCCTGGAGGTGAGCGCGCGCGGGGAGACGTACGGGCCGGGCAGCCGCACCACGGGCTACCGGCAGCGCGTCGACCTGCGCTGCGGCACGGTCGTCACCTCGCTCACCTGGATCCACCGGGACGGCCGCCGCACCGACCTGTCGTACGAGGTGCTGGCCGACCGGGCCCGCGCCCATGTCGGCGCCGTCCGCCTGCGCGTCACCCCGCACTGGTCGGGCAGGGTCACCGTGACCGACCGGATCGACGGCCGCGGCGCCCGCCGGCTGACGGCGACCGGCAGCGGCCCGGCGGGCAAGCGCACGAGCGCCGTCGGTTTCCGCGCCGACGGCACCGGGACGACCGGCACGGTGGCCTCGACCCTGCGTTCCCCGGGCCGCACCCACGAGCCCCGCCGCTCGGACGGTCTGAGCGGCGGCACGTCGGCGGATTTCGACGCCGTTCCGGGGACGCGGTACGACGTCGTGAAGTACGTCGGCGTGGACACCTCGCTCACCTCGGGCGCCCCGCACGACAGCGCGGTGCGCGCCTCCCAGCGGGCGGCGGCCGCGGGCTGGGAGGCGCTGAAGGACGAACACACCCGCGCCTCGCGGGCGTTGTGGGCGTCCGACATCGAGGTGAAGGGCGACCGGGAGCTCCAGACGCAGGTGCGCGCGGCTCAGTACGGGCTGCTCTCCTCCGTGCGCGCGGGCGGCCGTGACAGCATCCCGCCGGCCGGTCTGAGCAGCGACAACTACGCGGGCATGGTGTTCTGGGACGCCGAGACGTGGATGTTCCCGTCGCTCCTGGCGACCCGCCCGGAGCTGGCCGAGCCGGTTCTCGCGTACCGCTTCCGCACGCGCGCGGCGGCTGCCGACAACGCCCTCAAGACGTCCGTCAAGGGGCTCATGTACCCCTGGACGAGCGCGAGTTCGGGATCGCTGTGGAAGGAGTGCCAGAGCTGGTACCCGCCGCACTGCGTCATCCAGAACCATCTCCAGGGCGACATCGCGCTCGCCGTCTGGCAGTACTACCAGGCGACCGGGGATCGCGACTGGCTGCGCGAGCGGGGCTGGCCGCTGCTCAAGGGGCTTGCCGATTACTGGAGTTCGCGCGTGACGGCGAACAAGGCCGACGGCTCGTACTCCATCAGGAACGTGGCGGGGCCGGACGAGTACAGCAACGGCGTCGACGACGGCGTCTACACCAACGCGGTCGCCGCGACCTCCCTGCGCGCCGCCGCGAAGGCGGCCCGGCTGGTCGGCGAGCGGCCCGGCGCCGACTGGACGAGGATCGCCGACCGGCTGCGGATCCCGTACGACGCGCGCCGCAAGGTCTTTCTCCAGTACGCCGGTTACGACCTCGCGCACGCGAGCGACATCAAGCAGGCCGACGCCGTGCTGCTGCTGTATCCGCTGGACTGGCGGCCGATGCCGAAGGGCGCGGCGGCCGCGACGCTCGACTACTACGCCGCACACACCGACCGCGGCGGCCCCGCGATGACCGACTCGGTGCACGCGGCAGCCGCGGCGGCGATCGGCGAGCCGGGCTGCGCGACGTACACGTTCCTGGAGCGGGCCTCGCGGCCGTTCTTCCGGGAGCCCTTCGGGACGTTCTCGGAGGCGCGCGGCGACAAGGCGGGCGGCGACGACGCGCTCGCCGGCGCGCCCGCGCAGGACTTCCTGACCGGCAAGGGCGGCTTCCTGCAAGTCTTCACGCACGGCCTGACCGGGCTGCGCCTGGAGGACGGGGACGCCGTGCGGCTCGATCCGATGCTGCCGCCGCAGCTGGCGAAGGGCGTCACGGTCAGGGGGCTGCGCTGGCGGGGCCGGACCTACGACATCGCGCTCGGCGCCCGCCGCACCACCGTGCGCCTCACGTCCGGCGCCCCCTTCGCCGTGGACACCCCGAACGGCCGCCGCACGGTGACGACGGACGGCCTCACCCTCCCCACCCGCCGCCCCGACCTCACCCCCACCACCGACCTGGCCCGCTGCCGCCCGGCGCGGGCGACGTCCGAGGACCCGGGCCAGTACGCGGGCGCCGCCGTCGACGGCAACCCGGCGACGACCTGGCTCCCCGCCCGGCCGGGCGCCGCCCTCACCGTCGACCTGGGCGGTCGGAAGACACTGCGCCGGATCACCGTGACCGGCACCCGCGCGTACCGGGCGGAGGTGTCGGCGGACGGGCGGCGCTGGGTGCCGTTCGAGGCGGGGGCGCGAGGGCGGTTCGTACGCCTGACACAGACGGGCCACTCCCCCTCACCGGTAGCGGAACTGACCATCACCTGAGCCCCCGCATTGGGCAGCCCGCCGCTTTCCCACCCCGCCCCCGCCTTGGGCAATCTGCCGCCAGGGGCGGCAGGGTGGGCAAGGCGGCACCCCGGCGCCGGGGCAGGCGCCTCGACAGACCCCCGTTCCGACCCAGCCCGTCACCCCAATCGAGCCCCCACCGCTTCGACTCCCTGGTCCCGGCCCACCGTTCGGCCACCCAGAACAACCTGCGCGACCACGGTCACCACCACATTCACCCCGAGCGCGATCAACCCCGTATCCACAGTGCCGACGTCGACACCGCCGAACGTCAGCCAGGTCAGCACCGCCACCCCGGCCACGATCCCGAGCAGCGCGGGCATCGCTCCCAGCCGCACCCGCTTCGCCAGCCCCATCACGATCGCGGGGGCGAGCTGGGTGAGGCCGCCGTAGGTGAGCAGGAGCATGTCGGCGAGGAGGCCGGGGCGGAGCAGCCCGAGGACAAGAGCGAGTCCCGCCGCGACGACCACGCACACATGATTCGTACGGAGTTGAGCGCGGGGCGTGCGCGCGCTGAACAGGTTGCGGGACAGCAGGCTGGAGATGCCCACGACGATCGCGGCGGACGGCACCATCGCCGCCGAGGCCGCCGCGACCGCGACGAGCCCGACCAGCCAGCCGGGCAGCGTCTGTCCGGCGAGGGTGAGGGCGACGGAGTTGGGCTCCGCGCCCTTCGACAGCAGCAGGACGCCCGCGAAGCCGACGATCACCGGGATGCCGAGCGCGATCTGGTAGAGCGGCAGCCAGACGGCGTTCGAGCGCAGGGCGCGCCCGCTGCCCGCGGCGAGCACCGGTGGCCACAGGTGCGCCATGGTGCCGAGCCCGCCGCCGATCGAGGAGATGATGACCGCGGTGACGAAGAACGTGCCGTCGTACCCGGGCTGATTGAGCGTCAGGAGATTGGGGCGGGCGTCGCGGAGGGTGGCGAAGGTGCCGCCGATGCCGCCGTGCACGGACACCGCGACCCCCACGACCAGCACCACGAGCCCGACGATCATCAGCGCGTCCTTGAGGTACGCGACGCGCGCGATGCCGCGGATGCCGGACCACAGGACGAATCCGACGGTCAGGACCGTGGCGAGGACCATGCTCCAGTTGCCGCCCGCCCGGCTGCCGGTGGCGAGCTGCACGATCATGCCGAGGCCGGTGATCTGCAGTTGCAGGTAGGGCAGCAGGAAGACCGCGCCGACGACGGCGACGACCTTGCCGAGCAGCGGGCTGCGGTAGCGGTCGACGAAGAAGTCCGCCTGGGTGAGATAGCCGCCGCGCAGGCCCAGTTGGCGCATGCGCGGGGCCGTGAAGTACTGGAGGACGAAGTTGATGGCGAGGTAGCACAGGGCGTACGACGCGGCGACACCGGCGCCGAACGCCAGCCCCGCGAGGCCGAGGAAGCTGAACGTCGTGAACGACTCCCCGGCTTGCAGGAACCAGGTGGTGAAGGTGGAGAAGCGGCGCTTGCCGACGGTCCACTCCCCCAGCTCCTTGCTGGGGGCCCTGCGCCCGCTGACGCCGACCAGCGCGATGGCGACGATGCCGGCGACGGTGATGACCATGGTGGCGTTCATACGGGTTCCCCGCTCTCGTCGTCGTCGGCCGCCGGGGCGAACCGGTCCACGAGGGCGAGGGCCACGGTCGTGCCCGCCGTCCAGATCAGGCACCAGCACAGGACGGAGGGGATGCCGAGCCACAGGTGCGGTCCGTTGACGAACGGCAGGTACGGCGTACTGAGGAAGGCGAGCACGGGCACGGCGGCCCAGAGCGCGTGCGGTGATCTCATCGGGGCTCCAGCTGAGGGGAGTTGAGCACCTACGGGAGGGTGGGCGCGTGCCGCCCGTGTCCGGTGGCGGCCTCGTGGGCGGCGCCGACCTCGAGGACCAGGCGTTCGGCACGCGGCGGGCCCACGATCTGCAGGCCCACGGGCAGTCCGGACGGGGTGAACCCGGCGGGGACGGAGAGGGCGGGTGCGCCCAGGGCGGACAGGAGGTACGCGGAGCGCATCCAGTCGAGGTAGGTGTGCTGCGGCTGCCCGTCGACGACGTCCGGGTACTCCGACTCGACGGCGAACGGGGCGACTTGGCTGACCGGCGCGATCAGCACGTCGTACCGCTCGAAGAAGGCGACGGCGGCGAGGTGCAGCCGGGTGAGTTCGCCGCGGGCGCGGGCGAGGTCGGCGCCGGTGAGCTTCAGACCCTCCTCGATGTTCCAGATCAGGCTGGGCTTGAGGGCGTCGCGGTGGGCGTCGAGGAGCGGGCCGAACCCCTGGTGGAAGGCGTGCGCGCGCAGCGTGCGGAAGGCGTGCTCGGCGGCGTCGAGGTCCGGGCAGTCCTCGCTCACCCGGCAGCCCAGGTCATCGAGGACGGCGGCCTGCCGGTCGACGACGGCGCGCACCTCGGGGTCGACGGGGACACGGCCGCCGAGATCGGGCGTGTACGCGACCCGCAGGCCCGTGAGGTCACGGGTCAGGGAGGTGCGGTACGAGGCCGGGTCCGGGACCTCCAGGGAGAGCGGGCTGCGCGGGTCGGGTCCGGCCATGACCGACAGCAGCAGCGCGGTGTCGGCGACGGTGCGGCCCATGGGCCCGGCGACGGCCAGGGTCTCCCAGACGTCGCCGGAGGGCAGTGCCGGTACCCGGCCGGGGGTGGGGCGCAGCCCGACGACGTTGCAGAAGGAGGCGGGGTTGCGCAGGGAGCCGCCCATGTCGCTGCCGTCGGCGATGGGGGTGAGCCGGGCGGCGAGGGCGGCCGCGGCGCCGCCACTGCTGCCGCCGGCCGAGCGCGTGGTGTCGTACGGGTTGCGGGTGGCGCCGAAGACGGTGTTGAAGGTGTGCGAACCGGCCGCGAACTCCGGCACGTTGGTCTTGCCGATGCGGATGGCGCCGGCCGACTCGATCCGCTGGACGAGGAGTTCGTCCTCGTCGGGGACGTGCTCGGCGAAGAGCGGCGAGCCGTGCGTGGTGCGCATGCCGCGGGTGAGGTGGGTGTCCTTGAAGGCGATGGGCAGCCCGTGCAGCGGGCCCAACTCGGCGCCGGACGCGGCCCGTTCGTCGGCGCGCGCGGCGGCCCGCGTCGCGCCCTCGGCGTCGAGGGTGACGATGGCGTTGATCGCCGGGTTGACCCGCTCGACGCGGTCGAGGTGCGCGGCGACGACCTCGCGCGCCGACAGCTCGCGGCGGCGGATCCGGGCGGCGAGGTCGACGGCGTCGAGCGCGCAGAGCGCGTCGGCTTCGGCGGGGCTCAGGGGCATGGCGGTCCTCGTGCGGGAGGCGACGGTGTGCGCCCCCACACTGCGGTCAACTGATCGTTTCAGTCAACAGTTCTGCGCCTATGAACTTTTCAGACGCTCAATTCACCAGACTGAAACTTATGGTCATCCACCTGCAACGGGGCGCGGAGAGACTCCACGAGCCGGCACGCCGCTGCGCTTCCACGCCTCGACCACCAGATGGGACTGCACGGCCTCGGCCCGCCGCACCCACGCCGACTCGGTGAGGAACGCGTGCAGGGCCTGCTTCGACGGCTGGGTCACGTCGACCAGGAGCTGGTGCTCCCCCATCACCACGGCCGCGTACCGCACCAGCGGCGACTCGACGAGCAGGCGGCCCACCTCCTCGACCTCGTCGGGCCGGGTCCTGATCCACAGCAGCGCCTCGACCGGCAGCCCGAGCAGCGCGGGCTCCACGGCCGCCCGGATGCTGACGACACCCTGCCGGGTCAGCGACTCCACGCGGCGCCGGGCCGTCGCCACCGACACCCCGGCCACGGCGGCGAGTTCGTCGTGCGTGCGGCGGCCGTCCTCGGCGAGCGCGCGCAGGATGGCGTGCTCGTCGGGCGCGAGCGGCACGTCCGGCACCTCGACCCCGTCCACCGGCCGCGCCGCCGCCCCGGTGAGCGCGGTGATCTCCTCGTCGCCGAGGATCCCCGGCGACCACTCGTGCACGGTGCGGAAGTAGCGCAGCACCGGGGAGACCTGCTGCGCGACCAGCCCCGGCAGCACGGGCACCTCGTCCAGCGTGAGCCGCGCCAACTCGCCCGGCGGGCACTGGAGTTCGGCAACGCAGTCGGCGGCGCCCGCGAGCACGTACGAGAAAATGGTGTCGTCCCTGCGGGCGGTGGCGACGGCGGCGTCACGGACGGCGCCGGGCCGGCAGTTCATCCGCAGGATCACCGTCTCGCCGCGCACCACGAGCCCGCGCACCGCCACGGCGCCGCTCTCCAGGAGCCGAAGACCGCGCCGCGCGACCTTCCGCTCGGGCTCCCCGAGCGCGGTGGCGATCCGCCGCCAAGAGGCACGGCCGTCGATCTGGAGGGCGGCGACGATGCGGCGGTCGAGGCCGTCCAGCGGGCCGGTTGCCGCGCCCGGATTCGGTTCAGTGGTCACCGCACGACCCTAATCACCCCGACGCCCGGAGGCGCCTCCCCGCCCCCTCCAGCTTCGCGATCCGAGCGGAACGAAAGGCAGGACCCGACTCCGGGGAGCCGGGCCCTGCCTGACGTGGGCGCTTACGGGTTCCGCTACACGTTGAAGCGGAATGTCTGCGGTCTGATTCTGACCTGCGGCGGAGGCCCGTCCAGGGCCCTGACCTGGGACTTTCTCGTTGGCATGCGTTGGCTGCGGACTGGCCGGGCGGGCGGAGGCCGAGAAATCCATGGCGCACTGGCGGGACCGGCAAGGACACTGCCCGGGTGAGCGACCGCTACCCGTGTCCCTGCTGCGGGCACCGCGTGCTGGACGCGATGCCCGGCTCGTACGAGATCTGCCCCGTCTGCTTCTGGGAGGACGACGCCATCCAGTTCCGCTGGCCGACCATGGCCGGCGGCGCGAACAAGGTCTCCCTGATCGAGGCCCAGCGCAACTACCAGGACTTCGGCGCCTGCGACGAGCACGGCCGCCGGTTCGTCCGCCCGCCGGCCGAAGACGAGCCGCTCGACCCCGCCTGGCGCCCCATCGACCTGACACGGGACTCCTTCGAGGACTGGGCAACCGAGGACCGCGCCCCGTGGCCCGACGACCACTCGGTGCTCTGCTGGTGGCTCCCCACTTTCTGGCGCCGGGACCACCCGTGACCACCCATATCGAGAAACTCATCCAGCAGCTCGACGACTCGGCCGGCCCGTCGTACGACGCCCGCGCAGAACTGATCGACATTGGCTCCCACGCCATCCCCGCCATCATCGACGGACTGCCCTCCCTCGGCGGCTTCGGGCAGCTGACCGCTATCGAGGTCTTCGAAGAGGTGGCGGACCCACGCTGCGGCCCCGCTCTGATCGCCCTCCTGGGCAGCGAGGACTCCACCGTCCGGGAATGGGCGGCGATTGCCCTGGCGAGCCTGAAGATCGACGGCGCGGTCGAGCCCGTGCGCCGCGCCTATCGCGCCTGCCTGGAACGGGCGACGCCACCGGACTGGAGCGAGCCGGAAGGCATCCGCTGGGCCCTGACGGAACTCGGCGCCCGCACCCCTGTGGTCCCGCCGCTCGCCGCGCGCCTACGAGCCACCGCTGAGGACGACGCCCCGGGCTGGCCCTCGGCCCACTTCACCGAGATCATCAACGACCTGGCCGACCACGCCCAGGTGATCCTTTACTCCCAGTTCTGGCGGGTGGACGCCGGCCGCACGTACGGCATCTCCGACACCGGCCTGGACTGGGAACTCGACTGGACCGCGCCCTGGGAGCACTTGGTCGAAGAGTCCCGCACCTGGTCTCTGCTGGAAGCCTCCGAAGCCCCCCTCGGCGACGACATCTTCGTCGCCCCCACCTGGATCGACCGTACCGACCTGAACCCGGAGAGGTGACGATGCCGTTCCAGCACCCCGAGGAGATCGGCTACGGCTACGTGATCGAGCGCTACGCGGCAAGGAAGGACTCGGGCCACGCGCGCTACCTCGTCCTGAAAAGTGGTCGATTCCTGCGGCCCGAGTGGCCTCACGGCGAACGTTTCGCCCATCACCTCATCGACGACGCGGCCACGATCACCGATGCCGAGCTGGAAGCCCTCCTCGGCTACGAGTGGCGCTCGCGCCTCACCGCCGCATGGCTGATCGGCGTGGACCGCCGCGAACGGTTTCGCGAACGCATCGGCGACCTGCTCCTGGCCAGCGAGGTCTGCTTCTCCGGTAGCGCCTACTGCTTCGCCCTGGCCCGCTTCGGCACCCACGCCGACGCCGAGATCCTCACCGCCTACCTCGCCCACTACCTCCCCCGCACCGACCTCCACTACGACCAGCCCGACGCCCTGAGCGCCCTCCTCCGCCTCGACGCCCTCCTGGGCACCCACCACGCCGACCACTTCACGGAGCCCGACGGCCTCTGGGACGAGTGGGTCAAGGGCGTGGGGCGCCTCGGCTACCCCGACTACACCCCCGCCGAGCTTCGCCGCTGGACGGACCTCCAATGCGACTTCGCCAACGGCTGGACCCGCCCATAGCCAGTGCGGGCGAGAGTGAGCAGGGCTCGCCGACTGACACTCGTAACCACTCTGAACTGTGGTTATGCGGGCGCTTCCCAGCACCATCCCCGCACGGGATTCACCGCAAAGTACAAGAAGATCCCAGAAGCACCAGGACGACGCATCAACGGCCGCCCTGGGTACAGGCCGCGCAGCGCTCCAGACGCTGTAATAGTTTCTGTACTAAAGTTGTGGCCATGAAGTCACCCCGCCCCGGCGGCACGGAGAACATCTCCGTCTCGATGCCCTCGGATCTCCTCGGCGCACTGCGCACGCGCACCGGCAAGCGCGGCGTTTCCGCCTACGTGACCGCGGCAGTCCGGCACCAACTGGCGATGGACGGCCTTGCCGAGATCGTGGCTGCCTATGAAGCCGAGCACGAACCGTTGGGTGACGCCGAGGTTCAGGCCGCGCAGCACGAATTGTTCGGCGACGCGCCGACGCCGTACGCGTCGAACGACAGCGCCGCATGAAAGAGCCTGCGGCCAGGTGCCTGGTGCTCGACTCCCAGGCACTGTCGCTGCTGTTGCGCAACGACCGCCAGATGATCACCCGGATCGAGGCCGCTCGTCGCGTAGGCGTGCCCGTCCTGGTGTCGGCCCTCACCGTGGTGGAGGCCGTCCATGGGAAGACGGACACCGCGCGGCTGCGCTGGCTGCTCTCCCGTCTTCAGGTCCAGGACGCCACCCAGGCGGACAGCCTCACGGCAGTTCAGCTACTGAGCGACGCGGGCGGCCTTCATGGGCACAAGTACGCCATCGATGCTCTCGTCGCCGCGATGGCGCTACGCTCCCCGGCGCCCGTGCTCGTGCTGACTTCCGACCGCGACGACTGGTCGAAACTGTGCGGCGACCGCGTACAGATCAAGGACGTCTGACTCCGGCGTCCACTCAGGGCGCCGTCCCACGGTTCGGCCACTCAGCAGAGCAGCACCAGCACCACATCCTCGTCCCAGCACCAGTCCAGCACGGGAAAACACCAAGGGCCCGACCCCGAAGAGCCGGACCCTCTCCGACCCGCCTGTCTGGCCGGTCAGCGGTGTGGTGATGCGTCAGCCGTTACACGTTGAAGCGGAACTCCACCACGTCCCCGTCCTGCATCACATAGTCCTTGCCCTCCATGCGGGCCTTGCCCGCCGAGCGGGCCTCGGCGACCGAGCCCGTCTCGACCAGGTCGTCGAAGGAGATGACCTCGGCCTTGATGAAGCCCTTCTGGAAGTCCGTATGGATCACGCCGGCCGCCTCGGGGGCCGTGGCGCCCTTCTTGATCGTCCAGGCGCGGGATTCCTTGGGGCCGGCCGTCAGGTAGGTCTGGAGGCCCAGGGTGTCGAAGCCGACGCGGGCCAGCGTGGCCAGGCCGGGCTCCTCGGCGCCGACGGACTCCAGGAGCTCCATGGCGTCGGCCTCGTCGAGCTCGGCGAGGTCCTGCTCCAGCTTGGCGTTGAGGAAGATCGCCTCGGCCGGGGCGACCAGGGCGCTCTGCTCGGCCTTGAAGGCGTCGTCCGTCAGCTCGTCCTCGTCGACGTTGAAGACGTAGAGGAAGGGCTTGGTCGTCAGGAGGTGGAGGTCGTGGAGGAGCTCCTCCTTGCCGGAGCCCTGGACGATCCCGGCCGAGAAGAGGGTGTCGCCCTTCTCCAGGATCTCCTTGGCCTCCTCGACGGCCTTCACCTTCGGGGCGACGTCCTTCTTGATGCGCGACTCCTTCTGGAGGCGCGGCAGGACCTTCTCGATGGTCTGGAGGTCGGCGAGGATCAGCTCGGTGTTGATCGTCTCGATGTCGTCCTTGGGCGAGACCTTGCCGTCGACGTGCACGACGTTCTCGTCCTTGAAGGCGCGGATGACCTGGCAGATCGCGTCGGACTCGCGGATGTTCGCCAGGAACTTGTTGCCCAGGCCCTCGCCCTCGGAGGCGCCGCGCACGATGCCCGCGATGTCGACGAAGTCGACCGTGGCCGGCAGGACCTTCTGGGAGGAGAAGATCTCGGCGAGCTTGGTGAGGCGGGTGTCGGGGACGCCCACCACTCCGACGTTGGGCTCGATCGTGGCGAACGGGTAGTTGGCCGCGAGCACGTCGTTCTTGGTCAGGGCGTTGAACAGGGTCGACTTGCCGACATTGGGCAGACCGACGATTCCGATCGTGAGCGACACGTTGCGACTTCCCGTACAGGAGGAGAGGTGTGGGCGATCCACCAGTCTACGGCCTAGCCGCACCCGCCCCGGCGACGCGTCGAACACGCGAACCAACAACGGTCAAGCTTGAACTAACCGCGTGTCCCACGGCGTATTGCGCACATAAGCCCACCTATGTTGGGCCTGTGGAGCAACACAGGACGCGTCCCCCGCAATCCCGCCCCCGCCGCGGCCGGGCCCCGCTGCCCCCGCAGGCGCAGGGCGAGTCCGGTGACGGGCCGACCGGCGCCCCGTCCGTCGAGTCCGCCACCGTCTGCCGCGCGGGCGGCGGCCAGGGCCGTCGGCTGCCGCCGCTGGTGCGCGCGCTCCGCAGATTCCCCGACCCGCGGCTGACCGGGCTCGGCAGCGGGCTGTTCGCCGCGGCCTCGATGCTGGTGCTCGGGTTCCTCGACGGGCTGCTGTTCGGCGGCGCCGTGGCCGTGTACGGCGTGTTCTTCGTGCTGGTCAGCGGGCTCACCGCGGGCTGGGTGCGCAAGGCGGACCTGGTGACGGCGCCGGTCGCGGTGCCGATCGCGTTCGCCCTCGGCGCCTTCTTCGTCGGGGACGGCGGCGACGGGCTCACCGGCCGCCTCGCCGGCCTGGTGACGACCCTGGCGACGAGCGCGGGCTGGCTGTACGGCGGCACCCTCGTCGCCGGTCTCATCGTCACCGTACGGAAGGTGCGGCTGATGGCGCGCAAGGCCGCGGCCCAGCGGCGGGCCGCGCGGCAGGAGCCCGCGGAGCACCAGCAGCCGCAGAAGGCGCCCAAGCCGCGACGGGCCTAGGGCCTGTCTCAGGCCTCGCGCGCCGCCATCGCCGCGCCGACGATCCCCGCGTTGTTCTGCAGCTGCGCCGGCACGATCTCCGCCTTGATGCCCTTGATCAGCGGCACGAACTTGTCGGCCTTGCGGCTGATGCCGCCGCCGATGATGAACAGTTCGGGCGAGAACAGCATCTCCACGTGCGCGAGGTACTTGGTGACGCGTCTGGCCCAGTGCTCCCAGCTCAGGTCCTCGTCCTCGCGGGCCTTGGTGGAGGCCCGCTTCTCGGCGTCGTGGCCGTTCAGCTCCAGGTGGCCGAGCTCGGTGTTGGGCACCAGGGTGCCGTCGGTGAAGAGCGCGCTGCCGATGCCCGTGCCGAAGGTGAGCAGCAGCACCGTGCCGGTGCGGCCGCGGCCGGCGCCGAAGTGCATCTCGGCGACGCCGGCGGCGTCCGCGTCGTTCAGGATCGTGACGGGCAGCCCGCCGAGCTTCTCGCTCAGCAGGGCCCGCGCGTCGACGTCGACCCAGCTCTTGTCCACGTTGGCCGCGGTCCGGATCGTCGAGCCGCCGGTGACGACGCCCGGGAAGGTGATGCCGACCCGGTCGCAGCCGCCCGCGAAGTTCTCCACGACCTGCTTGACCCCGTCGGCCACCGCGTCGGGGGTGGCCGGCTGCGGGGTCAGCACCTTGAACCGCTCCTCGGCGAGATCACCGCGCTCCAGGTCGACCGGAGCGCCCTTGATCCCTGATCCGCCGATGTCCACACCGAAGATCTCCATGCGCTCCACGTTACGACGGGAGACGCACGGTCACTTCCCGGAGGTGGAATCCGCCCGCTCCACGAGGGCGGCGGCCTCGGCGCGCAGATCGCGGCGGAGCTCCTTGGGCAGCGAGAAGGTGATGGACTCCTCGGCCGCCTTCACGATCTCCACGTCCGCGAAGCCGCGCTGCGACAGGTACTCCAGGACCTCCTCGACGAGGACGTCCGGCACGGAGGCGCCGGAGGTGACGCCGACCGTGGTGACGCCGTCCAGCCAGGACTCGTCGATCTCGCTCGCGAAGTCCACGAGGTGCGCGTCCTTGGCGCCGGCCAGCTTGGCGACCTCGACGAGGCGGACCGAGTTCGAGGAGTTGCGCGAGCCGACGACGATGACCAGGTCGGACTCGGCGCCCATCTGCTTCACGGCGAGCTGGCGGTTCTGCGTGGCGTAGCAGATGTCGTCGCTCGGCGGGGAGACGAGGCCCGGGAACTTGGTCTTCAGGGCGTCGACGGTCTCCATCGTCTCGTCGACGGAGAGCGTGGTCTGGGAGAGCCAGACGACCTTCTCCGGGTCGCGGACCTCGACCTTGGCGACGTCCTCGGGGCCGTCGACCAGCGTGATGTGGTCCGGGGCCTCGCCGGAGGTGCCGATGACCTCCTCGTGGCCCTCGTGGCCGATCAGGAGGATGTCGAAGTCGTCGTTGGCGTAGCGGATCGCTTCCTTGTGGACCTTGGTCACGAGCGGGCAGGTGGCGTCGATGGTCGCCAGCTTGCCGCGCTCGGCCTCCGCGTGGACGGTCGGTGCGACACCGTGCGCCGAGAACATCACGATCGAGCCCTCGGGGACCTCCTCCGTCTGCTCGACGAAGATGGCGCCCTTCCGCTCCAGGGTCTGCACGACGTACTTGTTGTGCACGATCTCGTGGCGGACATAGATCGGGGCCCCGTACTGCTCCAGGGCCTTCTCGACGGCGATCACGGCACGGTCCACACCGGCGCAGTAGCCACGGGGAGCGGCGAGCAGGACACGGCGGGAGCCAGTCGTAGCAGTCATGTCCCCCATCGTAAGGCCGAGCCCGGGAGGCCAAAGATCGCCCGGCTGGGGAGACTGGTGGGGCCCGGAGCCTGTCCGATCAACGGAGGCACGATGTCCGTACCCGCCGCGTCCGAAGTCCCCGGGCCCCCCGAGCCCCCGGACGGCAAGCTCCGCCGGAACCTCGGCTTCCGGGATCTGGTGGTCTACGGGCTTCTGTTCATCGCCCCCATGGCGCCGGTCGGCATCTTCGGCACCCTGGACGCGAAGTCGCACGGCGCGGTCGCGCTGGTCTACATCGTCGCCACGATCGCCATGGCGTTCACCGCTTTCAGCTACGCCCAGATGGTGCGGGTCGCCCCGCGCGCGGGCTCTGTGTACGCCTACGCACGCGTGGGGCTCGGCAAGGGGCCGGGTTTCATCGCGGGCTGGATGGCGATGCTCGACTATCTGCTGATCCCGGCGGTGGCCTACCTGTTCTCCGGGATCGCGATGAACTCGCTGGTGCCGGACGTGTCGCGGTGGGTGTGGACGGCGCTCGCCGTGGTGATCACGACCCTGCTCAACCTGTGGGGCGTACGGGCCGCGGCCCGGGTCGGCTTCGCGGTCCTGGCGCTGGAGATCGTGGTGCTGGTGATCTTCATCGTCTCGGCGATCGTGGTGCTGGCGACGGACGGGGCGCAGCGCGGCTGGCTCTCGCCGCTGACCGGGGACGGCACCCAGGGCGCGTTCGCGCTGTCGGCGGTGCTCGGCGCGGTGTCGGTGGCCGTCCTGTCGTACCTGGGCTTCGACGCCATCGCCACGTTCGCCGAGGAGGTCACCGGCGGTTCGGCGAAGGTCGCGCGGGCGGTGCTGTTCTGCCTGGTGCTCACCGGTGTGCTGTTCGTCGCGCAGACGTATCTGGCGGCCCTGCTGGAACCGGCGACGTCGGCGCAGATGGCGGCCGACCCGGCGAAGCAGGGCTCCGCGTTCTACGACACCGTGGACGCGTCGGTCGGGAGCTGGCTGCACGATCTGGTGGCGGTGAGCAAGGCGATCGGCGCGGCGTTCGCGGCGCTGGCCGGGCAGGCGGCGGCGGGCCGGCTGGTGTTCGCGATGGCCCGCGACCGGCGGCTGCCGAAGGTGCTGTCCCGGACGGACTCGGGCGTGCCGCGGGCCGCGCTGCTCGTGGCCGCGGTGATCACGCTGGTCGCGGCGGTCTGGGCGGCCCGCCGCGACGACGGTCTCGACCAGCTGACGTCGGTGGTCGACATCGGCGCGCTGACCGCGTTCACGCTGCTGCACGCCAGCGTCGTGGGCTGGTTCGTGGTCCGCCGGGCGGGCGGTCCCGTCAGCTGGTGGCGGCATCTGCTGGTGCCGGTGATCGGTGCGGCGATCGCCGTCGCGGTGATCGTGGAGGCGTCGGGGACCGCGCAGGTGGTCGGCGCGATCTGGCTGGTGGTCGGGCTCGTGGTGCTGGTGGCGCAGCGCGGGCGGGCGGCGGATACGGCGTAGCGGTCCGCCGGCCGCCCGGCTCGGGGCGCAGGGGTCAGCGGCGGCGGTTCCCGCGCATCCGTCCGAAGGCCAGGGCTCCCGCGCCGGCGGCCATCAGGGCCACCGCGATACCGCCGATGACGGCGGTGCCCCGGGCGTCGGTTCCGGTGTGCGCGAGGCCGGGGCCGGTGGGCGAGGGGAGCGGGGTGCCGGGTGTCGTGGGGGGCGGGGTGGGCGGCGTGGGGGTGCTCGTCCCGCCGCTCGGGGCCGGGGTCGGCGTCGGGGTGCCTCCGGAGGGGCTGCCGGAGGGGCTGCCGGAGGGGCTGGGCGTGGGCGACGGGGTGTCCGACGGGGACGGCGAGGGAGTGGGGGTGGGGCTGTCCGTCGGAGTCGGAGTCGGGGTGTCCGACGGGGACGGCGAGGGAGTGGGCGATCCGTTGGCCGGCGTGGGTGTCGGCGTGGGCGATTCACCGGTCGGGGTCGGCGTCGGCGACGGCGTCTCACCCGGCTGCGAAGGCGTCGGCGACTCGTCCGTCGGCGTCGGGGTCGGGGTCGGCGATTCACCGGTCGGGGTCGGCGTGGGCGTGGGCGTGGGCGTGGGCGTGGGCGTCGAATCGTCCTCGCACTGAACGGCGGCGTCGAACGGGTGGTAATGCATCTCCCCCGCGTCGACCTTGTTCCCGCCGACCGCCGCCGTCGACCCCTGTACGAGCGACTTGACGACGACGTCGCCCTCGATGTTCGAGGAGTCCAGGTCGATGAACTCGGCGCCGGGCGCGTAGACCGTGCCCTCGATCTCGTCGCCGTCGGGGTTGGTGATCCGGGTCGCGTCCGGGAAGTCCCACAGGATGTGGTTCTCGGAGTTGCCGACGCCGGCCATGGTCGGGGCGTGCCAGGTGTAGTCGCCGCCCTCGGCGGTGGTGTCCACGACGACGACCAGGGGCGCGGCGGCCGTCGGCTGGTCGAGCAGCGTCAGGTTGGAGATGTTGTCGAGCATCGCGCCGGTGAGGTGCAGCACGTTGGTGCGGGTGCTGTCGAGGGAGAGCTTGATCTGGGAGCCGGGCGGCACCGTGGACTGGTCCGGGAGCGGGTTGCCGTTCCCGTCGCGCAGGACGACGTTGTCGGTGCAGCCCGCCATCCGCGCGGCCCGTTCCCGGTACGAGGTGAACAGCGCGGGGAAGTCCATCAGGTCGGCGGGACCCACCTGCGCCGGAGTCTCGCGGGTGGTGAGTTCGATGCGCGGGGTGGCGTCGTAGCCGGCGCCCTGGGCGTCGACGCGGGTGTTGACCGCGGCGCCGTTGCCGTCGGTGTTCCGCGCCTGCCCGCCGGTCATGTCGCCGATCTTCACGTAACCGTTCTGGAGGATCCTGAGGACGCCGGACGGGTCGCTCTGGTCATAGCGGACGCGGCCGCCGACGAGCAGCGCGGTGGGCTGCGGGTCGCCCGGGGCGACGTAGGAGCCCGCGCTGTTCAGGGCGACGTTGTAGCCGGCGCCGAAGCGCAGGTCGCCGCCGACCGCGACCGGGCCCTCCGACTCGGTGCTGCCGAGGTAGGCGTCGTCCTCGGTGATGACGCCGAAGCCGTTGTTGCCCGCCACCGGGTTGCCGACGGTGACGGTGTCGCGGGCCGCCGCCGCGGGGGCGGAGCGGACCGGTGCGGCGGCCACCAGGGCGCAGGCGCACACGGCGCCGGTCGCCGCCACAGCCACCGGGACGGCTGTCCTGATCAGATTTGTCATACCGGGCGACGCTAGGGACGGCGGGTGGTGCGGTGCGGCAGGTCGCGCCGGGGCGCGCACAGGACAACCCGTGTGACCCACAGGCTGTCGGTCCCGGCGGCTACGCTCGCGGCATGGCTGTCAACACGTCCCCGGACACCCCGATCCCCGTCGGTGAGGTGTCCCGGCTGATCGGCGGATGGATCGACCGGCTCGGCGCCGTGTGGGTCGAGGGGCAGATCACCCAGCTGTCCCGGCGGCCCGGTGCCGGTGTCGTGTTCCTGACGCTGCGCGATCCCTCGTACGACATCTCGGTCTCGGTGACCTGCTACCGGCAGGTGTTCGACGCGGTGGCGGACGTGGTGCGCGAGGGGTCCCGGGTCGTCGTGCTCGCGAAGCCGGAGTGGTACGCGCCGCGCGGCCAGCTCTCGCTGCGGGCCGCCGAGATCCGGCCCGTCGGTGTCGGTGAACTGCTCGCGCGTCTGGAGCAGCTGAAGAAGTCGCTGGCGGCCGAGGGGCTCTTCGCGGCCGACCGCAAGAAGCCGCTGCCGTTCCTGCCGCAGCTGATCGGCCTGGTCTGCGGGCGCGCCTCGGCCGCCGAGCGCGATGTCCTGGAGAACGCGCGGCACCGCTGGCCCGCCGTCCGCTTCGAGGTGCGCAATGTGCCGGTGCAGGGGGTGCACGCGGTGCCGCAGGTGGTCCAGGCGGTGAAGGAGCTGGACGCGCTGGACGAGGTCGACGTGATCGTCGTGGCGCGCGGCGGCGGCAGTGTGGAGGACCTGCTGCCGTTCTCGGACGAGCAGTTGGTACGGGCCGTGGCGTCGTGCCGGACCCCGGTCGTCTCCGCGATCGGCCACGAGCCGGACAATCCGCTCCTCGATTACGTCGCCGACCTGCGGGCCTCCACCCCGACCGACGCCGCCAAGAAGGTGGTGCCGGACGTCGGGGAGGAGTACGAGCGGGTGCGGTTCCTGCGGGACCGGGCCCGGCGCAGTGTGGAGGCGTTCCTCGACCGGGAGGAGCGGGGCCTCGCGGCGGCGCTGGCCCGGCCGTCGATAGAGGACCCGCACCGCATGGTCGACGACCGCGAGGCGCAGATCACGGCGCTGACCGAGCGCAGCCGCCGCACCCTCGGCCACCTCCTGGACCGGGCGGAGTCGGAGCTGACGCACACGCACGCGCGCGTGGTCGCCCTCTCCCCCGCGGCCACCCTCAAGCGCGGCTACGCGGTCCTGCAGAAGGCGGACGGCCATGTGGTGCGCGATCCGGAGGAGGCGGCGGGCGGCGAGGAGCTGCGGGCCCGGGTCGCCGAGGGCGAGTTCACCGTACGAGTCACAGAAACCAAGCGTGAGGACGGACGACAGCATGACCACGAAGGCGGCCGACGAGGCGCTCGGCTATGAGCAGGCCCGGGACGAACTGATCGATGTCGTACGGCGGCTGGAGGCCGGCGGCACGTCGCTGGAGGAGTCGCTCGCGCTGTGGGAGCGGGGCGAGGAGCTGGCGAAGGTGTGCCGGCGCTGGCTGGACGGGGCGCGGGCGCGGCTGGACGCGGCGCTGGCCGAGGAGTCCGGCGGGGACGAGGAGGCGGGCGACCCGGAGGAGGACTGACGCCGGGCACCTCCCGTGCCTCTTGTGAACAGGGTCACGAAGGTGTTTGTTGAAAGTTGAACCTCATCGGCGTAGGGTCAGGGACGTCCGTCGATCCGTACGAGAAGGTTGATCAATGTCCCTCGTTCTTGACTCCGCCGCCCAGGACCTGCTCTTCCGCGAGGCCCGCACCGCGAACACCTTCACCGACGAGCCGGTGACCGACGAGCAGGTCCAGGCGATCTACGACCTGGTCAAGTACGGCCCGACCGCCTTCAACCAGTCGCCGCTGCGCATCACCCTGGTCCGCTCCCCCGAGGCCCGCGAGCGCCTGGTGAAGCACATGGCCGAGGGCAACCAGCCGAAGACCGCCTCGGCCCCGCTGGTCGCGATCCTCTCGGCGGACAACGAGTTCCACGAGGAGCTGCCGCAGCTGCTCCCGCACTTCCCGCAGGCCAAGGACGCGTTCTTCTCCGAGCGCCCGGTCCGCGAGCAGGCCGCGCTGGTCAACGCCACGCTGCAGGCCGGCTACTTCATCATGGGCGTCCGTGCCGCCGGCCTGGCCGCGGGCCCGATGACCGGCTTCGACTTCGCCGGTGTCCAGAAGGAGTTCCTGGACGCCGACCACACCCCGCTGATGATCATCAACATCGGCAAGCCCGGCGAGGACGCCTGGTTCCCCCGCTCCCCGCGCCTCGCCCAGGACCAGGTCATCACCACGGTCTGAGCCACATCCAGGCACACGAAAGGCCCCGGCTTCCCTCAGGAGCCGGGGCCTTCTCGTATGTGCCATCTCGTCTGCGCCATCTCGTCAGGCACCGTCAGGCCGACGTGTCGCGCTCCATCTTCAGCGACTCGGCCATCTTCGTCAGGCCATCGAAGCCGGCCGTGCCGGTCACCACCGTCGTGGCGTTCTTCTGCTTCAGAACCAGGGCGTCGTACTTCTCGCCCTTGTAGCGCTGCCACTTCTCGCCGTTGATGGACTGCGCGTGGCTGGTCTCCTCGGCGCCCTGGCTCGCCTCGTCGATGAACCGGGTCGGCTTGTCCGTCGACTGCTCGACGGCGACGTACTGGCCGTCGGGGTCGAGGAAGCCGAGGTGCCAGGCCTCGTTGCCCTCGCCGTCGTAGCGCACGGAGGTCGGCTTCCACGACTTCGCCAGGCCCTCGGGGGCGGCCACCGGATAGGAGGCCGCGCGGCGGGCCGAGAGCAGCTCTACTCGGTAGTCCACGCGCTTGACAGGCGTCTCCTTGGAGTCGTCGTGCGGAACGAACACGTAGATCACGCCCGCCGCCACGACACAGACACCCAGGGACAGCACCAGGCTGCCCACCGTCTTCTTGCCATTTCTTCCTGCCACCCGCCCATCGTCGCAGGTGGCCGTTGGATCTCCGCCGGGAGGTCCCCTTTGGCGGCCCGGTATGCACACCGATGTGCATACCTGTCATGAACGTAACCGCTCATTCGTGGGGCGGTCTGCTCAGATTGTCGTACGGACGATAGAGTCGGGACACATCAACCCTCATCCGGCCGTCGTCGTATCCCGGTGAAACGCAGAAACGCCGGAACAGAAAGGTGCGTCTCGATGACCGAGCATCAGCATCACCAGCTGCCGTCCGAACTCGAGGTTCCCTCCGAGGCCCCCGACCGCAACCTCGCCCTGGAACTCGTCCGCGTCACCGAGGCGGCCGCCATGGCCGCCGGCCGCTGGGTCGGCCGCGGCGACAAGAACGGA
The DNA here is from genome assembly GCF_040529335.1 of Streptomyces sp. HUAS MG91. GTDB lineage: Bacteria > Actinomycetota > Actinomycetes > Streptomycetales > Streptomycetaceae > Streptomyces > Streptomyces tabacisoli. The sequence continues at coordinate 5,398,289 of NZ_CP159534.1, read as the reverse complement.
GCGGACGGCGCCGCCGTGCGCGCCATGCGGACCCTCGTCTCCACCGTGTCGATGAACGGTGTCGTCGTCATCGGCGAGGGCGAGAAGGACGAGGCCCCGATGCTGTTCAACGGGGAGAACGTCGGCGACGGGACCGGTGCCGAGGTCGACATCGCCGTCGACCCGATCGACGGCACGACGCTCTGCGCGAAGGGCATGCCGAACGCGATCGCGGTGCTGGCCGCCGCCGACCGCGGCACGATGTTCGACCCGTCCGCCGTCTTCTACATGGACAAGCTGGTCACCGGACCGGAAGCCGCCGACTACGTGGACATCAACGCCCCGGTGTCGGTGAACATCCGCCGGGTCGCCAAGGCGAAGCGGCGCGCCCCCGAGGACGTCACCGTCGTCATCCTCGACCGGCCGCGGCACGAGGGCATCATCAAGGAGATCCGGGAGACCGGCGCCCGGATCAAGCTGATCTCGGACGGCGACGTCGCCGGTTCGATCCTCGCCGTGCGCGAGGGCACCGGCGTCGACCTGATGCTCGGCATCGGCGGTACGCCGGAGGGCATCATCTCCGCCTGCGCCATGAAGTGCCTGGGCGGGGTGATCCAGGGCAAGCTGTGGCCCAAGGACGACGAGGAGCGGCAGCGGGCGCTCGATGCCGGGCACGATCTGGACCGGGTGCTGTCCACCGACGACCTGGTCTCCGGGGAGAACGTGTTCTTCGTGGCCACCGGGATCACGGACGGGGAGTTGCTGCGCGGGGTGCGGTACCAGTCCGAGGGTGCGACCACGTCGTCCCTCGTGATGCGGTCCAAGTCCGGGACCATCCGGCAGATCGACTCGGAGCACCGGCTGAGCAAGTTGCGTGCCTACTCCGCGATCGATTTCGACCGGGCCAAGTAGGCGGGGCCCCCTTGTCCCGGGGGCGCCTTGCTCGGCGTTGTGGTTGATCGGGGTGCGGTGAGTGCGGGTCCGTCGGGGTGTTCGCGCAGTTCCCCGCGCCCCTGAAAGGCGCCTACGCGCCGTTGGGCACACTCGCGTACGGCACGTGCGGGTCGTGGGTGGTTGCTCGCGCAGTTCCCCGCGCCCCTGAAAGGCGCCTACGCGCCGTTGGGCACACTCGCGTACGGCAAGTACCGGTCGTGGGTGGTTGCTCGCGCAGTTCCCCGCGCCCCTACGGGGCGCCTACGCGCCGGTCGGGGCCGGCGCGTAGGAGGGGTGGCCGGGTCAGCCCGCCGCTGCCACCGGGCGGGTGGTGTTCTTGAGTTCGACGTCGCGGCGGCGGCGGCGTGCCAGTACCACTCGGCGCTCGGCCGCCGTCAGGCCGCCCCAGACGCCGTACGGCTCCGGCTGGAGCAGGGCGTGCTCGCGGCACTCGACCAGGACCGGACAGCGGGCGCAGACCCGCTTGGCCGCCTCCTCGCGCGCGAGGCGCGCGGCGGTGGGCTCCTTGGATGGGGCGAAGAACAGTCCCGCCTCGTCGCGCCGGCACACGGCCTCCGTGTGCCACGGTGCGTCCTGATCCCGGTCCCGCACGGGCACCCGCTGCTGCGGAACGGCGGCGACCTGCAAGGACTGATGCGGCGGATGCAGCACGGTCTACTCCTGACGACGGCTTACGGCGGCTTTCGCGAGCTTCAGAGGCAACGGGGTCGATCGGTAGACGATGCCCCAAGCTCTACCCGCTGTGTCGACGCCTATGCACTGAGTTCCGAAGCACGGGAGTTCCCGCCCGCGTACGGGAGTTCAGCCGCCGGGTGCCGCGGGATCAGCCGAAGTGCTTGCGCAGGTGCTTCTCCAGGTTCGCGATGATCTTCCCGCGCTTGGGTCTCGCCTCGATGCTGCCGAGCACCGCGGCCCCGTCGACATAGACGACCGGCGCCTCGGGCTCCGGCGCGTCCATCCCGTGCACGTCGAAGCTGCCGAGGATGCCGCCGCCGCTGCCGCGCAGCGACACGTTCTCCGGGACGCGGATGTCGACGCTGCCGAAGACGGAGACCGCCTTGATGTAGACCTGCGGGTACTCGAAGATCGCCTCGCTGAGGTCGATCTCGACGCTGCCGAACACGGCGTACGCGTGCGTGCGGCGGCCCACGCGCCAGCGGCCCCTGCGGGTGGTGGAGCTGAACACCGCCACCAGGTTCTCCCCCGGCAGCGGCGGGACGGTGCCGGGCGCCGGCTGGTCCGGCGCCGGGGCGGCGACGGACGGCCCGCTCGCGTGCGCGCCGGGCAGATCCCGGACCAGCGGCTCCAGCTCGCCCACCGTCTTGGCGCGGTACACGCCGTCGATCCGCTCGGCGTGCTCGTCCGCGTCGAGCCGGCCCTCCGCCAGCGCCTCGCGCAGGATGTCCGCGATCCGGTCGCGGTCCGCGTCGGACGCGCGCAGGTCGGTCGGTTCCGCCGCGGGGGCGCTGGGCTCTGGGCGCTTTTGAAGGTCCACGACAGCAGCGTACCCAAACGCGATAGATCGCGACTAGGGTGCGCGGGCGCCCAACCCGGCCCAACTGAGCCTTACCTCACAGGTCCGGCCGCGCGGCCAGGTTCTACGCTGGTTGGCGCTGCCACGGATGCCAGCGCTGCCAACGGCCGAAAGAGGAATGGGCGAGATGCCTGAGTTCGCGTACACCGATCTGCTCCCCCAGGGCGAGGACACCACCCCGTATCGCCTGGTGACCTCGGAGGGTGTCTCCACCGCCGAGGGGCCGGACGGCCGTACGTTCCTGAAGGTCGAGCCGGAGGCGCTGCGCAAGCTGGCCGAGGAGGCCATCCACGACATCCAGCACTACCTGCGCCCGGCCCACCTCGCGCAGCTGCGCCGCATCGTCGACGACCCCGAGGCGTCGAACAACGACAAGTTCGTGGCGCTCGACCTGCTGAAGAACGCGAACATCGCCGCGGCCGGCGTGCTCCCGATGTGCCAGGACACCGGCACCGCGATCGTCATGGGCAAGCGCGGGCAGAACGTGCTGACCGAGGGCGAGGACGAGAAGGCGCTCTCCAAGGGCATCTACGACGCGTACAAGAACCTGAACCTGCGCTACTCGCAGATGGCCCCGCTGAACATGTGGGACGAGAAGAACACCGGTTCGAACCTGCCCGCGCAGATCGAGCTGTACGCGACCGACGGCGGCGCCTACAAGTTCCTGTTCATGGCGAAGGGCGGCGGCTCGGCCAACAAGTCGTTCCTCTACCAGGAGACGAAGGCCGTCCTGAACGAGGCCTCCATGATGAAGTTCCTGGAGGAGAAGATCCGGTCCCTCGGGACCGCCGCGTGCCCGCCGTACCACCTCGCCATCGTCGTCGGCGGCACGAGCGCCGAGTACGCGCTGAAGACCGCCAAGTACGCCTCCGCGCACTACCTGGACAACGTCCCCTCCGAGGGTTCCGAGCTGGGCCACGGCTTCCGGGACAAGGAGCTGGAGGAGAAGGTCTTCGAGCTGACGCAGAAGATCGGCATCGGCGCGCAGTTCGGCGGCAAGTACTTCTGCCACGACGTGCGCGTGGTGCGCCTGCCCCGGCACGGCGCGTCCTGCCCGGTCGCCATCGCCGTCTCCTGCTCCGCCGACCGCCAGGCCGTCGCGAAGATCACCGCCGAGGGTGTCTTCCTGGAGCAGCTGGAGACCGATCCCGCGCGCTTCCTCCCGGAAACGACGGACGAGCACCTGGAAGAGGGGGATGTCGTGAGCATCGACCTCAACCAGCCGATGGACGCCATCCTCGCCGAGCTGACCAAGCACCCGGTCAAGACCCGGCTCTCCCTGACCGGCCCGCTCGTCGTCGCCCGCGACATCGCGCACGCCAAGATCAAGGAGCGGCTCGACGCGGGCGAGGAGATGCCGCAGTACCTGAAGGACCACCCGGTGTACTACGCGGGCCCGGCGAAGACGCCCGAGGGGTACGCGTCCGGCTCCTTCGGCCCGACCACGGCCGGCCGCATGGACTCCTACGTGGAGCAGTTCCAGGCCGCGGGCGGCTCCAAGGTGATGCTCGCCAAGGGCAACCGCAGCAAGCAGGTCACCGACGCCTGCGACGCGCACGGCGGCTTCTACCTGGGCTCCATCGGCGGCCCGGCCGCGCGCCTCGCCCAGGACTGCATCAAGAAGGTCGAGGTCGTCGAGTACGAGGAGCTCGGCATGGAGGCCGTCTGGAAGATCGAGGTCGAGGACTTCCCGGCGTTCGTCGTCGTCGACGACAAGGGCAACGACTTCTTCCAGAACCCGGCCCCCGAGCCGACGTTCACGCACATCCCGGTGCGCGGTCCCGGCCTGGTCTGACCCCATACCCGTCATACCCGTATCCGCCGGACGGGCCCGATGAACGGCCCGTCCGGCGTTGCGCCGGGAACACCGGCGCGGGTGCACGTGCTGTACCAGGTATGACCGACTACCGCATCGAGCACGATTCCATGGGCGAGGTCCGTGTCCCCGCCACCGCCAAGTGGCGGGCCCAGACGCAGCGCGCCGTGGAGAACTTCCCCATCTCGGGCCAGCGCCTGGAGCGCGCCCACATCGAGGCCCTGGCCCGCATCAAGGGCGCGGCCGCGAAGGTCAACGCGGACCTTGGGGTGCTCGACAAGGACATCGCCGACGCCATCGCGGACGCGGCCGCCGAGGTCGCCGACGGGCGCTGGGACGACGAGTTCCCGGTCGACGTCTTCCAGACCGGCTCCGGCACCTCATCGAACATGAACACCAACGAGGTGCTGGCCACCCTCGCCACCGAGCGCCTGGGCCGTGACGTGCACCCGAACGACCACGTCAACGCCTCGCAGTCGTCGAACGACGTCTTCCCCTCCTCGATCCACATCGCCGCGACGGCCGCCGTCACCCACGACCTGATCCCGGCCCTGGAGCACCTGGCCGCGTCGCTGGAGCGCAAGGCGGAGGAGTTCGCCGACGTCGTGAAGTCCGGCCGTACGCACCTGATGGACGCGACGCCGGTGACGCTGGGCCAGGAGTTCGGCGGGTACGCGGCGCAGGTCCGCTACGGCGTCGAGCGGCTGACCGCCTCGCTCCCCCGGCTCGCCGAACTGCCGCTGGGCGGCACGGCCGTCGGTACGGGGATCAACACGCCGCCCGGGTTCTCGCCGGCCGTCATCGCCGAGGTGGCCCGCGCCACCGGGCTGCCGCTGACCGAGGCGCGCGACCACTTCGAGGCGCAGGGCGCGCGCGACGGCATCGTGGAGACCAGCGGCCAGCTGCGCACCATCGCGGTCGGCCTGACGAAGATCGCCAACGATCTGCGGTGGGCGGCGTCGGGGCCGCGCACCGGACTGGCCGAGATCAATCTGCCGGACCTCCAGCCCGGCTCCTCGATCATGCCGGGCAAGGTGAATCCGGTCATTCCCGAGGCCACCCTGATGGTCGCCGCACAGGTGACCGGCAACGACGCGACGGTGGCCGCGGCGGGCGCGGCGGGCAATTTCGAGCTGAACGTCATGCTTCCGGTGATCGCCAAGAATGTCCTGGAATCGATCCGGCTGCTCGCGTCCGTCTCCCGGCTGCTCGCCGACCGCACGGTCGACGGCATCACCGCGAACCGGGAGCGCGCCCGCGAGTACGCCGAGTCGTCGCCGTCGGTCGTGACCCCGCTGAACAAGTACATCGGCTACGAGGAAGCGGCCAAGGTCGCCAAGAAGTCCCTCGCCGAGCGGAAGACCATCCGCGAGGTCGTCCTCGAGGGCGGATACGTCGAGCGCGGCGACCTGACCGAGGCGCAGTTGGACGAGGCGCTGGATGTCCTGCGGATGACCCGTCCGTAACGAGTGGTGGCCGGATGACGTAATCGTGACGCCGGTCGCTGTCGACGTATGCCAGCGGCACCTAATATCTGTCCATGACAGACAACGACCGGACGGGCGAGGGGCGCTGGGCGCCCGGTGAGCGGATCCTGTGGCGCTATCGCGCCAATACCGGGTACCCGGGTTCCGGGCCGGTCCACATCTGCCGTCCGGTCACCGTCGTCCAGGACACCGACGAACTGCTCGCCGCCTGGATGGCCCCCGGCACCGAGTGCGTCAGGCCGGTGCTCGCGGACGGCACCCCGCTGCACCGCGAGCCGCTGGCGACCCGCTACACCAAGCCACGCACCGTGCACCGCGACCGCTGGTTCGGCGCCGGCGTGCTGAAGCTGGCGCGCCCCGGCGAGCCGTGGTCGGTGTGGCTGTTCTGGGAGCAGGACTGGCGCTTCCGCAACTGGTACGTGAACCTCGAACAGCCGCGGACCCGCTGGTCGGGCGGGGTCGACTCCGAGGACCACTTCCTCGACCTGTCGGTGTACGAGGACCACAGCTGGCGCTGGCACGACGAGGACGAGTTCGCGCAGGCGCAGACCGTGGGCCTGATGAGCGCGGAGCAGGCCCGGCGGGTGCGGGCGGCGGGGGCGCGGGCCGTCGAGGTGATCGAGGGCTGGGGGCACCCGTTCGCCGACGGCTGGCAGCACTGGCGCCCCGACCCGGAGTGGCCGGTGCCGGAGCTGCCCGCCGACTGGGACCGTACGCCCGCGCATGTGTCCTCATGAGACCCTTGATGCGCCCCCGGGGCGGAAACGTAGGATCGTCCTCCGCAAGAGCGAGCACGCTGCAGATGTGTGGAGTTCGGGCAGCAACTCTTCGTACCCGCAGTGGGTCTGACACGATGTCAACGATGTCATCGAGGGGCGGCGGGGACCGTGGACGTGGGTGGACCGGGCGGCATGGGCCGTCAACTCAGGCGTTTCCCACCCGAGATGGCCGACAGACACCTGCCCGCAGACGTCTCCGTTCCGTGCGACGCCGGGATTCCGTTCCCTGGGCACACGTTCCGGGTATCGGCATTCCTGCGGGCACCCGAGCACCAGCTGTTCATCAACTGCCGACGCACCGGCCAGTGACACGGCGCGCAGCCCCGGACGGACGGATTCGACACGCGTGACGGAGCACTCAGCCTCTTATCAAGGCTCCCACGAAGGCCGCCACCACGGCATGGCGGCCCGCCCCGCGGACCCTCGCGCGGCTCTGCGGCACACCCCGCAGTCCGCGGCGGGCTCCGGCGGGTTACCGGAACAGCCGCGCCGCTCCGCCACGCCCGCTTCCGCCGCGGACGCCGCGGACGCCGAGCACTCGCAGCCGCGGGCGCCGTCGCCCGAGCCGGTGCGCCCCGATCCGTCCGGGCCGCCGGACCGCGCCGAGCGGCGCTCCGGGCAGCCGCGTCCGACGGGCCAGCCGGTGGCGATGCGCCGGGACGGGGACCGGCTGCGGTTCGTGGGCGCCGCGACCCGGCGGATCGCGCGCGGCATCGACCTCGACGAGATCGTGATGGGCCTGTGCCGGGCCACGGTGCCGACGTTCTCGGACGCGATCCTGGTCTATCTGCGCGAGCCGCTGCCGGTCGGTGACGAGCGCCCGACGGGCCCGATGGTGCTGCGGCTGCGCCGCGCCGACCGGATCCCGGACGCCGACGACGCCGACACCGACGGCGGCATCCTGACCGTGCCGCCCGCGCCGCAGGCCGAACTGGCCTCGGGCAGCGCCGAGTTGTGCGAGGTGCGGATCGGCGGCGCGCTCGCCGAGGTGCTGCGCGGGGTGCGCCCGGTGTTCGCGGACACGACGGCCGCGCAGGCCGCGCTGCCCGAACTGCTCGGCGGGGAGCCGTCGCTGCCGACCGGGCAGCGCGTCATCCTGGCTCCGCTGCGCGGGCGCCGCAGGGTGATCGGGGCCGCGGTCTTCCTGCGCCGCCAGGACCGGATCCCCTTCGACCCCGACGACCTGCTGGTGGCGGGGCAGCTGGCGACGCACAGCGCGCTCGGCATCGACAAGGCGGTCCTGTACGGGCGCGAGGCCTATATCGCCGACGAGTTGCAGCGCACCATGCTGCCCGAGACCCTGCCGCGCCCGACGGGCGTCCGGCTGGCCTCGCGCTATCTGCCGGCGGCCGAGACGGCGCGGGTCGGCGGCGACTGGTACGACGCGATCCCGCTGCCGGGCAGCAGAGTCGCCCTGGTCGTCGGGGACGTCATGGGGCACTCGATGACGTCGGCGGCCATCATGGGCCAGCTGCGCACGACGGCGCAGACCCTCGCGGGCCTCGACCTGCCGCCGCAGGAGGTCCTGCACCATCTCGACGAGCAGGCGCAGCGGCTCGGCACCGACCGCATGGCGACCTGCCTGTACGCGGTCTACGACCCGGTCTCGCACCGCATCACGATCGCCAACGCCGGGCATCCGCCGCCGGTCCTGCTCCATCTGGGCGGGCGTGCGGAGGTGCTGCGGGTGCCGCCGGGCGCCCCGATCGGCGTCGGCGGCGTCGACTTCGAGGCCGTGGAGCTGGACGCGCCCGCCGGGGCGACGCTGCTCCTCTACACGGACGGGCTCGTCGAGTCGCGGCTGCGCGACGTGTGGACGGGCATAGAGCAGCTGCGCGAACGGCTGGCGAACACCGCCCAGTTGACGGGCCCGGACCACCCGCCGCCCCTGGAGGCCCTCTGCGACGAGGTGCTCGACATGCTCGGCCCGGGCGACCGGGACGACGACATCGCGCTGCTCGCCGCCCGCTTCGACGGGATCGCGCCGAGCGATGTCGCGTACTGGTTCCTGGAGCCGGAGGACTCGGCGCCGTCCCGCGCACGCCGCCTGGCGCGCAGCGCGCTGACCCGCTGGGGCCTGGAGGAGCTGACCGACTCCGTCGAGCTGCTGGTCAGCGAGGTCGTCACCAACGCGGTGCGGTACGCGTCCCGGCCGGTGACATTGCGGCTGCTGCGCACCGATGTGCTGCGCTGCGAAGTCGGCGACGACGTGCCGCAGCTGCCCCGGCAGCGGCAGGCGCGCGCCACCGACGAGGGCGGCCGCGGCCTGTTCCTGGTGAACCGTCTCGCCAGACGCTGGGGCGCCACCCGGCTGTCCACCGGCAAGGTGGTCTGGTTCGAGCTGGCGCAGCCCGGGAGCGGCCCGTCGTAGGGCGCGCCGGGTACGCACGCCGAAGGGGCGCCGGAGATCTCCGGCGCCCCTTCGGCGTGCGTGGCTACTGCTCTTCTCTGCCGTTCACCGGGTTCTCCGGGATGTCGATCGTCGGGGAGTCCGTCGGGTCCGGCGGCGGCTCGGTCGTCGGGTCCTGGGTCGGCGGCTCGGTGGTGGGCTCCTGGGTCGGCGTCGTCGGCGTCTGGGTGGGCGCCTTCGTCGTCGGCGTCTGGCTCGGCGTCTGGGTCGTCGGCTCCTGGGACGGCGTGGCCGGGGCCGAGGACGTGGGTGCGACGCCCGCGCCCATGTCGGTGTCCAGGTTGAACTTGCTGTTCGCGCCGGTCGAGTTGAACATGTACTGCGCCCAGATGCGGGCCGGGAAGCTGCCGCCGTCGACACGCGGCAGTCCGCCGGCGCCCTTCATGGAGACGTGGGCGCCCTCTTCCGAGGTCTTGACGGCGCCCTCGCCGAACAGGCCCACGGACGTGACCAGGTCCGGCGTGTAGCCGGTGAACCAGGCCGACTTGTTGTCGTCGGAGGTACCGGTCTTGCCCGCCACCTGCTGGCCGTCGCGCGCCGCGTTGTCCCGGACCGACGCCTTCGCCGTACCGTCGTCGACCACGCCGGTCAGCACCGAGGTGACCGAGTCGGCGACTCCGCGCTCGACGACCCGGCCGCCGATCGCGTCCGGCAGCGGGAGCTTCTCGCTGCCGTAGGACACCGACTTCAGGATCTGCGGGGTGACCTTCTTGCCGTGGTTGTCGAGGGTCGCGTAGACCCCGGCCATCTCCAGCGGGCTCGCGCCCATGGTGCCGAGGGTCTGGGCCGCGTACGGCTTGAGGTCGTCGGAGTTCATGCCGAGCTGCTTGGCCGTCGCCATGACCTTGTCCATGCCGACGTCGATGCCCATCTGGGCGAAGACGGAGTTGATGGACTTGTTCATGGCGGTCTGGACGGTGACCGGGCCGTAGTCCCGGTCGTCCTCGTTCGGCGGGGCGAAGCCGACCTTCCTGCCGTCCTCCTCCACCGGGCGCTTGCTGGTGCCGTCGTAGCTGGTGCTGGCCTTGATCTGCTGGCCGGACTGGGTCTGCGACTGGTTCTGGAGGGCGGCCGCGAGGATCACCGGCTTGAAGGTGGAGGCCGGCTGGTAGTCGTCGCGGGTGGCGTTGTTGACGTAGTGCTGGGTGTAGTCCCTGCCGCCGTACATCGCCAGGACCTTGCCGGTCTTGGGATCGACCGAGACGGCGCCGGCCTGGACCCGGGCGTCCGCCTTCCTGGACTTCGGGTCGAGGTTGTCGGTCAGCTGCTCCCGGACCGACTTCTCCAGCTGCTTCTGCTTCTTGCGGTCGATGTTGAGGGTGATCGTGTAGCCGCCGGCCTCGAACTTCTCCTTGGGGATGTCGAGTTCCTTGATGGCCTCGGCCTTCGCGGCCTCGTAGAGGTAGCCCTCCTGGCCGGTGAGGCCGGAGGCGGCCTTCGGCTTGTGCGGCTTGGGGAAGGTCATGCCCTTGCGCTCGCTCGCGCCGAGCCAGTGCATCTCGACCATGTTGTCGAGGACGTAGTTCCAGCGCGCCTTGACGAGCTTCTTGCCGGTCGGGGTGGCGCTCGACCAGTCGTACTGGCTGGGGGCCTGGAGCAGCGCGGCGAGGTAGGCGCCCTGCTGCGGGCTCAGCTTCGAGGCGTCCTTGCCGTAGTAGGCCTGGGCGGCGGCCTGGATGCCCCAGGCGCCGCGGCCGTAGTAGCTGGTGTTGATGTAGCCGGCGAGGATCTGTTCCTTGGAGTTCTGCCGCTCCACCTTCAGCGAGATGACCAGTTCCTTCAGCTTGCGCGTGACGGTCTGGTCCTGCGTGAGGTAGTAGTTCTTCACGTACTGCTGGGTGATCGTCGAACCACCCTGCTTGCCCTTGCCGGACAGCGTGTTGAACAGGCCGCGGGCGGTGCCCTTCAGGTCGACGCCCTTGTCGGTGTAGAACGACTTGTTCTCGGCGGCGACGAAGGTGTGCTGCACCTGGGGGGAGAGCTCCGACAGCTCGACGATCTCGCGGTTGACGTCACCGGTGCGGGCCATCACGGTGCCGTCGCTGTACTCGAAGACGTTGCTCTGCAGCTTCGCCTCGTTGTTGCCGTCGGGTATGTCGATGACCATGTAGAGCACGACGAACGCGCCCATGCAGACCAGTACGGCGCCGAAGAAGGCGCCCAGGAGCTTCTTCCAGGTGAACATCCGGCGTATGAACCCCCGGTCGCCTTTGCCGCCCTTGCTCTTCCTACGGTCCATGCGCCCGCCCTCGGCACGGTGTCCCGTCGCCGGGGCGGGCGCGGCACGGCGCGCGCCACCGCGCTGCCGTGCCCGCCGCTCTTCCGCTCGGCCCATGACGTCTACCGCTCCGCATCTCGTCGTTCTCGGCGTGCTCCGGTGCGCGGATCATGCCGCACCGGCCTGTGAACCCGTCTCTTCCACCCTCAGCAGGGCCAATCAGTGCATGAAGCTAACACCGCGCCTACCGGCCAAAACCGGACTGTCCGGGCTTTTCGGGACGTGACAATCAGCACGCGCCCCAAGAGAACCGACGAGCAACAGATGCGGAAGGTTGCTGTCTGAGTTAAAGTGATATCACTTTGCTAGACAGGGTCCGCGCCACCTCCGACGCGAACCAGCAGCTCAGCGATGTTTCAGGGAAACGGGGACAGTTATGCCCGAGACGGACGCCACACCCGATGTACCGCAGATGCCCAGGACCGGCGTGCGCGAATTCACGGCCACCAGCATCGGGGGCGGTCTCGCCCTGCTGCTCGGCCTCGTCGGGCTGATCGTCGGCGCCGCGCTGGTCGCCGTCGGCGCCGGGGTCGACTCGGCCGGGGCCAAGGGCGCCCTGATCGCGGTCGGCATCGTGCTCGCGATCGCCGCGTTCTTCGCCATGAGCGGGCTGAACATGGTGGCGCCGGGCGAGGCCCGCGTCGTCCAGCTCTTCGGCCGCTACCGGGGCACGATCCGCACGGACGGGCTGCGCTGGGTGAACCCGCTCACCTCGCGCACGAAGATCTCGACGCGCGTACGCAACCACGAGACGGCCGTCCTGAAGGTCAACGACGCCTACGGCAACCCGATCGAGCTCGCCGCCGTCGTGGTGTGGAAGGTCGAGGACACCGCGCAGGCCACCTTCGAGGTCGACGACTTCCTGGAGTTCGTCTCGACGCAGACCGAGGCGGCGGTGCGGCACATCGCGATCGAGTACCCGTACGACGCGCACGAGGAGGAGGGCCTGTCGCTGCGCGGCAACGCCGAGGAGATCACCGAGAAGCTGGCCGTCGAGCTGCACGCGCGCGTGGAGGCGGCCGGCGTCCAGATCATCGAGTCCCGCTTCACGCACCTCGCGTACGCGCCGGAGATCGCCTCGGCGATGCTCCAGCGGCAGCAGGCCGGTGCCGTGGTCGCCGCGCGGCGGCAGATCGTGGACGGCGCCGTCGGCATGGTCGAGGCCGCGCTCGCCCGGATCTCCGAGCAGGACATCGTCGAGCTGGACGAGGAGCGCAAGGCCGCGATGGTCTCGAACCTGCTCGTGGTGCTCTGCGGGGACCGGGCCGCCCAGCCCGTGCTGAACACCGGGACGCTCTACCAGTGACTCCCCGTCCGCGTAAGCAGGTGCTGCTGCGGCTCGATCCCGCCGTGTACGACGCGCTCGCGCGGTGGGCCGGTGACGAGCTCCGCTCGGCCAACGCGCAGATCGAGTTTCTGCTGCGGCGGGCTCTCGCGGAGACCGGGCGGCTTCCCGGCGGGGCGGGGCCGATACCCCGCCGGGGCCGCCCGCCCAAGAGCCCGGACGGCACGGACGATTCGGCGGCCGACGGCTGAGTACGGCTGGTCGCGCAGTTCCCCGCGCCCCTGAAGCGAGCTGCGCTCGCCCAGGGGCGCGGGGAACCGCGCGATCGACGCCCACCGGCCCGCAGGTGGGTATACACCCCGGGTATACACACGGTGTACAGTCACCCTCATGTCCATCGGCCATACCCTTCTCGGGCTCCTGGAAGCCGGCCCCCGGCACGGCTACGACCTCAAGCGCACCTTCGACTCGACGTTCGGCCACGACAAGCCGCTGCACTACGGGCAGGTCTACTCGACCATGTCCCGCCTCCTGAAGAACGGCCTCGTCGAGGTCGACGGGATCGAGGCCGGCGACGGCCCGGAGCGCAAGCGGTACGCGATCACCGACGCCGGCATCACCGACGTACAGCGGTGGCTGGCGACCCCGGAGAAGCCGGAGCCGTACCTCCAGTCGACGCTCTACACGAAGGTCGTCCTCGCGCTGCTGACCGAGCGCGACGCCGCGACCATCCTCGACTCCCAGCGCGCCGAACACCTGCGCCTCATGCGCATCCTCACGGACCGCAAGCGCAAGGGCGACCTCGCCGACCAGCTGATCTGCGACCACGCCCTGTTCCACCTGGAAGCCGACCTGCGCTGGCTCGAACTGACCGCCGCGCGCCTCGACCGACTCGCCGCGGAGGTACGCCCCTCATGATGTCCACGCCCCCCGGTGCCCTGCTCACCGCCACCGATCTGCACAAGGCGTACGGCCCGACGCCCGCGCTGGACGGCGCCTCCTTCTCCGTCCACCCCGGCGAGGTCGTCGCCGTCATGGGCCCGTCCGGCTCCGGCAAGTCGACGCTGCTGCACTGCCTGGCCGGCATCGTCACCCCGGACTCCGGCACCATCACCTACGACGGCCGCGAGCTGACCGCGCTGTCCGACGCCGAGCGCAGCGCCCTGCGCCGCACGGAGTTCGGCTTCGTCTTCCAGTTCGGCCAGCTGGTCCCGGAGCTGACCTGCGTGGAGAACGTCGCGCTGCCGCTGCGGCTGAACGGCACCAAGCGCAGGGAGGCCGAGCGGCAGGCCGCCTCCTGGCTGGCCCGCCTCGAGGTCGACGACCTCGCCGCCAAGCGCCCCGGCGAGATATCGGGCGGCCAGGGCCAGCGCGTCGCCGTGGCCCGCTCGCTGGTCACGAACCCGCGCCTGCTCTTCGCCGACGAACCGACCGGCGCCCTGGACTCCCTCAACGGCGAGCGGGTCATGGAACTGCTGACCGAGGCCGCGCGCGGTGCCAACGCCGCCGTCGTCCTGGTCACGCACGAGGCCCGGGTCGCCGCCTACTCCGACCGCGAGATCGTCGTACGGGACGGCAAGTCGCGGGACATGGAGTACGCCCGATGAGCTTCCTCCGCGACCTCGCCCTCGGTATGCGGTTCGCCGTGTCCGGCGGCCGCGAGGGCTGGATCCGCACCCTGCTGACCGCCGTCGGCGTGGCCCTCGGCGTGGCCGTGCTGCTCGGCGCGGCCTCGGTGCCGACGTTCATGCAGGAGCGCAACGAGCGCGGCGACACCCGGCTGCCGGGCGTCGGCGTCGACCACGCCCTCAAGCCCGGCGACGACACGATGATCTCCGCCAGCATCTCGTCCGACTTCCGCGGCGAGTACATCAGCGGCTCGCTGCTGCGCCCCGAGGGCGCGCACCCGCCGGTGCCGCCCGGCGTCGACAAGCTGCCGGGCCCCGGCGAGATGGTGGTCTCGCCCGCCCTGAAGAAGCTGCTCGACTCCCCCGACGGCAAGCTCCTCAAGGAGCGCTACGACTACCGCACCGTCGGCACGATCCACCCGGCGGGCCTGGACAACCCCTTCGAGCTGTACCTCTACGCGGGCAGCGACACGCTCACCTACGGGACGAGCACCGCCCGCCTCGACCACTACGGGGTGAGCTACGACCGTCCCGCCCTCGACCCGAGCCTCATCGTGCTCATCGTGCTGGCCTGCGTCGTGCTGCTGGTCCCGGTCGCCATCTTCATCGCGACGGCCGTCCGGTTCGGCGGCGAGCGGCGCGACCGGCGCCTCGCCGCGCTGCGCCTGGTCGGCGCGGACGCCCGGACGACGCGGCGCACGGCGGCGGGCGAGGCACTGTTCGGCACGCTGCTCGGCCTCGTCCTCGGCGTCCTCGTCTTCCTCGCCGGACGGCAGTTGCTCGGGGTCGTGGAGATCTGGCGGCTGTCGGCGTTCCCCTCGGACTTCAGACCCGTACCGGCCCTCGCCGTCCTGGTGCTGGTGGCCGTACCCGTCTCGGCGGTCGCGGTCACGGTGTTCGCGCTGCGCTCGGTGTCGATCGAGCCGCTGGGTGTCGTCCGCGGCGGCCGCACCCGCTCCCGCCGCCTGTGGTGGCGTCTCGTGGTGCCGGCCGTCGGCGTGGTGCTGCTGCTGACGAGCGGTTCGGCGTCCTCGCTCGGCCGGTTCGGCGTCTTCCAGACCGCCACCGGCATCGCGCTCACCCTGATCGGCCTGGTCCTCGTACTGCCGTGGCTGGTGGAGGCGGTCGTGCACCGGCTGCGCGGCGGCCCCGTGCCGTGGCAACTGGCCGTGCGCAGGCTCCAGTTGCACAGCACCGGCGCGAGCCGCGCGGCGGCGGGGATCACCATCGCGGTGGCGGGCGGCATCGCCCTGCAGATGTACGTGGGCGGTATCAACGGGGACTTCAGCGAGTCCACGGGGCAGGACCCGACCCGGGCCCAGATCGGCGTCAGCGCCGATGTCGTCTCCGGCCGGACGGCCGAGAAGATCGTGCGGGAGTTCACCGGGACCAAGGGCGTGGACCAGGTGATCGGCACCATCGAGAGCTCCATGACCGCGGTGGGCGCGAAGCCCGACTCCGGCGTCGCCTCGCACACCGTGCCGCTATCCGTCGGCTCCTGCGCCACCCTGCGGGAGCTGGCGAAGCTGCCCTCCTGCAAGGACGGCGACGTCTTCCGTGCCACCGGCTCCGACTTCCCCGACAACGAAAAGGCGTTGGCCAAGGACGCCAAGCCCGGCGCCCGGCTCGTCATCGACGACGTCGAGACGAAGGCGCACTGGACCGTGCCCGGGAACGCCCGCACGGTTCCGTCCCGGCGCGCCCCGGACGGCAACCACTACGGCGGCATCCTCGCCACCCCGTCCACCGTCGACGTGCGCGACCTGGCCAACGGGATGGTGTCCGCGCAGATCCGGCTCGACCCGAACGTGCCGGACGCCGTCGAGTACGTCCGCAACACCGCCTACCGGATCGATCCGACGATGAGCGTCTCGGAGTACCGGACGGTCGAGATCAACGACGAGTACAACGCGATCCGGCGCGGCCTGTTCTCCGCCGCGGCCCTGACGATGACGCTGATCGCGGCGTCCCTGCTGGTCTCGCAGATCGAGCAGCTCCGCGACCGCAGGCGTCTGCTGTCGATCCTCGTCGCCTACGGCACCCGCCGCGCCACGCTGGCCTGGTCGGTGCTGTGGCAGACGGCGATCCCGGTCGTGCTCGGCATGGCGGTGGCGATCGGCGGCGGTCTGGCACTGGGCACCCTGATGCTGAGGATGGTCGGCTCCCCGGTCACCGACTGGCTGTCGTTCCTCCCCCTGGCGGGAGTGGCCCTGGCGGCGATCGCAGCGGTAACCCTCCTGAGCCTGCCACCCCTGTACCGCCTGATGCGCCCGGAGGGCCTGCGCACCGAGTAGCCCCGCAAGGGGCGCGGGGCTGTATCGATGTGCGGCTCCGCCGCGTGGGCGCGAGCAGCCACGACGGCGCAGCAGTCGACCACGAACGGGAACCCCATCAGGGGCGCGGGGCCGTGTCGATGTGCGGCTCCGCCGCGTGGGCGCGACCAGCCACGACGAACCCGCGGCCGGCCACGCGCAGAATCTCAACCCCCCAGTATCCGAACGGGCAACCCCCGCAGCGCGTCCCGCAGAGCAGAACCCAACTCCCGGTACTCCGCGGCGCGAGCCGCGCCGGCGCGCATGGCCAGAGCCACCCTGCGCGTGGGCGCGGGCTCGGCGAAGTACCCGGTCAGCAACTGACTGCTGCGACTGGTCTCGACGGCCACAGCGGTCCGCGGCAGCAGGGTCACCCCGAGCCCGCCGGCGACGAGTTGGACCAGCGTGGCGAGCCCGGCGGCGGTCGTGGTGACGGGAACGTCACCACGACCCGCCTCCCGGCAGATGTCCAGCGCCTGATCGCGCAGACAGTGCCCCTCGTCGAGCAGCAGCAGATTCAGCTCGCGCAGCGCCTCGCGCGGAATCCCCTCCCGCCCGCCCAGCCAGTGCTCCATCGGCGTGACGAGCACGAAGTCCTCGTCGAACAGCGGGAGTTCCTCGACCCCGGGCACCCCGAGCGGCACGGCGAGCAGCAGCAGGTCGAGCCGCCCGGCTCCGAGCCCCTCGACCAGCGACGAGGTCTGCTCCTCGTGCACCTGGAGATCCAGCTCCGGATACGTCTCGTGGACGAGCCGCAGCACGGTCGGCAGCAGATAGGGCGCCACGGTCGGGATCACCCCGAGCCGCAGCGCGCCCGTGAACGGCGCCCGGACCGACTCGGCCTCCTCCAGCAGCGCCCCGACCTCGTCGAGCACGGCGCGCGCCCGCACCGCGATCCGCTCCCCGGCGGGCGAGAGCAGCACCTTTCTCGTCGTACGCTCGACAAGGGTCACCCCCAGCACCTCCTCCAGGGCCGACACGGCTCCCGACAGGGCGGGCTGGCTCATCCCGATCGCCGCCGCGGCGTCCCGGAAGTGCAGATGCTCCGCGACCGCGGCGAACGCCCGCATCTGCGCCAGGCTCGGCTGCCTGCGCCGCCCACCTGCGGGCTTTCCCTTGCTGACGGCCACTGATAGCCACCTCCGATCAACACGACCGAGTCTAGCTATTTCCGTAATCAATGCACTCTGTGCCACGATCAATCACAGTCCAACCCACAGAAAAGTCCCCCAAAAAGGGACCTTTCTAGCTGCAAGGAGAGCGTGTGCTCACTGTCGGTGACAAGTTCCCCGAGTTCGACCTGACCGCCTGCGTCTCGCTGGAGAAGGGCCAGGAGTTCGAGCAGATCAACCACAAGACCTACGAGGGCAAGTGGAAGATCGTGTTCGCGTGGCCCAAGGACTTCACCTTCGTGTGCCCCACCGAGATCGCCGCCTTCGGCAAGCTGAACGACGAGTTCGCCGACCGTGACGCCCAGGTCCTCGGCTTCTCCGGCGACTCCGAGTTCGTGCACCACGCCTGGCGCAAGGACCACCCGGACCTGACGGACCTGCCCTTCCCGATGCTGGCCGACTCGAAGCACGAGCTCATGCGTGACCTCGGCATCGAGGGCGAGGACGGCTTCGCGCAGCGCGCCGTCTTCATCGTCGACCAGAACAACGAGATCCAGTTCACGATGGTGACCGCCGGCTCCGTCGGCCGTAACCCCAAGGAGGTCCTGCGGGTCCTCGACGCCCTCCAGACGGACGAGCTCTGCCCGTGCAACTGGAGCAAGGGCGACGAGACCCTGGACCCGGTCGCGCTGCTCTCGGGCGAGTGAACAGGAGGGTTCTGACATGGCTCTCGACGAACTGAAGTCCGCGATACCGGACTACGCCAAGGACCTGAAGCTCAACCTGGGCTCGGTCATCGGCAACTCGGACCTCCCGCAGCAGCAGCTGTGGGGCACGGTCCTGGCCACGGCCATCGCGTCCCGCTCGCCGCACGTGCTGCGCGAGCTGGCGCCGGAGGCCGAGGCGAACCTGTCGCCGGAGGCGTTCAAGGCCGCGAAGTCGGCTGCCGCCGTCATGTCGATGAACAACGTCTTCTACCGGACGCGTCACCTGCTCTCGGACAACGAGTACGGGACGATGCGCGCCGGTCTGCGGATGAACGTCATCGGCAACCCCGGCGTCGACAAGGTCGACTTCGAGCTGTGGTCGTTCGCGGTCTCCGCGATCAACGGCTGCGGGATGTGCCTCGACTCGCACGAGCAGGTGCTCCGCAAGGCCGGGGTCGACCGGGAGATCGTGCAGGAGGCGTTCAAGATCGCGTCCGTCATTCAGGCGGTGGCGGTCACTCTCGACGCCGAGGCCATCCTGGCGTAACCGGGCTTACTGGTCGGCCCCGGCACTTCCTGTGCCGGGGCCGACCTTTTTGCGTCTCGTGGTCACGTGCGGCCCGGTGGGGGCTGGTCGCGCAGGTCCCCGCGCCCCTGAAGGCATGCGCTGCGCGCGGCCCGTGCCTCAGTCTTCGGGCGCGCTCGATGGCGGGTCCACCGGGGCGACCGGGGTGGCGGTGGCGCCGCGGGGGGACGGGGCGTGGCGGAGGGAGGCCTCCTGGGACCAGCTCCGGAGGTACCCCACCACGGTGTTGGTGACGGCGACGAGCGGCACGGCGACGACGGCGCCGCCGATCCCGGAGACCATGCTCCCGGTGGCGACGGCGAGCACGACCGCCAGCGGATGCACCCGTACGGCCCGCCCGAGGATGAACGGCTGGAGGATGTGCCCCTCGATCTGCTGCACGGCGAGCACGACGACCAGCACCATCACGGCAGTGAACACGCCCTGCGTCACCAGCGCCACCACCACGGCGAGCGCCCCCGACACGACGGCGCCGACGAGCGGGATGAACGCGAACAGGAAGATGAAGACGGCGAGCGGCACCGCCATCGGCACGCCGAGGAAGAAGATGCCGAGGCCGATGAAGATGGCGTCGATGAGGGCGACTATGACGGTCCCGCGGACGTACGCGGTGAGCGTGCGCCACGCCCGCGGCCCCGCCCCCGCGATGCCCGGCCGGGCCTGCGCCGGGACGAGCTTGAGCGTCCACTCCCAGATGCGCTTGCCGTCGTAGAGCAGGAACAGCGTCGAGAACATCGCCAGCAGGATGCCGGTCATCGCCTCGACGATGACGGTGACGCCCTCCAGGCCCGCCGTGGTGATCTCGTTCGTGTTCGCGCCGATCGCGTCGCGCAGCTGCTTCGCGATGTCGTTGATCTGGTCCTCGGTGACGTGGAACGGGCTGTTGAGCAGCCACTTGCGCAACTCGTCGATGCCGTCCTGGACCTGGTCGGAGAGCGTGTCGATGTTCTCCTGGACCTGCCAGACCACGAACCAGCCGACGAGCCCCATGATGACGAAGCCGAGGATCGCGGTGAGCGCCGTCGCGAGCCCGCGCGGCACCCCGTGCCGGCGCAGCCGGGCCACCGTCGGCTGGAGCAGCGCCGTGATGAGCAGCGCCGCGACGAACGCGAACACCACCAGCTGTACGGAGCTGATGACCTTCATCAGGACCCAGAGCGCGCCCGCGAGGATCAGCAGCCGCCAGCCGGCCTCGGCGGCGACGCGCAGCCCCCAGGGCACCGCGGCGACGGGCTCGGGCCGGGACGTCACGGCCGGGGCGTAGGCGGGCGGCGCGGGCACCCGGTCGTTCGCGGGCGAGTCCGGCGCCGGTGCGGCCGCCTTCGCCGATGCCGCGGGCTGCGGTGTCGGCAGGTCGCCGTCCCCGTCCCGCTCCGCCTCGGCCCTGCGCTCGTCCAGGCGCTCGCCGACCTTGCTGATTCCGGCCCCTACACGGCCGAGCCAGCCTGGAACTCGCGACATGATCCGTCCTCTGATTTCCCCCGCGGGGGTCCCCGTGGCAGCACCCCCAGTTCCCCCTGGGGCACTTTTCACACCGACCGTACATGCTGGTACGGCCGGAGCCCCTCACCGTAAGACGGTGAGGGGCTCCGGAAGGTTGAACGCGAACGCGTCCTAGTACCAGCTGTTGGCCTGCCAGAAGGACCAGGCGTCACACGGGCTGCCGTATCGCGAGTCCATGTAGTTCAGCCCCCACTTGATCTGGGTGGCCGGGTTGGTCTGCCAGTCCGCGCCCGCGGAGGAGTACTTGGACGCGGGCAGTGCCTGGAAGAGACCGTAGGCGCCCGACGAGGCGTTGGTGGCCCGGTAGTTCCAGCTCGACTCGTGGTTCACGATGTTGCTGAAGCACTGGAACTGGCCGGCCGGCACCATCTGACGCGCCATCGCCTGGATCTGGGCGACGGAGTACGAGGACTGCGTGGCGAAGCTGGAGGCGTCGCGGGTCTCGGAGCGGCTGGCGGCCTTCTTGGCCTCCTCGCGCTCCTTGGCCTCCTTCTCGGCCTTCTCCTTCGCCTCCTGCGCGGCCTGCTGCTTCGCGACGGCGTCCTCGGCGGCCTTCTTGCGGGCCGCCTCCTCCGCCGTCTTCTGCGCAGCGTTGTCCGCGGCGATGGCCTGCGTCTGAGCCTGCTGCTCGAGGGACGAGGTCTGAACCTGGGCCTGCTGGCCCGCGGGTATGTCGGCGAGGAGGGTCGCGTCGCTCGCCGTGGCCTCAGCCTCGGCAGGCTGAGCGGTGCTGCCCGAGGCAACACCCACGACGGCGCCGACAGTGGTGACCGCGGTGGCCGAAGCCACTGCGAATCCCCGGACCGAAATCCGGCTCACACGGTTTCCTTCCAGCATCGCCCGCTTGAGTGTGACCATCGCGGACGCAATCGTGCCCCTGACGCTGGCCTCCCAACTGCGGGGTCACGGGAGGCACGGGCCCGGTGGGCAACTCCTTTGCGGGGAGCGCCGCGTGGTGCGCGGGCGGCATACGACGGCCGGTATGGAGTTCAGGGTGCAGCTGGTACTGCGGTGGTTCTGTACCGCTGGGGGTACGCAAGTGTCGTATGCGGGGCCTGACAGGACCGTGACTCTGCCGTATTCGGACGCCGCTAGGCAATTCTGCGTTGCGTGGGAAAGGTCACACCCCGTTTGGCGCAGGGGAATTCAGGAAACGCCCGCGCACGCAGACGCCGCCCGGCTAAGCTCTCTGGCTTCTCCGGACGGCGCCTATCGGGGCGAACTTCCTTAAATCTGGACGTCCTCCAGCATTTCAGTCACCAGGGCCGCGATCTGCGACCGCTCCGAGCGCGTCAGTGTGACGTGCGCGAACAGCGGATGGCCCTTCAGTTTCTCGACGACGGCGACGACACCGTCGTACCGGCCGACCCGCAGGTTGTCGCGCTGGGCGACGTCGTGGGTGAGGACGACACGCGAGTTCGCCCCGATGCGGGAGAGCACCGTCAGCAGGACGTTGCGCTCCAGGGACTGGGCCTCGTCCACGATCACGAACGCGTCGTGCAGCGAGCGGCCGCGGATGTGGGTGAGCGGCAGGACCTCCAGCATGCCGCGGGCGGTGATCTCCTCGATGACGTCCCGGGTCGTCACGGCCGAGAGGGTGTCGAAGACGGCCTGCGCCCACGGCCCCATCTTCTCGGCCTCGCTGCCGGGCAGATAGCCGAGTTCCTGGCCGCCGACCGCGTACAGCGGACGGAAGACCATCACCTTCTTGTGCTGGCGCCGCTCCAGGACGGCCTCCAGGCCCGCGCAGAGCGCGAGCGCGGACTTGCCGGTGCCGGCCCGGCCGCCCATGGAGACGATGCCGATGTCCGGGTCGAGCAGCAGATCGAGCGCGATCCGCTGCTCGGCGCTGCGCCCCTTGAGCCCGAAGGCCTCCCGGTCGCCGCGCACCAGACGGACGTTGCCCTCCGGCGTGACCCGGCCGAGGGCCTTGCCGCGCTCGGAGTGGATCGTCAGTCCGGTGTGCACCGGGAGGTCGGCGGCCTCGGGAACGTAGAGCGTCTCCTCCTCGAAGAGCAGGTCGACCTGTTCCCCGGCGAGGGTCAGTTCGGACATTCCGGTGAAACCGGAGTCCGTGATGGCGAGTTCGGCGCGGTACTCCTCGGCGAGGAGCCCGACCGACGACGCCTTGATCCTGAGCGGGAGATCCTTCGACACGACGGTGACGTCGAGCCCTTCGGCCTGCAGATTGCGGGCCACCGCCAGGATGCGGGAATCGTTGTCGCCCAGGCGGTAACCGGCCGGGAGCACGGAGGGGTCGGAGTGGTTGAGCTCGACGCGCAGCGTTCCGCCCACGTCTCCGGTGGGGATCGGGGCGTCCAGGCGTCCGTAGCGAACCCGGTAGTCGTCGAGCAGGCGCAGGGCCTGCCGGGCGAAGTACCCGAGCTCGGGATGGTGCCGTTTGGCCTCCAACTCCGTGACCACGACGATCGGCAGCACGACTTCGTGCTCGTCGAAGCGGGTCATGGCGTTGGGATCGGCCAGCAGGACGCTGGTGTCGAGAACATAAGTGCGCCGTTCGGGCTTGCGCAGGCGCTTGTTGCTGGTCACCACGGAAGGACGTACCCCCTCGGATGAGGTCGGGGAGCGACGGAGGAGTTTCTGGGCCGGGGACACCGGCGAAGGCTGCCGGTCGTCGGCACCGCTGCGCGGGCCGAGAGCCGGCCCTCCAAGTCGTCATCCGCACGGATTCGTGTGCGGTCGTCCTGGTGCAAAGGGCCTCCCGGGCGGGCGGCCCCGTGCCGCCCGCTGAGATGCGGTGTCCTTGGTGCGGGCACCGACCTGGGAGGGTTATTCCCTCGAACACGCGCAGCCATGCCAGGGCATAGGACGGCGCGTGCGTTAACTCCTGATGTCGTACGTCCCCCGGGTGCGCCCCGGGCGAGGGAGGCTCAGCCGCCGAAACGCCGGTGCCGGGCGGCGTAGTCGCGCATCGCGCGCAGGAAGTCGACCTTCCGGAACGCCGGCCAGAAGACTTCACAGAAGTAGTACTCGGAGTGGGCCGTCTGCCAGAGCATGAAGCCCGACAGGCGCTGCTCGCCGCTGGTGCGGATGACGAGGTCGGGGTCGGGCTGGGCCTTGGTGTAGAGGTGCTCGCCGATCAGGTCGACGGAGACGGCGTCGGCCAGCTCCTCGATCGACTGCCCCTTGTCCCCGGCGTCCAGGACCATCGAGCGGACGGCGTCGGCGATCTCCTGGCGGCCGCCGTAGCCGATCGCGACGTTGACCAGTATTCCGTCGCGGTGGGCGGTGGCCTCCTCGGCCTCCTTGAGGATGCCCTGCATGCCCTCGGGGAGGATGTCGGGGGTGCCCACGTGGTGGACGCGCCAGCGGCCGTCGGCCGCGAGGGCGCGGACGGTGTCCTCGATGATGCCGAGCAGCGGCACCAGTTCTTCGGCGGGCCGGTCGAAGTTGTCCGTCGACAGCAGCCACAGGGTGACGACCTCGACGTCCGTCTCGCTGCACCAGCCGAGGAATTCCTCGATCTTGGCGGCGCCCGCCTGGTGGCCCTGGGCCGGGGTGGAGCCGGCGGCCTTCGCCCAGCGTCGGTTGCCGTCCATGATGACGCCGATGTGCTTGGGCACCTGGTCGTGGTCCAGATGGCCTTCGACCCGGCGTGCGTACAGCCTGACCAGCAGGCCGCGCAGCCTGTCCCGCAGGTTCACGGTCTTTTGCCCCTCCGTGCAGACGACGGTCCCCGAAGGCGAAAGCCTACAGCCGCAAACCCGGGTGGGAGCTGTGGGGTGTCAGTGCACCGACAGCTCCCTGACGTAGTTTCGTATCCATGAACGACACCTCTCCCTACGCGGCCTCGGCCGACCGTTACGACGCGATGGAGTACCGGCGCACGGGCCGCAGCGGTCTGAAGCTGCCCGCGATCTCGCTCGGCCTGTGGCACAACTTCGGGGACGACCGCACCCTCGGCTCCCAGCGCGCGATCCTGCGCCGCGCCTTCGACCTGGGCGTCACCCACTTCGACCTGGCGAACAACTACGGCCCGCCGCCCGGTTCGGCCGAGCTGAACTTCGGCAAGATCTTCGCGCAGGACTTCGCCCCGTACCGCGACGAGCTGGTCCTCTCCACCAAGGCCGGCTATCTGATGCACCCCGGCCCGTACGGCGAGTGGGGCAGCCGCAAGTACCTGCTGTCGTCGCTGGACGCCTCGCTGAAGCGGATGGGCGTGGACTACGTCGACATCTTCTACTCGCACCGCTTCGACCCGAACACCCCGCTCGAGGAGACGATGGGCGCCCTCGCGTCGGCGGTCCAGCAGGGCAAGGCGCTGTACGTGGGCGTCTCCTCGTACACCAGCGAGCAGACGGCCGAGGCGGCGCGGCTGCTCAAGGGGATGGGCGTCCCGGCCCTGATCCACCAGCCGTCCTACTCGATGATCAACCGCTGGACGGAGGACGACGGCCTGCTCGACACGCTGGAGACGGCGGGCATGGGCTGCATCTCCTTCGCGCCGCTCGCGCAGGGCCTGCTGACGGACAAGTACCTGAAGGGCATCCCGGAGGGCTCGCGCGCCACGCAGGGCAAGTCGCTCGACCCGAACCTCCTGAGCGAGGACGTGGTCCGCCGACTGAACGGGCTGAACGACATCGCGCAGCGCCGCGGCCAGTCGCTGGCCCAGCTCGCGCTGAACTGGGTGCTGCGCGACGAGCGGATGACGTCGGCCCTGATCGGCGCCTCCAGCGTGAAGCAGCTGGAGAACAACGTGGCGGCGCTGGCGGCCAGCAAGCTGACCGACGAGGAACTGACCGAAATCGACTCGTTCGCGGTCTCCACGCCGGGTACGAACATCTGGGCCGGGCGCAGCTGATCCGGTTCGCCCCGGGCGGGCCCCTGAGCGGGGCTTGTCGTGTCCGTATGTGCGGACAAAAAACGGGCCGGTCCGTGGGGGGGGAGACGGACCGGCCCGAGGGGGGGTTTCCACCATAACCCTTCGTAAGTGCGGATGCGCCCATCGGCGCTCCACAACTACTCTCCGCAATCGCCCGGCGACTGCTGGAGGTAGCTTTCCGGCCGCTCCACAGCGGGCCCACAGGCGTCTTTGACCCCGTCTTCACAGGCGCTTCGCCGAAGGTTCGGCATCCCTCTCCCGTGTCATGCACGAGGTTGACGCCGCCGGGGCCGCCCGCGAAGGCCGTCGCGGATATGGCGCATTCGGTTCGCGTGGCGGGGGCGCCGGGCCCGGGAGGTGGCAAGCGGTACCGCGCGGCCCCCTCCACCGCGCGGTACCGCCGCGCAGCTTTGCTGGCGCGAATTGCCGTTGGTCTGAACTTACGTGAGGTTTACGTGAGGATCGAGTGCGTCTCGGTAA
Organism: Streptomyces sp. HUAS MG91; assembly: GCF_040529335.1. GTDB lineage: Bacteria > Actinomycetota > Actinomycetes > Streptomycetales > Streptomycetaceae > Streptomyces > Streptomyces tabacisoli. Next base: position 5,372,596 of record NZ_CP159534.1, on the reverse strand, counting down.
CGATGCGGAATCGGTTGCTCCAGGCGCCCGGTTTGCACCGTTTGCTCGTCTGACGTTCCCTACGGCTTGCGCGCCTCGATCAGGTGGCGGGAGCTGTGGGCCACGAACGGCCCCTCCTTCTCGATCCGCTCGTGCAGGGCGCGCAGCTGGGGCTCGTACGCCTCCGCGGTGAAGCCCGGGACCATCCAGACGACCTTGCGCAGGAAGTGCACGACGGCCCCGATGTCGTAGAACTCGATGCGCAGCCGCTCGGCGCGCAGGTCGACGATCTCCAGGCCCGCCGCCCGCGCCTGAGCGATCTCCTGCTGCGGGTCGCGGCCGCGGCGCACCTCCTCGGGCTGCGGGCCGAGGAAGTACTCGACGACCTCGAACACGCTGCTGGGGCCGACGTGCTGGGCGAAGTAGGTGCCGCCGGGGCGCAGCACGCGGGCGATCTCGGGGAAGTCCGCCCTGACCGGATGGCGGGCGGTGACCAGGTCGAAGGTGGCGTCGGCGAAGGGCAGCGGGGCGTCGTCGGGGGACGCGACCACGACCACGCCGCGCGGGGCGAGCCGGCGGGAGGCCTTCGCCACGTTCGGCGGCCAGCCCTCGGTGGCGGCCGTCAGGAGCGGCAGCCGCGGGGCCAGGTCGAGCACTTCGCCGCCGCCGGTGTGCAGGTCGAGGGCCGAGTCGACGGTGCCGAGCCGCTCCCCCATCAGCCGGGCGTACCCCCACGAGGGCCGCTCCTCGGTGGCGCGGCCCTCGAACCAGGAGAAGTCCCAGCCCTCGGTGGGCGCGGCGACCGCCTCGGCGACGAGGTCCTCGAAGGACCTGTGTGCGGTGTGCGCCGCCTGTCCCGTGGTGCGGCCGGTGTCCCTGGTGTCCTCGTCGTTCATGACACCCATGGTCCCAGGGCGGACCGGAGCGCTCCTCTCCTTTTCCGGCGCCGGGGCGCTGTCCGGGGCTCCTGCTATTTTCTGCCCACCGGACAGGGGGAGGACCAGCCATGACCAGCAGGCCGACGATGCGGCACGTCCCGTACGAGGGCACGGAGAAGGAGAGCCTGCACGTGGCGCTCGACCGGCACCGGGACGGTGTCGTGTGGAAGCTCCAGGGGCTGGACGAGGAGCGGGCCCGGCGGCCGCTGACGCCGTCGGGGACGAATCTGCTGGGGCTCGTCAAGCATCTGGCGTCGGTGGAGTACGGCTGGTTCTGCGAGACGTTCGGCCGGGAGGCCGAGCCGCTGTGGTTCGACCCGTACCAGGGCGAGGACATCGTGGCGGCCGACGACGAGACGGTCGAGAGTCTGCTCGCGTTCTACGCGCGTGCGCGCACCGCCGCCGACCGGGCCATCGCCGAGATCCCCCTGGAGGAGACGGGCACGGCCTGGGACGGCAGAAAGGTGTCGATGCGCTGGGTGCTGGTGCACATGCTGGAGGAGACAGCCCGGCACCTGGGGCACATGGACATCCTGCGCGAGCTGACCGACGGCACGACCGGTTTCCTGCCTCCGCTGCCCGACGCGCGCGGCTAGCCTCGGCCGGTCGGGGTTCCGCCGAGGGACTGTCGGCGGCCGGGCGGGGGCCGGTCGGAGGGGTCTCGGGGGCCGGTCGGGGGGTGTCCTCAGGGATGTACGGGGGATGTCCACAGGGATTTCTCAGGGGCTGGCCCTCTTTTCCGGCACCCCGGGGACGCACATACCCTTGACGCACCCCCGCCGCTTCACCACCTTGGCCCACGTCCCCCACGCAGGGCCCGTCCGTCCCACTTCACCGCAGAGACGCGAGCACATGTACGTACGATCTGCACGTTCCGCGATAGCGAGCTGGCTGACCCGCCTCTACTTCTCCCGCCTGCGGAGAAAGGGGACGGGCCTGGATCTGTCGATCCTGTCGAAGCTGCCCGACGGCGCGCTGCTGCCGCTGCGCCGCGAGGGTGTCGACCCGGTTCCCGAGATCGGCGCGCTGCGCGACCGGGAGCCGGTCAGCAGACTGCCGATCCCCGGCATGACGGTCTGGCTCGTGTCGGGCTACGACGAGGCGAAGGAAGTCCTCGGCAACGCCAAGGCGTTCAGCAACGACTTCCGGCACCTGGTGGGCGTGGGCGGGGCCGGCGCCGATCAGAACCCGGGCGGGCTCGGCTTCTGCGACCCGCCGGACCACACCCGGCTGCGCCGGCTGCTCACGCCCGAGTTCACGATGCGCCGCCTCTCCCGGCTCACGCCGCGCATCCACGCGATCGTCGAGGAGCAACTGGCCCAGCTGGAGAAGGCGGTGCGCGAGTCGCCCGACGGCACGGCCGACCTCGTCGAGCACTTCGCGATGCCGGTGCCGGCGCTGGTGATCTGTGAACTGCTGGGTGTCCCCTACGAGGAGCGGGAGGCGTTCCAGCAGTTCTCCGTGGCCCGGTTCGACGTGCTGGGCGGCGCGGGAGCGTCGTTCGGAGCCGTGTCGCAGTCGCTGGACTATCTGCGCGGTGTCGTCGCCGAGCAGCGGCGCCACCCGGGCGAGGGCCTGCTCGGCATGCTGGTGCGCGAACACGGCGACAACATCACCGACGAGGAGCTGACCGGCCTCGCGGACGGCGTGCTGACCGGCGGTCTGGAGACGACGGCGAGCATGCTCGCGCTCGGCACCATGATCATGCTCAGCGACCGGGAGCACTTCGCGGCGCTGCGCGACACGGAGGACCCGGCGGCGGTCGCGGCGCCCTTCGTGGACGAACTGCTGCGTCATCTCACGGTCGTGCAGACGGCGTTCCCGCGGTTCGCCCGCGAGGACGTCGAGATAGGCGGCGTACCGATATCCGGCGGCGACATCGTGATCGTGTCGCTCAGCGCCGCCGACCGGGACCCGCGGCTCGGCGGGGACGGCGACGACATGGACGCCTTCCTGCCCGCGCGCCCGCCCACCGCGTCCCACCTGGCCTTCGGGTACGGCATCCACCGCTGCATCGGCGCCGAGCTCGGCAAGATGGAGCTGCGCGCCGCCTTCCCCCAACTGGTGCGCCGCTTCCCCGAGTTGCAGCTCGCGGTGGCCCCTGAGGAGCTGGAGTTCCGCAAGCTGTCGATCGTGTACGGGGTGGACTCGCTGCCCGTGCGGCTCTAGGGCGAGTGCCGAAGGTCCCGCCTGCCCGGTCCGCATAGGCTGCTGCCCTATACACGGGTCAACTCTTGGTTGACCGGGGGCTCGTGGGGAGCAGGGGAAGGGGCCGGGGAAGCATGGATGTCAGGGGTGACGCGGGGGCGCGGGGCGGGCCCGGTGCGGGTTTCGCGCCGTTGCAGGCCGACGATCCGGTGGAGGTGGCCGGTTACCGGCTGGCGGCGCGGCTCGGCGCGGGCGGCATGGGCCGGGTCTATCTGTCGCACACGCAGGGCGGCCGCCCGGTGGCGCTCAAGGTCGTCCGCTCCGAGCTGGCCGACGACCCCTCCTTCCGGCGGCGCTTCCGCCGGGAGATGGAGGCGGCGCGGCGGGTGCGGGGCGCGTACACGGCCGAGCTGATCGACGGTGACGCGGACGCCGATCCGCCGTGGCTCGCCACGCTGTACGTGCCCGGGCCCTCGCTGGCGGAGGCGGTCGCGCGGCGCGGCCCGCTGCCGGCGTCGGCGGTGCTCTGGCTGATGGCGGGCGTGGCCGAGGCCTTGCAGGCCATCCACGCCGCCGGGGTCGTGCACCGCGACCTCAAGCCCTCGAACGTCCTGCTCGCCGCCGACGGCCCGCGCGTCATCGACTTCGGCATCTCGCTCGCCTCGGGCCTGAGTTCGTACACGGCGACGAGCGGCGGCCTGGCCATCGGCACGCCCCAGTACATGGCGCCGGAACAGGCGTCCGGCGCCGAGGTCACGCAGGCCACGGACGTCTTCGCGCTCGGCCAGACGGCGGCGTTCGCGGCGCTCGGCGCTCCGCTGTACGGCGACGGCCCCGGGGTCACCGTCCTGTACCGCATCGTCCACTCCCGGCCGGATCTGTCGCCGCTCCCCGAGGAGGTGCGGCCGCTGATCGCCCGCTGCCTGGCCGCCGATCCGGCCGAGCGGGCCACGCTCACGGAGATCGTGGAGTGGTGCCGTCGGGGGCTCGGGGACGAGGTGGATTCGGGCGGGTCCGCTGTGTGGCGCGAGGTGGTGGGGACGGAGGTGCCGGTTCCGGCGCCCGCCTCCGCTGCGGCTCCGGCTTCGCGTACGGCTCCGTTCACGGTGGCCGCGCCGGCCGCGCCCCGGGACCCGTGGGCCGCGCCGACCGGGCCGAGCGGGCCGCCCGCACGAAGACGCGGTGCCCGGCTGGCCGTCGGCGCGGCCGTGACGGCGGCGGTGCTGGTGCTGTCGGCGCTGGCGTGGACGGTCGGGGACGCGGGCGGATTGTTCGGCTCCGACGGGAACCGCGCCAAATCCCCTACGGGGTCGAACGGTTCGGCCTCTCCCCCGGCGTCCGGGGCGACATCGGCGGCAGACCAGAAGTCCGATACGGGCGACCGGAGTGCGGACCAGGCCGCGGGAGATCAGGGCGGTCCGTCCGGCTCGCCGGTCGCCACCCCGTACCCTCTCCAGCTGCTGACCGAGAAGAACTCGCTGAGCATCAAGGACGGCGTCGACCGCGACGACCGCAAGGGCGACATCCGCTTCTCGTGCGCCAAGGAGACCAGCTGTGCGCTGGTGACCGATACGAGCGTGATCGCGCCGGTGTACGACAAGCCGGGCGCTTCCCTCGACACCTGCCGCGCCTACCTCGCGGGCAAGGGCGCCGACACCCGGCTGCCGCTCGCGATCATCACGACCGGCAGCGAGATCTGCTTCCGGCACCCCGACGGCTACATCGGCCTGTTCGTGGTCCAGGCGAAGTCGACCGCGCTCCCCAAGAGCGGCTCCAGCTTCCTGTCCGGGGCGCTGACGGTGTGGCGGGCCCGGTAGGCGGACCCCCCGGCCCGGCTCAGCCGCTCTTCGGGAACGAGACCTCCACGCGCCGGTTCTTCTTGCGGCCCTCTTCGCTGCCGTTGTCCGCGATGGGGTAGTCCTCGCTGTAGCCCCGGACCTGGAAGGTGACGTCGCCGCCGGCCGCGCCGAGGGCCGTCGTCAGCTGGTCGTGGACGGCTTCGGCGCGCTTCTTGGAGAGCGTCAGGCCGTGCGCGTACGAGCCCAGGTTGTCGGTGAACCCGAACACCCGGACCGTGGTCGCCTTCTGGGACTTGATCTCGTCGGCGATGGCCTGGATGCGGGACCGCGCGTCCGGGTTGAGTTTGGCGCTGTCCTTCGCGAAGAGGACCTCGGCCTGGAGGGCGAACGTCACGGTCTCGTTGGTGTCGGAGCGGCGTTCGTCGCCGGAGAGGTCCTCGACGACGGACTTGATGTCCAGCACCTTGGCGGGCGCCAGCGTGGCGCCGTCGGCGAGCTTGAGGCCCGGGCTGTTGGCGTCGACGTCCGGCGGCGCGGAGGTGGTGGTGCTGCCGGGCGGGGCGGAGGGCTTGCCGTCGTCCGCGTGGGCCACCGCGGTGCCGGTGGCGAGCAGGAGGACCGTGAGCGTCGCGGCGGTCAGGTGGCGGCGGGGCATGTCAGTCGCCCTCGGTGATGTCGAGTTGGGCCGGGGGCATGGTGGGGACCTGGAGCTGGACGGAGGTTGTTCCTTGCGGGGGTGCGGGGAATTGGGCGAACCAGTCTGTGGACTTGCCCGGATCGACTCCGCCCTGGAACTTTGTGCAGAGGCAGCGCCCTTGGGTGTCCCGAAGGACCAGGTACTTCTTCTTTCCAGCCTGGTCCACAAGGCTGGCACCTGCGAGGGACCCACCGTTGGACTGCAGCTCGCTCTCGTCGCTCTTCCAGTCGGTACCGAGCCAGATACCTGAGGTTCCGTTCGTCACCGTGCCGTTCAGCGTGACGAACCCTCCCTGATCCCTCGTGGCTGAGGTGATCGTGAGCGTCACGCCCTTGTTCTTCACCTCGGCCAAAGGCTCACTTGACGTTGATTGGGACGCCTTCGGCTTGTCGCCGCCGTCCTTCTCCGTCGCTGCCGACGATGTGGCCGCATCATCACCCTTCTTGTCGTCACCGCCACAACCAACGGCAGTGAAGACGAGTCCAGTCGTGATTGCCACCGCGGCCAGTGCCCGGCGGGTCGTCGTGGTGCGCCGAAGGTTCATCGCTACGGCTTCGCTTTCTCGTCAGTCGGCCAGGTGGACGGAGAACAGGGCCGACGCGTCGGGCAGGTCCTCCAAGTCGAAGTGCTCGGGATCGATCTCGAATTGGGTGCCGTCACAGTCAAGATTGACGATCTTCTTGAAATCGGCGTCCGCGGGAAAATCACAGCGTGGCTGGATGACCGCAGTGGCATGTGCCGTCGCGTGTTGGGTCTCCGTGCCGGGGATGATCGTGTCGCCGACCGTGTAGAGGGTCCTGACCTCAACCCGGTAGCCAGGGAAGCCATTGACCACGATGCCGTCGTGAAGACTGACGACCTCCGAGTCGTTCTCGGCGGCCAGTTGCTCCGCTGCGGCCTGGGCGCCGACCCCTGGGGCACCCTGCCCGTCGAGCCAGTCCAACCAGTTGTCACCATCGCCGACGGCCCGTCCCAGACCGTCCATCAGCTCGTCACGCGTGGACTGTGCGGCAGCCAGAGCCGCCGCGTCCGCAGCGGACTGGGCACCGTTGCGCGCAGATGCGGCCTGGGCGAAGGCGAAGAAGGCGAACGCTGTGAACAGCAGAATCCCGGTGAGCCAGATGTAGATCGGCAGCGTGGACCCTCGATCGTCACTGAGCCCTTGTGGGCTCAGCCGCCTCCGGTGACGCGGGCGACAGCATTGCCGACCGCCGAGGAGATCTTTCCGTCCAGCCCGAGCTGATCGATCGCCACGAAGATCCCCGCGATCAGAATCATCAGCCCCGCATACTCCACGAACCCGGCCCCAGAATCTCGCCGAGCCCCGCGGAGCCGCTCCGACACCGAAACCGTCCACTTGACCCACACCCCGATGAGCCGATCCCTGGTCACGATCTCCCCTTCCCCGTACGACGGCCACGCTCGCGCGCGTACCGTACGCAACGTACGCGACCAGCAACCGCTTGTATGCGGATTCGACAATTAACTGCTGTCGCTTGACCGGAAGTTGATTTCGCGTTGTCCGCAGTGTCACCTGTGTTGCCGATCGCATCCCGCGTCCTCCCCCGTCGCGTTCGCAACTGCCAACTGCGGTCAGGGAACACTGTAGCCACTCAACGGCCCAGTATTGAGCCGAAGTTGGAGCCGGAACCGAGGAACATGCCCGTGCCGATCAGGATCATGGTGGCCGGGAGCATGAAGACCAGGGTGACCATGGTTGCCTTCGGGATGGTTTTCGCGGCGCGGCGGCGCGAATTCTGGGCATCCGTGCGGCGCATGTCCGTGGCCAGTTGGATGAGGGTGTCCGCGATGGGCGAGCCCAGTTCCTCGCCCTGCTGGAGGGCCGAGACGAACTGGGCCACCTGCTCGGAGGAGTTGCGGCGCCGGAGTTCGTCGAACGCCTGGCGGCGCGGGACGCCCATGTCCATCTGGCGCAGGGTGATGCGGAGTTCGTCGGCCCACGGGCCCTCGTACTTCTCGGCGACCCGGTCGAGGGCCTGGCGGAAGCCGAGGCCCGCCGAGACGACGACCGCGAGGACGTCGAGGAAGTCGGGGAGGGTGCGGTCGATGACGTCCTTGCGTTCGCGCATGGCCTGGAGGATCAGCGCGTCGGCGGCGAGCGCGCCGAAGGCGAAGGTGAAGAGGGCGAAGAGGGGCCGGCCGACGGAGAGGAAGACCAGGCCCATGACCAGCCCGAAGGCGCCGTAGACCGCCCGCCGTGCCGCGTACCGGTCGATGGTCAGGCCGCCGGGGTTGCCCGCCATGTCGATGCGGCGGCGCTTGGCGTCGACCCGGCGCGGGCCCATCAAGCGCAGGACCAGCGGAGCGAACCGCATGCCCAGGCGGTCGACCGCCGAGGACGGGGCCGAGACGCGGCTGGCGCCGACCTCCAGGGCGAGGGCCAGGTCGCTGGGGATCTTGGCGTCGGCCCGGTACATCCGTACGCCCAGGAAGACGCCGAGGACGGCCGCGCCCATGAGGAGGGCGAGGAGGAGGCCGATGACGGTGGTGGACATGAGCGCCTCAGACCTCGATCTTTCCCAGGCGGCGGATGACGAAGAAGCCGATCGCGTAGAGGCCGAGGGAGACCAGGATGAGGGTCTGGCCGATCGCGGAGCCGGTCACGCGGGCGAGAGCGCCGTCGTTCGAGGCGTTGACGAGGATCAGCGAGCCGAGGCCGAGCAGCGGGACCGTGAAGGCCGTCGCGTTGACCTCGGAGAGCATCGTGCGGATCTCGCGCCGGGTCTCCTTGCGGTCCTCAAGCGTCTGGGTGAGGTTGCGCAGGGAGGAGACCACCGTGCCGCCCGCCTTGTTCGCCAGGACCAGCGTCGTCACCAGGACGATGAGTTCGCGGGAGGGCAGGCGGGCCGCCAGTTCGTCGAGGGCGTCGTCCACCGAGTGGCCGAGCGACAACTGGTCCGCCACGCGCGAGAGTTCCTCGCCCGCCGGGGCTTCCAGCTCCTCCGCCGCCATGGCAAGGGAGGTGCGCAGGGCCAGTCCCGCGGCCGTGGCGTTCGCCAGGAGGCGTGCCACGTCGGGGAGTTGGCTGATGAACGCCTCGATGCGTTTCTGGCGCTGCCAGTTGAGGAAGATGACGGCGCTCCAGACTCCCACCGCGCCCGCGATCGGCCCGAAGAACGGGGCCAGGGCCGTCGCCGCCACCAGCCACAGGGCGACGACGACCACGGCCACATAGACGAAGAACTCGCCCGGGGTGAGGTCCAGGCCCGTGGCCGAGAGGCGCAGGTGCAGCGCCTTGCCGAGGCGGGTGCGGCGCAGGCGGCGGTCGAGGGAGCGGAAGCGCCGGGTCCGGCCGCCCGCGCCGGGTCCGGAGCCGCCGGCCGGGTAGTCGTCGAGGCGGTCGACGAGCGCCTGGCGCTGGGCGCGTCCGGACGCGTAGACGTGCGCGCCCGCGACGGCGACGACGCAGGCGAGAACGGTGGCGCCGAGGGCGATGAGGACCGGGCCCGTCATGCCGCACCTTCCCTCGCGTGGTCGGACGTCATCCCGTGGCCTCCCTGGTGTTGAGTACGTCGACGGACTCGACCACCCCGAAGGCCGGCGGCACCGACTCCCCCGCCACGTACAGCCGGTCGGCGACGCGGCGCGGCAGCGGCAGGTGCTCGTAGTAGCCGTGGACGCGGCGCGGGCCCGCGTCGCCGTAGGTGTGCGGCTGGGCGGCGAAACGGGTGACCGTCGCGATCGTGAACTGTTCGCGGCCGTGGCTGACGAGGAGGGCGATCTCGGTGACCCGGCGGGAGCCGTCGGCGTGCCGGGTGAGCTGGACGAGGACGTCGACCGCCGAGTTGATCTGGTCGCGCAGCGCCTCGAACGGGACGTCGACCTCGGACATCGAACCGAGCGTCTGGAGGCGTGTCAGGGCGTCCTCGGCGGTGTTGGCGTGGACGGTGGCGAGGGAGCCGTCGTGGCCCGTGGACATGGCTTGAAGCATGTCCAGGGTCTCGCCGCCGCGGACCTCGCCGACGATGATGCGGTCGGGGCGCATGCGCAGGCTGTTGCGGACGAGGTCGCGGATGGTGACCTGGCCCTTGCCCTCGACGTTCGCCGGGCGCGATTCGAGGCGGATGACGTGGTCCTGCTGGAGCTGGAGTTCGGCCGAGTCCTCGATGGTGATGATGCGTTCGTGGGGCGGGATCAGCGCGGACAGGGCGTTGAGGAGGGTCGTCTTGCCGGAGCCGGTGCCGCCGCTGACGATGATGTTGAAGCGGGCCCGGACGCAGGCCGCGAGCAGCATCAGCATGTGCTGGTCGAGCGAGCCGAGGTCGAGGAGTTCGTTGAGGCTGTACGCGCGCGGGAAGCGGCGGATCGTGAGGGTCGCGCCGGTCAGGGCGAGCGGCGGGATGATCACGTTGACGCGTTCGCCGGTGGGCAGGCGGGCGTCGACCATGGGGTTCGATTCGTCGACGCGGCGGTTGACGGTCGACACGATGCGTTCGATGGTCTGCATCAGCTGCTCGGAGGACGCGAAGCGCATCGGGAGCTGTTCCACGCGGCCCGCCCGCTCCACGAAGATGGCGTCGGGGCCGTTCACCATGATCTCGGTGATGGAGGCGTCCGCGAGGAGCGGTTCGAGGATGCCGAGGCCGAGCGCCTCGTCGACGACCCGGCGGATCAGCTGGGTGCGTTCGGTGGAGGAGAGGACCGGGCCCTCGCGGCTGATGATGTGGCCGAGGACGCGCTCCAGGCGGACCCGGCGGTCCGCCGCCGCGAGGGTCGACATCTCGGCGAGGTCGATCTCCTCCAGGAGCTTGGCGCGGTAGACGGCGACGAGGCCGTCGTCGCGGGACGGTTCGCCTCCGGCGGGTTCGCGGGTGGCGACGACTCGGTTGCGCAGGCTCATCGTCAGCTCCCCAGGGTGGTTCTGTCGTTGGGCATGGTCACGGTGCGGTGGATGTACCAGCCGTCGAAGAGCGGGATGATCGCGCGTACGTGGACGGTGACGGTGCAGGTGACCAGGGGGTCGCCGCCGCACGCGCCCGGTGCCGGTTCCAGCCAGCCGCTCACCGAGGCGGTCGCCGCCGCCGGGCCCGACCCGGCGTTCAGGGACTCGGCGCGGGCTCCGGCGCGGGCGGCGCTGCCCGCCTGGTTGGCGCCGTAGCCGACGAGGCCCAGCTGGATCACCGCCATCGCGATGACCAGGAGGAAGGGGAGGAAGCCGGCGAACTCCAGCATGGAGACGCCCCGGTCGTCCCTCAGGTGCGGGTGCGTTGTGGCTGGTCGCGCAGTTCCCCGCGCCCCTGTGGGGTGCTTCACTGGCCCTGCGCCTTCTCTGTCGCCGCGCCCGCCTCGCCCGTGACCTTCCAGCCGGGGTTCACTCCGGGGAAGAACAGGGGAACCTTCACCTCGACGGTGGCCTTCATGACCGTGCCCTCGGGGGCGCAGCCGATGTCGGCGCCCTTCCAGGCGGACGGCAGGTTCTTGTGACCCGCCGCGACGCACGCCGCGCCGTAGTCACCACCGCCCGCCTCTGCCGAGGTCGCCGCCCGCGCCGCCTCGTCCGCCGCGTTCCCGGCCAGCGAGTACGTGTATCCGTACAGCACGCACTGCCACAGCAGGCCCATCACGACGAGCACCAGCGGGAACATCGCGGCGAATTCGAGGGTGACGGCGCCCTTGTCGCCGCGGCGGCGGGTGCGGCGGCCGCCCGTCGCGTCGGGGGCCGGGGCGGCGACCAGGCCGAGTTCGCCCGCCAGGGTCCACATGGCCTGCTTCACCGTGGAACGGTTGTCGAGGTCCTGCATGCGGCCCGCGTCGACGGCGGCCTGGAGCTCCTTGAACGCGGCCGGAAGGGTGGTGCGGGCCGTCTTGGTGCCGGTGACGCGCTCGACCAGGGTCGGCTGGATCTCGGCGGAGCGGGCGTACCGGTTGACGACCGTCAGGGTCTCCTCGGCCTTGCGGATCTGGAGGCGGTCCCACAGGCGGATCATGCGCTTGGCGGCGCGGACGGCGACGACGTCCGGGGTGACCAGGAGGACGGCCTGGTCGGCGAGTTCGACGGCCACGGCGTTCGCCGCCCCCATCTGCGTACCGCAGTCGACGACCACGACCTCGTACCGGGCGCGCAGGGCGTGGACGACCTGGCGGGCCACGCGGTCGGTGATCTCCTCGCCGCGTTCGCCGTCGGCCGGGGCGAGGAGGAGGTCGATGCCGGTCTCGTGGGTGAAGACGGCGTCCTGGAGGACGCGCGGGGTGATGTCGGTGATGGCGGCCAGGTCGGCGACGGAGCGGCGGAACTGGACGTCGAGGTAGGAGGCGATGTCGCCGGACTGGAGGTCGAGGTCGAGCAGGGCGACCGAGCGGCCCGACGCGCTGGTGGCGAGGGCGAGTTGGACGGCGGTGAGGGTGGTGCCGACGCCGCCCTTGGCGCCGGTGACGGCGACGACGCGGCCGCCGCCGCCCGCGGGGACGAGTTCGTTGCCGGTGCCGCCCGCGAGGTGGCGGCGCATGCCGGCGGACCAGGAGGCGGCGGCGTGCACGCGTTCGGCGAGGGCGTCGTAGCCGAGCGGGAAGGCGACGATGCCGCGGGCGCCGCTGTCCATGGCGGCGGTGAGCAGGGCGGGGCTGGTGTCGGCGGTGACGAGGACGACGCCGACCGCCGGGAAGCGCAGGACCAGGTCCCGGATGAGGTCCAGGGCGGGTACGGGGCCGATGCGTTCGTGTACGAGGACGACCTCGGGGAGTTCGTCCAGGGACTCGGCGGCGAGGCGGGCCAGGAGGTCGAGGAGCGCCGTGGAGTCGGGGACCGGTGGGGCCGGCTCCGTGTCGGGGAGCTGGGAGAGCAGGGTGATGAGCGCGCGGGCGCCGTCCGGATCACCGACGGCGGGCAGAATACGAGTGGTCACCGGGCCTCCTCGGTGCACGGGTACCCCGCCCCGCGCCAGGCGCACCGCCCCACGAACCCGCCCCCGGCACCGATCGGTCTACCGCCTGAGGCGACACGACCCACGCCCCCGCCAGGGGCGCGGGGAACTGCGCGAGCAACCACAGCCGACGCGCACCCAACCACCCGACGACCACCACAACGGCCCTCAGGGGCGCGAGGAACTGCGCGCCCAGCCACAGCGGACGCGCACCCAACTACCCGCCGGCCACCACAACGGCCCTCAGGGGCGCGGGGAACTGCGCGCTCGGCCACGCTCAACCGGCACCCGACCACCCGGCGACCAGGGGCACCGGAAACCGCGCGCTCGGCCACACCCACCCGGCACCCGACCACCCGGCGACCAGGGGCACCGGAAACCGCGGGCTCGGCCACACCCACCCGGCACCCGACCCCGTCGGGGACGCGGGCAACCCTGCGCATCTCCATCACGCGACCCCCTACTTGTCCTCGTCCAGCGTGTACGTCCGGTCCCCCGGTGGAACCGCCCCGTCACTGCCCGGCGCCACCAGCGCCAGCCGCACATGGGTCGCGAACGACTCGGCGTACGCGACCCGCTGGGCATCGGCCGCGCCGAGCGCGAACGTGATCGGCACGGCCTCCCCCTGCCGCCGCACCGCGGAGTTGTCGGAGGCGTTGGCCCCCTGCTGGTCGATCGGGGTGAGCTTGCCGACGTCGATGACCTCGGCGCTCTGCACGATGACCTTGGACTGGTCGCGCTGCTTGTCGTTCTCGGCCTTGAAGGTGGCGTAGATGTTCACCTTCGAGCCGGGATCGATCTTTCCGGCGACACCCGTCTCCGCGTCGATCATGATGGCGATCTCCTGCTGCCCGGCCTTGAGCTGCGGCCGGGAGACGATCATGTCCTCCTGGAGCAGCGAGCCCTTCTTCAGCTGCGTGACGGCGATCTTGCCCCGGATCTCGCCGAGCCGGGTGACGGCCGTGGACGACAGCCAGCGCTCGGGCATGTCGACCTTCTCGAACTGGTCCGCCGTCAGCTCCTTGTACGGGGCGATGTCCTGCTTCAGCCGGTACGCGGTCGTCTCCGGGCCCACCTTGGAGTCCACGTCGTGGATCACCGACAGCACACCGGCGAACGCGCCGACGGCGCACAGGGCCGAGACGACCAGGAGAATGACGCCGCGGCGCTGACGTGAATTCATGGACGGGGCAACCTCGTTGATAGACGGGTCAGGAGCGGACGGGGGACGGTCGGCGTCAATGAGGGGCGCGCGGCAGCGCGGCCCGTGCCGGGGCCGCCGCCGGCCGCAGCGCCGCCGCGGGCCGGCGGGCCGCCACCGGCTCGGGCGGCCGCTCGTCGGACAGCGGCGCGGCGCAGAACCCGCATCGGTCACCGATGAGTTCGAGCCCGCACCAGCGGCAGTCCTCACGCCGGACGGACGACACGAGCTGGTAGAGCACGGAGATGTCGGGGATGGCGGCGGCGAACTCCACGATCCGGCCGGGGCTGCCGGGCTTCCCGGTCGCCCACCAGCGCGCCGACTCGGCGGGCAGCCGCGCCTCGGTCACCCCGTGCACCCGCCAGGCCCGGGCGAGCGCCCCGGTGACCCAGTCGGCGGAGCCCTGCGCGGCGGCTCCGGCGGCTCCGGCGGCGTAGAAGAGATGCGTGCCGAAGGAGGGCCCGCCCGGTGCCTCGCCGGCCGCCCCGGTGAGCCGGAGCAGTTCGGGCTGGGGCGAGGCGACGACGGCGAACTGGGCACTGGGCGACCAGGACTTGGCGTGCGCGCGCAGGGTGACGGGGACCCGGTCCAGCTTGGCGACGGAGCCGACGACGGCGCCCGCGTACACATAGTGCGCGAGCAGTCGCGCGGACGAGGCGAGCACGCCGGGGCTGAAGTCGCAGATCGACAACTGGCGCATTTGCAGGGCGAGTACGGCGAGGCCGAGCGGCGGCAGCTCGGGGCGCAGGATCGCGATCCGGTCGCTTTCGAGCACGGAACGGACCGCGTGCAGCCGGTGCAGGACCGCGTCCGGCGCCGACTGCGGACAGAGCACGATCACATAGCCGTGCTGTTCGATCAGCGTGTGGACGTCGGTGATCGCGCGGTCGAGCGGATACCGCTCCTGCGGCTCACCCGCGGGCAGCACGGAGGCCGTCGGGGTGTGCCGGTCCGGCGAGGTGAGCACGAGGTCGGGGTCGGTCACGGCTATGGCGGTCGGCACGCACGCACCCCCGGTCGCTCTGTGCTCCTCCTGACGGCGTTCTGCCTGAGCACCATATCCACGTGAGCGCTCCTGAACACCCAACTTCTCACTGTTCATGGCCGGATGGGCAGGAGTTGGCGCGGAACGAGCGCCTCCGTACTGTCCGGACCCTTGACACGGGCATTGGTCTGGACCAGTTTGTATCTCCAGCAGCTGCTTCCCCAACTCCCCCACGGTTCCCCCCACTCGGAGGCAGAGAATGACGCACTCCCACCGCCGGCGCGGCCGACTCGGCACGTTCCTCGGCGGGTTCACGGCCGCCGCGCTCGCCGCGACCGGCCTGTTCCTCACCACGGCGGGCAGCGCGGACGCGGCCCCCACCGCGCACAGCGCCGCGGCCGCCGTCCCCGCGCACGCGGTCACCGGCTACTGGCAGAACTTCGACAACGGCGCGGCGGTCCAGAAGCTCAGCGACGTGCCGGCCGACTACGACATCATCGCGGTCGCCTTCGCCGACGCCACGACGACACCGGGCGCGGTCGACTTCACGCTCGACTCGGCGGGCCTGGGCGGCTACACCGAGGACGCGTTCAAGGCCGACATCAAGGCGAAGCAGGCGGCCGGGAAGTCGGTGGTCATCTCGGTCGGCGGCCAGAACGGCACGGTCTCGATCAACGACGCGGCCTCCGCGGCCAACTTCTCCGACTCGCTCTACGCGCTGATGCAGGAGTACGGCTTCGACGGCGTCGACATCGACCTGGAGAACGGCCTCAACTCCACCTACATGTCACAGGCGCTGGAGTCCCTGGCGGCGAAGGCGGGCAGCGGCTTCGTACTCACGATGGCGCCGCAGACCATCGACATGCAGTCCACGTCCGCCGAGTACTTCAAGACCGCGCTGGCCGTGAAGGACATCCTCACCGTGGTCAACATGCAGTACTACAACAGCGGTTCGATGCTCGGCTGCGACGGCAAGGTCTACAGCCAGGGCTCGGTCGACTTCCTGACCGCGCTCGCCTGCATCCAGCTGGAGGGCGGCCTCGACCCGTCGCAGGTCGGCATCGGCGTCCCGGCGTCGTCGAGCGCCGCGGGCAGCGGCTACGTCGCGCCGTCGGTCGTCAACGACGCCCTCGACTGCCTCGCCAAGGGCACCAACTGCGGCTCCTTCAAGCCGTCGAAGACGTACCCCGGCATCCGCGGCGCGATGACCTGGTCGACGAACTGGGACGCGACGGCCGGCAACGCCTGGTCCTCGGCGGTCGGCGGCCACGTGCACGGCCTCTAGCCCGGGGCCGTCCCTCGAACGGGCAGCGCCGCCGCTCCCCCGGCGGCGCTGCCCACGTCAGTCCTCGAAGTAGAGGTCCAGCGCCTTGTCGAGGCTGTCCGTCCACTCCTTGAGGCGGGACTTGTCGGGGGCCTCGACATCGTTCGGGTACCAGCGGCTGTTGGGCGTGTGCACCGTCACCGTGAGGCGCTTGCGCGAGGTGCCGTACTCGACGGCGCTGATCTCGTCCCAGGTGAAGTCGGCCTCCTGGTCGTCGAGGGTGTAGCGGACGCCGGTCGCGTCGACGCTGATGGAGCCGCGGCGGTCCTTGGCCTCCAGCGTGACGTCGCCGGCCTTCGCCGCGGCGCCGGGTTCCTCCTCCGCCTCGGGCCCGGCGTCCGAGGCGTCCTCGGGCCTGGCGTCCTCGGGCGTCTCCTTGTCCAGGGAGGACTTCTCCGGGGACGACTTGTCCAGGGACGACTTCTCCGGGGACGGCTTCTCCAGGGACGGCGCGCTCACCTCCCCCGCGGGCTCGTCCGCTTCCGCCTCGGTGGCCTGGGCGTCCTCGACAACCGTCTCCTTCGCGGGAGACGTCAGACCGGGGACGTACGCCGGGTCGAAACCGGCGCCGGCGACGGGCGTGACCTTCTGACTGTCCATACGCTGCTCCACGCGCCGAAGTATGGCGGACGACTCTGTGTCCCGCGCCCCCCGGGCCCCTCACGTCCTGGTCACGAACCGGCGGGACGGCGCCGCTCACTACGGTGAGCCACGGCGCCGTCCCGCTGGGTCATCAGACGAACAGGCTGACCACGGCCGCGACCGCGAATCCGGCCAGCGACAGGACCGACTCCAGGACCGTCCAGGTGCGCAGCGTGTCGCGCTCGGAGATGCCGAAGTACTTGGAGACCATCCAGAACCCGCCGTCGTTCACGTGCGAGGCGAAGATGGAGCCCGCCGAGATCGCCATGATGACCAGCGCGGTGAACGCCTGCGAGTAGTGGCCCTCGGAGAGCAGCGGGGCGACGATGCCCGCCGTCGTGACGATGGCGACCGTCGCCGAGCCCTGGGCGACGCGCAGCACCAGCGAGATCAGGTAGGCGAGCACGATGACCGGCAGGCCCATGCCGTTGAACGTGTCGGCCAGCGCGTCGGCGATGCCGCTCGCCTTGAGGACGGCGCCGAAGACCCCGCCCGCGCCGACCACCAGAAGGATGTTGCCGACCGGCTTCAGCGACGCGGTCGACACCGTCTCCAGGGACTTGCGGGACCAGCCGCGCCGGATGCCCAGCAGGTAGTAGGCCATCATCAGGGCGATCGTCAGCGCGACGAAGGGGTGCCCGAAGAACTCGATGACCGAGCGGCCCGTGGACGGGTCGAAGGCGATCGAGGAGAACGTCGCGAGGAGGATCAGCACCAGCGGCGTACCGATGATGGTGAACACGGTGCCCAGCGGCACCGGCTTCTCGGTCGGGGTGACGCCCGAGGCGCGCTGCTCGGCCTCCAGGGCGGCCTTCGCCTCCTCGGCGGCCTCCACCATGTCCTGCGGTACGGGGACGAAGATCCGCTTGCCGATCCAGGCGGCCCAGCCCCAGGCGGCGAGCACGGCCGGGATGCCGCAGACGATGCCCATGAGGATGACCCAGCCGAGGTCGACCTTCAGCAGGCCGGCGGCGGCGACGGGGCCCGGGTGCGGCGGCAGGAAGGCGTGCGTCATCGACAGGCCCGCCAGCAGCGGCATGCAGTACAGGATGATCGACTTGCCGCCGCGCTTGGCGGCCGCGTAGACGATCGGCGCGAGGACGAAGATGCCGACGTCGAAGAAGACGGGGATGCCGAAGATCAGGCCGGTGAGGCCCATCGCGAGGGGGGCGCGCTTCTCGCCGAAGAGGTTCAGCAGGCGGGAGGCCAGGACCTCGGCCCCGCCGGAGACTTCGAGGACCGCGCCGAGCATGGTGCCCAGGCCGATGATGATGGCGACGTGCCCGAGGGTGCCGCCCATGCCGGACTCGATGGTGGAGACGGCGTCGGACTTCTGGACGGTGCCGAAGAGTTCGGTGACCGACAGGCCGGCGCCGAGGCCGACGGCTATGGAGACCGCGAGCAGGGCCACGAAGGGCTGTATGCGGGCCTTGATGATCAGGAAGAGCAGCAGCACGATGCCGAGGAAGGCGACGGTCAGCAGACCGGCCGTTCCGTCGATGATCGTGAGGATGCCGCCGGTGTGGGGTGGAGCCTCGGTGGGGGCCGCGAGCGGGGCGGCGAGTGCGAACGGGGACATCGTTGACCTCGTAAGTGCATCGGGCTTTCAGGGCAGGGGGGATCGCGGCGCGGCGCGCGGGGGGTGCGCGCCGCGCCGTGACGACGTACGGCTTGCGGGTGGATCAGGGTGCGGGGTGCCGCGGGCTCAGCCGAGGACGGCGAGCGCGTCGATCTCGATGAGCAGGCCCTTGGGCAGACCGACGTAGACGGTCGTGCGCGCGGCGGCGGGGGCGGTCAGGCCCTGCTCCTCGAAGTACTCGTTGTAGATCTTGTTCATCTCGGCGAAGTGGTCGACGTCCGTTAGGTAGACGCGCATCATCATGACGTCGTCCCAGGTGGCGCCGCCCTCTTCGAGGATCGCCTTGACGTTGGCGAAGGTCTGGAGGGTCTGCTCGCGCAGGGTCGGGCCGGCCGGGGTGGGGGCCTGGCCCTCGACGGCCGGGAGGAAGCCGACCTGGCCCGCGACCTGAAGGATGTTGCCCTTCTTGACGCCGTGCGAGAACTTCGCGGGCGGGGTGGTGTGCGTGGCGGGGGTGAGTGCGGTCTTGGCGTTCTCGGTCATCGTGAACTGGCTTCCTTGGTCGGTGGGTTACCGGAGTAGTCCCGGCTGATCGCCTCCGCCGTGCGGCGCACGAGCGGAAGCAGGGTGAGGAGTTCCTCGGCGGTGACGACCACGTTCGGCGCGGAGACCGACATGGCGGCGACGACGCGTCCGTCGGCACCGCGGATGGGCGCCCCGACGCAGTTGATGGACTCCTCGTGGCCACCGAGGTCGGTGGCCCAGCCCTGTTCGCGCACCTTCTCCAGCTCCCGCAGGAAGGCGGTCGCGTTGGGGGTCGAACGGGCCGTGTACATGGGGTAGTCGAGCTTCTCCGCGAGGGCGCGGCGCTCGGCCTCGGGCCGGTCGGCGAGCAGCAGCTTCGCCACGGCCGCCACCGTGATGGCGACGGGCTTGCCGATGCGCGAGTACATGCGCACCGGGTAGCGGCTCTCGACCTTGTCGATGTAGAGGACCTCGTGCTCCTCGTACACGGCGAGGTGGACCGTGTGGCCGCACTTCTCGTTGAGCGCGGTGAGATGGGGGTGGGCGATCTCGCGGACGTCGAGGTTCTCGACGGCCTCCTGGGCGAGCGCGAAGAGGCGGGCGCCGAGCCGGTAGCGCTGGTCGGACTGACGGTGGACCAGGCCGTGCTCGTGCAGGGTGCGCAGCAGGCGCAGGGCCGTGGACTTGTGCACCCCGAGCCGGTCGGCGACCTGGCCCAGGTCGGCGGGGCCCTCGGCGAGCAGCGGCAGGATGCTGAGCGCGCGGTCGACGGTCTGGCTCATGGCGTACGTACCTCCTCGGCGGCCCCGCTGTCGGCTGCTTCGGTCGCTTCGGTCCAGCCGGGGCCGAGGTGCAGTGTCCCCCACGCGTCGGCCCCGAGGGCGACCAGCCGGTCGGCGTGGGCGCGGCTCGGGGGTGCGGCGAGGTCGCCGGGGACGGTGAGGGCCGCGGCGGCCCACAGGTGGCCGTGGCGCAGCCGGGCCGCGGCGGGCAGCCCGCGCAGGGTGGCCGAGAGGAATCCGGCGGCGAAGGCGTCACCGGCGCCCACGGCGGCGACGACGTCGACGCGCGGGGCGGGTTCGAAGTGGCGGCGCTCACCGGCCGAGCGGTCGAAGGCGACGGCGCCCGCGGAGCCCTGCTTGACGACGAGGACGGCCGGCTCGGGCAGCGCGGCGCGGATCGCGTCGGGCCCGCCGGTGACGCCCCAGGCGTCCTCGGCCTCGTCCTCGCCGACGAAGACGAGGTCGGCGCGGCGGGCCAGGTCGAGCAGGACCCGGGCGTCCTCGGGGGTGCGCCACAGGCCGGGCCGGTGGTTGACGTCGAAGGAGACGGTGCCCGGGGTCGTGCCGTCGGTCAGGGCGTGCAGCAGGTCCAGGCAGTCGGCGGAGAGCGCGGCGGTGATGCCGGACAGGTGCAGGACGCGTCCGGCGCGCAGCGCGTCGAGGTCCAGGGTGGCCACCGACATCGCGGAGGCGGCGGAGCCGGCGCGGTAGTAGGCGACCTCGTGGGAGTCGCCGCCGCGGTCCCCGGCGGTGCGGAAGTAGATGCCGGTGGGGCGGGCGTGGTCACGGCGCACGGCGCTCACGTCGACTCCGTAGGCGCCGATGGCCTCGACCAGGTGGTCGCCGAAACCGTCGGCACCGACCCGGCTGACCCAGCGCGTGCGGTGTCCGCCGGCGGCCAGCACGCACGCCACGTTGGACTCGGCGCCGCCGATCCCGCGGTCGAACGAGGGCACGTCGGCGAGGCGTCCCGGCACGGTGGGCCGGAACGTGACCATGGACTCGCCGAGCGCGACGACGTCCACCGGCGTGCCATTCATGGGGCGTCCTCCTCGCGGCAGGGGGCCAACGGCTTCGTTGACCCGGCATCGGCTCGGATGTTAGACAGCAGTGAGCGACATACGCAATGACCGTTGCAAATAATGCAACAGTCCGCCTGGAGGAGGGCTCCATGACCGCCGACCGCTTGGACGAGCTCGCGCAGGAACGGGTGGACTTCCGCTTCAAGGGCCTGCCCCCCGAGGCCGAGGGCGCCACGGTCGGCGAACTCGCCGCCCGCCGCCTCAACCTCTACACGGACGGCTTCACCACCCCCGTCCTCACGCTCTCCGCCGAGCGCCTGGAGCACAATCTCGCGCTCATGGAGACATACGCCACACGGCACGGCCTCACCTTCGCGCCGCACGGCAAGACGTCGATGGCGCCCCAGCTCTTCCAGCGGCAGATCGAGCACGGCGCGTGGGGCATCACCCTCGCCGTGCCGCACCAGGTGCGGGTGGCCCGGCGGTTCGGCATCGAGCGGATCTTCCTGGCGAACGAGCTGGTCGACGCGGCCGCGCTGCGCTGGCTGGCCGCCGAACTCGCCGCCGACCCGGCCTTCCGGTTCGTCTGCTACGTGGATTCCGTACGCGGCGTGGAGCTGATGCAGGCCGCCCTGTCGGAGGCGGGCGCGACCCGGCCGGTGGACGTCGTCGTGGAACTCGGCGCCGGGATCGGCGCGCGCACCGGCGCCCGCACCGACGCCGAGTGCGCGGCCGTCGCCGACGCGGTGGCCGGTGCCGACCGGCTGCGGCTCGTGGGTGTCGCCGGGTACGAGGGCGAGGTGCCGCAGGCCGACGGCGACCGGGTCCGGGCGTGGCTGCGGCAGCTGGTCGCGCTGGCGGTGGACTTCGACCGGGCCGGACGGTTCGCGGGCGTCGAGGAGATCGTGGTCAGCGCGGGCGGCTCCGCCTGGTTCGACGCGGTGGCCGACGTGTTCGCCGAGATCCCCGAACTGAGCGCGCCCGTACTGAAGCTGCTGCGCTCGGGCGCGTACGTGTCGCACGACGACGGCCACTACCGCCACCTGACGCCGTTCAACCGGGTCCCCGAGGAGGGGGCGCTGCACCCGGCGTTCCGGCTGTGGGCGCAGGTCGTCTCGCGTCCCGCGCCGGACCAGGCCTTCACCAACGCCGGCAAGCGCGACGCCGCCTACGACCTCGACCTGCCCGAGGCCCAGGCCGTCCGCGACGCCCGCACCGGCGCGGTGCGCGACGCTTCCGGGGTCACGGTGACGGGGCTGTCCGACCAGCACGGGTGGCTCCGCCTGGACCAGGACGCCGAGCTTGAGGTGGGCGACTGGCTCGGCATGGGCCTGTCGCACCCCTGCACCTCGTTCGACAAGTGGCAGTTGATCCCGGTGGTGGAGGCGGACGGCACGGTCGTGGACTACGTACGGACGTTCTTCTAGGCCGCACCTCGTTCCCCGCGCCCCGGGGCGAGCGCAGCTCGCTTCAGGGGCGCGGGGAACTGCGCGAGCGGCCACGGCGCGGCCCGCACCCGACAACGCGACAACAACCCGGCAGACGAGAGGCTCCCCCTATGGACCTGGTCATCAAGAACACCCGAGTGATCGACGGCACCGGCGGAGCCTCCTACCGCGCGGACGTGGCGATGGACAACGGCCGCATCGCCGAGATCCACCGCCCCGGCGAAGGCCCCCGCCCCACGGCGACCCGAACCCTGGACGGCCAGGACCTCGCCCTGAGCCCCGGCTTCATCGACATGCACGCCCACAGCGACCTCGCCCTGCTCCGCGACCCGGACCACAGCGCGAAGGCCGCCCAGGGCGTCACCCTGGAAGTCCTCGGCCAGGACGGCCTGTCCTACGCCCCGGTGGACGACCGCACCCTCGCGGAGGTCCGCAGGAGCATCGCGGGCTGGAACGGCGACGGCAGCGACATCGACTTCGACTGGCGCACCGTCGGCGAGTACCTGGACCGCCTCGACCGGGGCATCGCCGTGAACGCCGCCTACCTCATCCCCCAGGGCACGGTCCGGATGTACGCGGTCGGCTGGGACGACCGCGACGCCACCGACGCCGAGCTGGACCACATGAGGCGCCTCGTCGCCGAGGGCCTGGAACAGGGCGCCGTCGGCATGTCGTCGGGCCTCACCTACACCCCCGGCATGTACGCCAAGGACGCCGAACTCACCGAACTGTGCCGCACGGTGGCCGCGTACGACGGCTACTACTGCCCCCACCACCGCAGTTACGGAGCCGGCGCGCTCGACGCGTACCGCGAGATGGTCGAGCTGACCCGCACCGCGGGCTGCGCCCTCCATCTGGCGCACGCCACCATGAACTTCGGCGTGAACAAGGGCAAGGGAGTGGACCTCCTCGCCCTCCTCGACGAGGCGATCGCGGCCGGCGCCGACATCAGCCTGGACACGTATCCGTACACGCCGGGCGCCACCACGCTCGTGGCGATGCTGCCGAGCTGGGCCAACGAGGGCGGCCCGGACGCCACCCTCGCCCGGCTGCGCGACGACGCGGCGTCCGAGCGGATCCGCGAGCACGTCGAGGAGATCGGCTCCGACGGCTGTCACGGCGTACCGATCGAGTGGGACCGCATCGAGATCTCGGGGACGACGAACCCCGCGCTCGCCTCCTACGTCGGCAAGACGGTCGCCGAGTCGGCCGCCGAGCGCGGCGAGACCCCCTGGGTCACCGCCCGCCGGCTCCTCCTGGAGGACAGCCTCGGCTCGACGATCCTCCAGCACGTGGGGCACGAGGAGAACGTCCGCGCGATCATGCGGCACCCGGTGCACACGGGCGGCAGCGACGGCATCCTCCAGGGGACGAAGCCGCATCCGCGGGCGTACGGCACGTTTCCGCACTACCTCGGCCACTACGCCCGCGATCTGGGTGTGCTCTCCCTGGAGGAGACGGTCGCGCACCTCACGTCCCGGCCGGCAGCGCGGTTGCGGCTTCCCGACCGTGGGCTGATCCGCGAGGGCTACCGCGCCGATCTGGTGCTGTTCGACCCGGAGACGGTGGCGGCGGGCTCGACGTTCGAGTCGCCCCGCACCTTGCCGGTCGGCATCCCGCACGTCTTCATCGACGGCAAGCCGGTCATCGAGGACGGCCGCCGCACCGACGTCCTCGCCGGCCGCTCGGTGCGCCGCACCCCTGGTCCGTCATCCGTCTGACCCCCGGTGGGGGCTGGCCGCGCAGTTCCCCGCGACGCACCCGTCACCGAACCCCGCTCGGCCGGAACTGCACACTGATCCGGGGCCCCACCGCCCGGGCCGACTTCGGGATGGCGTGTTCCCAGGTCCGCTGGCAGGACCCGCCCATCACGATGAGATCCCCGTGCCCCAGCGCACGCCGTACCGAGGGACCGCCTCCCACGGGCCGCAGCACAAGGTCCCGCGGTGCCCCGACGGAGACGATGGCGACCATGGTGTCCTCGCGGGCACCGCGCCCGATCCGGTCGCCGTGCCAGGCGACACTGTCCCGCCCGTCGCGGTAGAAGCAGAGCCCGGCGGTGGTGAACGGCTCGCCCAGCTCCTCCGCGTAGTGCGCGGACAGCGCGTCACGGGCCGCGCCGAGCGCCGGATGCGGAAGCTCCCGCCCGGCGCCGTAGAACTTCAGCAGCCGCGGCACGTCGACCATCCGCTCGTACATCTGCCGCCGCTCGGCCTGCCAGGGCACGTCCCCGGCCAGCCGCTCGTACAGCGCGTCGGCGCCGCGCAGCCAGCCGGGCAGGACGTCGATCCAGGCGCCGGCCCCGAGCACGGTCCGCCGCACACCGGCGAGCGGGCCGGGCCCGATCTCCTCGGCCTGATCGAAGAGCGACCCCTGAAGCACCTGACTCACCCGACTCATGACCCCACCGTACCGCCCTATTCGAACATTCGCTCGAACGACAGATGTTTCAGGGTACGAATCGTTCATGTTTTCCCGTAGCGCAAAACCCTTGCGCGCCCCCATCGCACCCCTTCGCGCTGCTAATTTCACCGACTGTGATCAATTCCGCCCCCTCCGTCACTCTCCGCGCAGGTCTGCGAGGAGCGCCGGACACCCCGGCCGCCCCGGCCCCCTGGCGCCCCGTCCTGCTGCGTCCCGTCGATCCCGATGACCGGGCCCGCCTCGACTCCCTGCGCGCCTGCGGCGACGTACGCGAGACGCACGACCGGCTCGCGGACCAGCTCGCCGAACTCGTGCGCTGCCTGCGCCCCGGCGACGCCCCGGCCGGGCCCGCGTTCGACGCCGCCGTCGCCGAACTGCTCGACGGCACCGACCCGCGCCGGTACGGCACCTGGGTCTGGTACCCGTGGTCGGGCCGGCTCGTCCGCGTGCTGCCCGAGCGGGAGTTCCGCCGGGTGCGCACCGACCGCAACCGGGACAAGATCACCGGCGCCGAGCAGGAGCGCCTGCGGACCCGCAGGATCGGCGTGGTCGGCCTGTCCGTGGGCAACAGCGCGGCGCTGACCTGCGCCATGGAGGGCGTCGGAGGATCGTTCCGGCTGGCCGACTTCGACGACATCGGCCTGAGCAACCTCAACCGGCTGCGGGCCGGCGTGCACGACCTCGGCCTCGCCAAGTCGGTGCTGTGCGCCCGCCAGATGTACGAGACCGACCCCTACCTCGACATCGAGCTGTGGCCCGAGGGGCTGACCGAGGACAGCGTGGGCGCGTTCGTCGGCGCCGGTGAGCAGGCCCTTGACCTGCTCGTGGAGGAGTGCGACACCCCCTGGGTGAAGACGGCCGTGCGCGAGCACGCCCGGGCCCGCCGCGTCCCCGTCCTGATGGACGCCAACGACCGCGGGCTGCTCGACGTCGAACGCTTCGACCTGGAGCCGGACCGCCCGCTCTTCCACGGCCGCGGCGGCGGCCTGACGGCGGCCCAGGTGCGCGGCCTCGCCCCGGCGGACGCGCTCGCCCACCTCCTCGACGTCTGCGACGAGGAGAACCTGAGCCCCGCCATGACCGACGCCCTGCGCCGGATCGGCAGCACCCTGTCCAGCTGGCCGCAGCTGGCCAGCGGGGTGGCGCTCGGCGGCGCCCTGGTCACCGACACCGCCCGCCGGATCCTGCTGGGCGAACCGGTCGCGTCGGGCCGCTACTACGTGGACCTGGAGCGGCTCATCGGCCGCGCGACGGCGGGAGCCGCCGCGTGAACCAGCTGCCCGAACTCCACGGCCACCGGCTCTGGCTGCGCGAGCTGCGCCCCACCGACCTCGCCCCGTTCGAACGCATCCACACCCACCGGGTCCTGACCCGCTATCTCGGCATCGACCGGATGGACGCCCGGCAGGCGCAGGACGCCTTCGTGCAGTGCCTGACCCAGCCCTTCGCCCATCCGCGCCGCAAGCACACGATGGCCGTGTGCGCGCCGGGCGACGACACGATGGTCGGCATGATGGGGCTGCTCGTCGAGGAGTACGGCCGCAACGCCATGCTGACGAGCCTGGTCCTGCTGCCGGGCGCTCCGGTGCGCGGGCACGGCCACGAGGCGGGCCGGCTGCTCATGGCCCACGGCTTCGGCCGGCTCGGGCTGCACCGGATCTGGGCGGGCCACCGCGCCGACCACACCCGGATGCGGGACATCATGCTCGCGGCGGGCCTGCACCCGGAGGCCACCCTGCGCGGCCTCTTCCACACCCAGGGCGCCTGGCACGACGTCACCACGTACGCGGCCCTGGCCCCGGAGTGGATCGGGCAGGCGACCCCGGCCGAGCGGGCGATCCTCGCCGGGGCGGCCGCCGAGGACCCGTCAGTGGCCCATCTCACCCGGCCGCGCGACCAGCTCGTTCAAAGCCCCGCCGGACCCGCCACCCCGTAATCCGAAGACACCCGGCACCCCGTGCCACCGCATCCGAAGTGCCCCTGCCGCAGGTGACGCGAACGGCGCGCGCCCGGTCGAAACACCGCCGTAAAGTCTGAGCATGCAGCTCATCCAGTCGACCAAGCTCGCCAACGTCTGCTACGAGATCCGGGGCCCGGTGCTCGAGGAGGCGATGCGGCTGGAAGCGGCGGGGCACCGGATCCTGAAACTGAACACAGGGAACCCGGCGGCGTTCGGCTTCGAATGCCCGCCGGAGATCCTGGAGGACATGCTCCGCAACCTCGGCGACGCCCACGGCTACGGCGACGCCAAGGGCCTGCTCGCCGCCCGCCGCGCGGTGATGATGCACTACCAGACCCTCGGCGTGGAGACCGACGTCGAGCACGTCTTCATCGGCAACGGCGTCTCCGAGCTGATCGTGATGGCGATGCAGGCCCTCCTCGACGACGGCGACGAGGTGCTGGTCCCCGCCCCCGACTACCCGCTGTGGACGGCGGCCGTCTCGCTCTCCGGCGGCACGGCCGTGCACTACCGCTGCGACGAGCAGGCCGACTGGATGCCGGACCTCGCCGACATCGAGCGCAAGGTGACCGACCGCACCAAGGCGATCGTCGTCATCAACCCGAACAACCCCACCGGCGCGGTCTACAGCGACGAGATGCTGCGCGGCCTCACCGACATCGCGCGCCGCCACAACCTGCTCGTCTGCTCCGACGAGATCTACGACAAGATCCTCTACGACGGGGCGACGCACACCCCGACGGCGGCCATCGCCCCGGACGTCATGACGCTCACCTTCAACGGCATGTCGAAGGCGTACCGCGTCGCCGGTTACCGCGTCGGCTGGATGGCCGTCTCCGGCCCGCGCACGCACGCCGAGTCCTACATCGAGGGCCTGACGATCCTCGCGAACATGCGCCTGTGCGCGAACATGCCGGGTCAGCACGGGGTGGTCGCCGCGCTCACCGGCCGCCAGACGATCAGCGATCTGGTGCTGCCGGGCGGCCGGCTGAAGGAACAGCGCGACGTCGCGTACGACCTGCTGACGCAGATCCCCGGCGTGACCTGCGTGAAGCCCAAGGGCGCCCTGTACCTCTTCCCGCGCCTGGACCCCAAGGTGTTCAAGGTCAAGGACGACCGGCAGATGGTGCTCGACCTGCTGCGCGCCGAGAAGATCATGGTCGTCCACGGCACGGGCTTCAACTGGCCCGAGCCCGACCACTTCCGCGTGGTCACCCTGCCCTCGGCGCAGCAGCTGACGGAGGCGGTGACCCGGATCGGGACCTTCCTGGACGGCTACAGCCAGCCGTGAGACACGGATCCCGGCTTTCTTTGGGCAAGTTCTAACTTAGACAGCTTCTAAGGTACGATGGAAACCAAGATAAGCACCCTTCGCTGCCTGGAGGCCTCCATGTACGAGCCGATCCGCACCAAGTCGGTCCACACGCTGGCGGCCGACCACGACGCCTTCCCGCACCGCTCCCGCGAGGAGGAGCTGGACATCCAGCTCGCCGGGCACCTGTCCGCGCTGCTCGCGGTGACCGACGAGATCCGGCTCGCCGCCGGAGATCCGGACCTCGACCGGGCGGCCGAGGAGCTGGCCGCCCAGATCGCGCGCCTGCGCGGCGGGCGCCCGCCGGTCCGTTCGGCCGTGGCCGCCGCGATCCACGAGCCGCACCTCGACGCGCTGCACCAGCGGGCGCACGCCCTCGCGGGGCGCGCCCTGGTCGTCGCCGCGTCCCGCGCCGACACGGCCGCCGCGATCCTGGCCGCGCAGCGCATGGAGGCACACAGGCTCGTCGCCGCCTGACGCGGTCCGCGCACCCCCTCCAAGGCGCGAACAAGCCCCCCGCACGCCGTTGTGCAGGGGGCTTGATCAGGTCCGGGCTAGCCGAGGCGCTCCACCAGCTTGTGGTACTCGGCCCACAACTCGGCCGGCGTGTGAGTGCCGAACGTGTTCAGGTGGGCCGGGACGAGAGACGCCTCCTCGCGCCAGACCTCCTTGTCGACGGTGAGCAGGAACTCCAGGTCCGCGTCGGCCATCCGGAGGCCGTCCGTGTCCAGGGACTCCTTCGTCGGGAGAATGCCGATCGGGGTCTCGACACCGTCCGCCCGACCGTCGAGGCGGTCCACGATCCACTTCAGGACGCGGGAGTTCTCACCGAACCCGGGCCACACGAAGCGCCCGTCCGCGTCCTTGCGGAACCAGTTGACGTAGTAGATCTTCGGCAGCTTGGCGGCGTCCTTGTCCTTCGCGACGTTCACCCAGTGGGCCATGTAGTCGCCCATGTTGTAGCCGCAGAACGGCAGCATCGCGAAGGGGTCGCGGCGCAGCTCGCCGACCTTGCCCTCGGCCGCGGCCGTCTTCTCGGAGGCCACGTTCGCGCCGAGGAAGACGCCGTGGTTCCAGTCGAACGACTCGGTGACCAGAGGCACCGCCGAGGCGCGGCGGCCGCCGAAGAGGATCGCCGAGATCGGCACGCCCTTCGGGTCCTCCCACTCGGGCGCGATGATCGGGCACTGGGCGGCGGGGGTGGTGAAGCGGGCGTTGGGGTGCGCGGCCGGGACGCCGGACTCGGGCGTCCAGGAGTTGCCCTTCCAGTCGGTGAGGTGCGCCGGGGTCTCCTCGGTCATCCCCTCCCACCAGACGTCGTTGTCGTCGGTGAGGGCGACGTTCGTGAAGACCGAGTTGCCCCACAGGGTCTTCATCGCGTTGGCGTTGGTGTGCTCGCCGGTGCCGGGCGCGACGCCGAAGAAACCGGCCTCGGGGTTGATCGCGTAGAGCCGGCCGTCCTCGCCGAACCGCATCCAGGCGATGTCGTCACCGATCGTCTCGACGGTCCAGCCGGAGATCGTGGGCTCCAGCATCGCGAGGTTGGTCTTGCCGCACGCCGACGGGAACGCGGCGGCGACGTACTTCGGCTCGCCCTGCGGCGGGGTCAGCTTGAGGATGAGCATGTGCTCGGCGAGCCAGCCCTCGTCCCGCGCCATCACCGAGGCGATGCGCAGCGCGTAGCACTTCTTGCCCAGCAGGGCGTTGCCGCCGTAGCCGGAGCCGTAGGACCAGATCTCGCGGTCCTCGGGGAAGTGCGAGATGTACTTGGTGCTGTTGCACGGCCAGGCCACGTCGGCCTCGCCCTCGGCCAGCGGGGCGCCGAGCGTGTGGACGGCCTTGACGAAGAAGCCGTCCTCGCCGAGCTCCTCCAGGACGGGCTGCCCCATCCGGGTCATCGTGCGCATGGAGACGGCCACGTAGGCCGAATCGGTGATCTCGACGCCGATGGCGGACAGCGGCGAGCCGAGCGGGCCCATGCAGAACGGGACGACGTACATCGTCCGGCCCTTCATCGAGCCGCGGAAGATGCCGCCGTTGCCCTCGTTGCCCCGGAAGATCTCCCGCATCTCGGCGGGGGCCTTCCAGTGGTTGGTGGGGCCGGCGTCCTCCTCCTTCTCGGAGCAGATGAACGTCCGGTCCTCGACCCGCGCGACATCGGTCGGGTCGGAGGCGGCGTAGTAGGAGTTCGGGCGCAGCGTCGGGTCGAGCTTGCGGAACGTTCCCTTGGCGACGAGCTCGTCCGCGAGGCGCTCGTACTCGGCCTCGGAGCCGTCGCACCAGACCACACTGTCCGGTTGCGTCAGTTCGGCGATCTCGTTGACCCACGAGATCAGTTCCTTGTGGTTGGTCGGGAGGGTGGTGGGGTCCTGGGAAACAGGGGCTGTGTCGAGCCGGGAGTGGGGAGCCGCGATGTCGCGCGCCACGATCGCTCCTAAAAGAGGGTGTTGAGTTGGTTGCCCCGTGGGGGCTGCGACCCGGACGCTGCGCCTCCCGTTCCACTGTTTCCCAGTGAGCGCTCATCCGGTGCCGACCGCACTCATTTGATCATCCGACCGTTTCGCCCATCTGTCCAGGGGGGCTCACAGGTGAGCGACGTGAGCATTGCCACTCGTACCGGGGAGCCTCCGGAGGCTTAACGATCGATGAATTCGGGTTCCCCCCAGGCCGGATACGGGGGTTGGCCCTATCTGTTACTTACGGTCGCGTAGGTACGATGCCGGGCATGAGCGTCGCCGCAGAGCAGCCCGGTCCCCCTGTCGGACTCACCGAACCGCCCTCCCTGAAGCCGAGACTTCGGGGCTGGCTGCACGCGGGCATGTTCCCTGCGGTGCTGATCTCCGGCCTGGTCCTGACCGCGCTGGCGGACTCCACGCGCGGGCGCGTGGCCTGCGGCATCTACGTCCTGACCGCCTGCCTGCTGTTCGGGGTGAGCGCGCTCTACCACCGCGGCAACTGGGGGCCGCGCGCCGACGGCGTGCTGCGCCGGCTCGACCACGCCAACATCTTCCTGATCATCGCCGGCACCTACACACCGCTGACGATGCTGCTGCTGCCGGGCGCCAAGGGCGACGCGCTCCTGTGGGGCATCTGGGCGGCGGCCCTGGCGGGCATCGTCTTCCGCGTCTTCTGGGTCGGCGCCCCGCGCTGGCTCTACACGCCCTGCTACATCGCGATGGGCTGGGCGGCGGTCTTCTTCCTGCCCGACTTCCTGCGCACGGGCGGCATCGCGGTGCTGGTCCTGGTGGTCGTGGGCGGGCTGCTCTACAGCGCGGGCGGCGTGATCTACGGCATCAAGCGCCCGAACCCCTCCCCGCGCTGGTTCGGCTTCCACGAGGTCTTCCACTCCTTCACCCTCGCGGCGTTCGTCGTGCACTACGTCGGCATCTCCCTGGTGGCGTACCAGCACGGCTGACCCCCGCCTCGCACGAACCCGGCCGCGGCCCACCAGCCGCGGCCCTTTTTTGTGCCCAGAAAGCGACTCTTTATTGACAGACACTACAAACTGAGAGCTACTCTCAATTCATGGCTACTGTCACCTCTTCAGCGGAGTCGCGCCTGGATCCCCGGCGCTGGTGGGCCCTCGGGGCCCTGGTCGCGAGCATGCTCGTGCTCGGTTTCGACATGACGATCCTCAATGTGGCGCTGCCGACGATCGCCGCGGACCTCGGCGCGAGCACGGGGCAGCAGCAGTGGATGGCGGACGCCTACATCGTGGTCTTCGCCGCCCTGATGCTCCCGGCCGGACTGCTCGGCGACCGGTTCGGGCGGCGCCGGATGCTCATCGGCGGGCTCGGCGTCTTCCTCGCCGCGTCCCTCGTCGGCGCCCTCGCGAGCGACGTCACCTGGGTCGTCGTCGCGCGCGCCCTGATGGGCGTCGGCGGCGCGTTCGTGATGCCCCTCGCGATGTCCGTACTGCCCTCGCTCTTCCCGCGCGACGAACAGACCAGGGCCATCGGCATGATCTCGGCGGCCTCCGCGCTCGGCATGCCGCTCGGCCCGATCATCGGCGGCTGGCTGCTGAACCACTTCTGGTGGGGCTCGGTGTTCGTGCTGAACGTGCCGATGGTCGCCATCGGCATCACCGCCTGCCTGTTCCTGCTGCCCGAGAGCCGGGACCCGGCCGCGCCGAAGGTCGACACCGTCTCCACCGCGCTCACCACGCTCGGCCTCGGCAGCCTGATCTACGCGATCATCGAGGGCCCGGGCCGCGGCTGGAGCGACGCCCTCGTCGTCGGCGGGTTCGCGGCGGCCGTCGTGCTGCTCACCGGGCTTGTCCTGCGCGAGCGGCGCGGCACCCGGCCGATGCTCGACCTCTCACTCCTGGCCCACCGCGGCTTCCTCAGCAACGCGCTGGCCGCCACGCTCGGCATGTTCGTCCTGGCCGGCGTGCTGTTCCTGCTGCCGCAGTACCTCCAGGCCGTCCTCGGCACCGACGCGCTCGGCACCGGGGTGCGGATCGTCCCGCTGATGGGCGGCATGCTGCTCGCCGCGCGCCTCGCGCAGCCGCTGGTCGTCCGGTTCGGGGCCCGGTCGGTGGTCAGCGCGGCGCTGGTGGTCCTCGCCTTCGCCGCGTTCCTCGGCGCCCGCACCACCGTCGACTCGGGCTACGGCTTCACCGCCCTGTGGCTGTCGATCGCCGGCGTCGGCGTCGCCTTCGCCATGATCCCGGCGATGGGCGGCGCCATGGCCGCGCTCGACAAGGACCAGGCCGGACGCGGCTCGGGTCTGCTGAGCACCGTGCGGCAGACCGGCAGCGCGCTGGGCGTGGCCCTGCTCGGCGCGCTCGTCGCCGGCGCCTACACGGACCGGCTCTCCACCGCGGGGCTGACCGGCCCGGCCGCGGAGACCGCCCGCGACTCGGTGACCGGCGCCCATGTGGTGGCCGCCCGGCTCGGCGACCACGCGCTCGCGGCGTCGGCGAACTCCGCCTACGTCCACGGCATGGACCTCGCCCTGGTCGTCATCGGCGTCGTCGCGCTCGCCGCGGCGCTGCTCTCCGCGGCCCTGATGCCGGGCCGCGTCCTCCCCGTCGGACTCTCCTCCTCCGCCGCGGAGGTGGCCCCGATCAGCGCCGATGCCTGACAATGAGCGCCATGGCCGCCTCACCACAGACGTCCGCGGAGCCCAAGGTCGGGCTCCGCGAACGCAAGAAGATCAAGACCAGGACGGCGATCCGCGAGGCGACGTACCGCCTGATCCAGGAGCAGGGGTACGACGCGACGACGGTCGAGCAGATCGCCGAGGCCGCCGAGGTCTCGCCGTCCACGGTCTTCCGCTACTTCCCGACCAAGGAAGACATCGTCCTCACCGACGAGTTCGACCCGATCCTGGAGCGGGAGCTGCGGGCGCGGCCGGCCGACGAGTCGATCGTCGACTCCGTGCGGCACGTCGTCGAGCGCAGCCTGGAACTCGCCTTCGCCGACCAGCCCCCCGAGGTCGCCCGGCTGCGCCTACGCCTCCAGATCGACGTGCCCGCGGTGCGTTCCCGGATGATGGAGTCGATGTCGGTCACCGGTCAGCTGCTGTGCCGGGTGATCGCCGAGCGCACCGGCCACGACGCCGGCGACCTGGAGGTCCGCGTCTACGCCATGGCGCTGGTCGGCGCCATGATGCAGGCCACGATGTACTGGGCCGAGCACGACCACGAGGACGACCTGCGCGACCTGGTGCTGCGCGCCCTGGACACCGTCCAGCACGGGCTCTAGGGCCTCTGTCGAAAGTCCTAGGCGCGCCCGAGGTCGGCGAAGCCCAGCGGCTTCAGGGAGACGAAGCTCCACGTCGAGCCCTTGGCGCCGGCCTTGACCTTGATGTCCTCGTTGCCGGACGCCGCCGAGGACCAGCGGATGCGCAGGGTGTGCGCGGTGTCGCAGCGGTTGCGGTAGTACACGGTCGTCGTCAGCGCGCCGCCGTCCTTCCAGGACCAGGAGAAGCAGCCGGTGACGCCCCGGTGGACCGTGTCGGGGGTGAACGCCGGGGAGGCGTTGACGAGGAGCGGCGCGGCGGCGAGCGCGGCGGTCGCGAGGTAGCGGATCATGTCCTACGTATCTCAGCGACCGCCGGGCAGGAAACGGCCTTTGCACCGGTCCAGTGACACCCGGCGCCGACCCGGGCGCGTCAGGAGGCCGCTTCGCCCACGATCTGTCCCAGCCGGTCGGGATCGGTCACCGGGGCGTCGCACACGAAATGCCGGCACACATAGGCGGTGTCCCGGCCCTCGATCCGCAACCGGTCCGCCAGCAGCGGCAGTTCACCGCCGCCCTCGGGCCCGGCCGCGACGACGGCGCCGGGGGCCGTCCCGGTGAGCGCGGTGTGGTGCAGCCGCCCGCCGACCTCCCCGACCACGGCGATCTCGCGCGGCCCGTCGAGCAGCGCCTCGGCGACCGCCAGGCCGTTCCCGATGAAGCGGGGCACGCGCGGGCCGAGCGCCTTGACGACCCCCAACGCCCGCTCCGCGGCGGTGCGGTGCGGCTCGGAGCCGGTCTGGGCGGCGTACGACAGCAGGGCGCCCGCGGCCGCCGTCCAGCCGGACGGGGCGGCGTTGTCCGTCGGGTCCTGCGGGCGGCGGATCAGCCGCTCCGCGTCGACGGCGGTGTCGTAGAGCGCTCCGCTCTCCGCGTCCGTGAACCGGTCCAGTACGTGGTCGAGCAGGAACCCGGCGAACTCCAGCCAGACGCCCTCCCCGGTCACCGAGGCCAGCGCGAGGAAGCCCTCGGCGACATCGGCGTAGTCCTCCAGGACGCCCGCGTTCCGGCCGATGCGGCCGTCCTTGCTGGTGCGGGAGAGGCGGGCCTGCGGGTCCATGTGCAGGCGCACCAGGAGGTCGCCCGCGCACACGGCGGCGTCCACGAGGTCCTGCCGGCCGAAGTAGGCGCCGGTCTCGGCGAGCGCGGCGATCGCCAGACCGTTCCAGGCGGCGACGACCTTGTCGTCCCGGCCGGGGGCCGGGCGCTCGGCGCGGGCCGCGGTCAGCCGCCGCCGGATGTCCTCGATCCGCTCGGCTTCGAACACCTCGTCGCTCTGCGGGAGTTGGAGGACGGAGGCGCCCTCCTCGAAGGTGCCCTCCTCGGTGACCCCGAAGTAGCGGGCGGCGATCCGCCCGTCCTCCTCCCCCAGCACCTCGGTCAGCTGCGCGGGCGTCCACACGTAGTAGGCGCCCTCGACGTGCTCGCCGCTCGCCGGGTCCTCGCTGTCGGCGTCCAGCGCCGAGGCGAACCCGCCCTCGTTCGTGCGCAGTTCGCGGACCATGAAGTCGGCGGTCTCCAGGGCGGTCCGGCGGGCGGACTCCGAGCCGGTGGAGCGCCACAGATGCGCGTAGGCGCGGCACAGCAGCGCGTTGTCGTAGAGCATCTTCTCGAAGTGCGGCACGGTGAACTCGCGGTCCACGGAGTAGCGGGCGAAGCCGCCGCCGAGCTGGTCGTAGATCCCGCCGCGCGCCATCCGCTCACAGGTGTCCGCGGCCATCTGGAGCGCGCCCTCGGCGCCGGTGCGCGCGTGGTGGCGCAGCAGGAACTCGATGACCATGGACGGCGGGAACTTGGGCGCGCCGCCGAACCCGCCGTACGTGGCGTCGTACTCGCGCACGAGCCCGAGCAGCGCCTGCCCCAGCTCCTCCGCGCCGGGCACCTGCGTGTCTCCGTACGACAGTTCCCGCGCGGCGAGATCGGCGCTGATCTTCCCGGCGACCTCGTCGACCTCCCCGCGCCGCTCGGTCCAGGCGTCGCGCACCCCCTGGAGGACCTGGGAGAAGGAGGGCGAGCCGTGGCGCGGCTCGGGCGGGAAGTAGGTGCCGAAGTAGAACGGCTCGGCGTCCGGTGTCAGGAACACCGTCATGGGCCAGCCGCCGTGGCCGGTGGCGGCCTGCACGGCCTCCATGTAGACGGCGTCGACGTCGGGCCGCTCCTCACGGTCGACCTTCACGGCGACGAAGTGGTCGTTGACGAGGGCGGCGGTGGCGTCGTCCTCGAAGGACTCGTGCGCCATGACGTGGCACCAGTGGCAGCTGGAGTACCCGACGCTGAGCAGCACCGGCACCCCCCGCCGCTTCGCCTCCTCGAAGGCCTCGGCCGACCAGGGCCACCAGTCCACCGGGTTGTCGGCGTGCTGGAGGAGGTAGGGGGACGTCTCATGGGCCAGTCGGTTCGGCATGCCCCCCATCCTCGCGCATGCCCGTCACGGAGCCGTCTTTGATCGCAGGGACTCTCGCGCCGACACCCCATACGCAGGACACTTGACGCGGAACAGACGCGACCGGAGGGGGACCGAAGATGCGAGACAGCCATCGGGCGGAGGCCGAGCGGCTGTTGGCCCGGGCCGTGGAGGAGGAGGCACGGCGCTCGGGCGGGCGGACGGATGCCGGGGTGCTGCTGTCCCGGGCCAGGGGTGCGCTGGATGCCATGGAGCAGACGGCGGCCGAGGAGTACGCCGCGTACACCCGGGCGCTGGACGAGGCGGCGGCCGGACAGATGACGTTCGGGGAGCGGTTCGCCAAGCAGGGCGGGTCGACTCCTTTGCAGGTGGCGGGAGTCGGCGCCGTCACCGCGTGCGTGGCCGACCTGATCCTCGGCACCGGCACCGGGACCGCCATCGGGGTGGGCGCCGCCGTGGCCGTGCTCGGGGCCGCCGCGACCGTCGCGAAGGTGACCGCGTCGCACGTGCCCGCGGCCAGCCGCAGCGCCGGTGCCAGGAACCAGCCGGGTGGGCCCGAGCAGTTGCGGCTCCAGTGGCTGACCGCCCTGGAGGTGCGGGGCATCCGGCCCTTCCTGGACCAGCAGCGGGTGCTCGCCGCGTCCACCGGGTCGGTGGGCGCGAAGACGGTGGTGCCCGGCGGGCGCAGGCCCGACCGGAGCGCGGCGGCCCGGCGCAGAAGCGTGCTGGAGCAGTCCTTCGGCCAACTCCCGCAGCCGCAGGGGCCGTTCGCCGGGCGGCGGACGGCGATGGCGCGGATCGCGCAGTGGGTGCACGCGGCGCGGGCCAGCACCGAGACCCGGTCGACGGTGGTCGTGCTGCACGGGACGCCCGGTTCCGGCCGTACGACGCTCGCGGTGCGGGCCGCGCACGAGCTGCGCGACCAGTTCCGCGGGGCCTGTGTCGTGGATCTGCGCGGCGACCGGGCGGACGGCCCCGCGCTGTCGACCCGGGACGCGCTGCTGCATCTGCTGAACCGGCTCGGCGCCCCGCGCGAGCAGCTGCTGTTCCGTGAGCGCTCCACGCCGGAGCAGCAGGTCAAGCGGCTGAGCGAGCTGTACCACCAGCATCTGACGGGGCTTCCGGTGACGATCGTGCTCGACGACGCCGAGGACGCCCGGCAGGTGCGCACGCTCATTCCCGAGCGCTCCGACAGCCTGGTGATCGTCACCTCCCGGGAGCCGCTGGACCTCGGGGACGACGTCCCCGCCTGGGTGCACCAGCTGCCGGTGGAGGCGCTGGACGCGGCGGGCGCGGAGGAGCTGCTGCGGGAGTCGGCGGAGGACACCGGCGGCCCGTACGACGCCGAGTCCGCCGACGCCGTACGGGAGTTGTGCGGCGGGCTGCCGCTGGCGCTGCGCATCGCCGGGTCCGCGATCGGGCCGCGCTCGACCCGGCAGCTCGCCGCCGATCTGAGCGCGTACGGGCCCGTCGACCCGGTCGAGCGCGTGCTGTGGCTGCGCTACACCGACCAGTCCGACGCGGGCCGGCGGCTGCTGCGGCGGCTCGCGCTCGCGGGCCGGGCCTCGCTGGGCGCGGCCGCGGCGGCGGCCCTGCTGGCGACGGACGACACGGAGGCCACCCGGCATCTGACCGCGCTGGCCCGCGCCGGTCTCGTCGACCACGTCCGGGGCAGCCGCTACCGGCTGCACGACCTCGTCCGCGTCTTCGCGCAGGCCCGCCTCGCCGACGAGGAGGAGCCGCAGGAGCGCACGGCCGCCCAGGAGCGGCTGATCCAGAACTACGCGGAGCTGGCCGACTCGGTGATCCGCCTGGTCGACGGCAACATGTCGACGCGGGCCGGGCAGATGGGCCCGCACGGCTTCACGTCGCTGGACGCCGCGCTGCGCTGGCTGGACGACGAGTCGAGCTTCATCACGGCGGCGCTGCGGCACGCGGAGGGGGTCAACCAGGACGCGGTGCTCGGCCTGCTCGGCGCGCTGTGCGACTACTGCCTGCTGCGCGGCGACCTCTACCGTCTCGGCGAGATCAGCGAGCTGACGCAGGCCATCGACCAGGGCCTGCTCGTGCGATCGGTCCAGTGGCGCACCGGTATCGCGGCCCGCCAGCTCGGCGAGCTCGACAAGGCCCGCACCACGCTGTCGTCGGTGGTCGACCTGTACCGCGAGGCGCATCACCAGGCGGGCGAGGCGCGCGCGCTGTGCTCGCTCGGCATCACCCTGCACCACCAGGGCCAGCTCACCGAGGCCGCCGACCGGCTGCGGCAGGCCCTGGAGATGCAGACGACACCCGAGACGAAGGGCGACCGCGGCTGGACCCTGCACGCGCTCGCGGCCGTCGAGCGGGACCGCGCCCATGTCCGCGAGTCGCTGGCCCTGCTCACCGACGCCCTCGCCCTGCACCGGGAGAACGAGTCGCTGCACGGCGAGGCCTGGGCCCACTTCCAGCTCGGCCAGCTCTGCCTGCGGATGGGCGACGTGCCGCGCGCGGACGACGAGCTGCGGGCCGCGCTCGACCTGTACGGCCGCACCCGCGACGCCCGCGGCGAGGCCTGGGCGATGACCCAGCTGGCCCGCGCCCGGCTCGTCGAGGGCGACGCCTCGGTGGCGGTCGACGGGCTGCGCCAGGCGGCGTCCCGGCACCGGGACAACGAGGACGCGCGCGGCGAGGCCTGGACGTACTACTACCTGGGCCAGGCCCTGGAGGAGACCGGCAGCCTCGACCAGGCGGTCCGCGAGCTGGAGCGCTCGCGCACGATGTTCTCGCGGATGCGGGACGTGTACGGGCTCGCGTGCGCCCGGCACCACTCGGCGCGGGTCACCCGCGACCAGCGCGCCGTGCAGACCGGCTCGCTGCGCAACTCCGGCTTCGCCCGCCAGCTCCTCGTGGACGCCCGCGCCGACTTCCAGCGGATCGGCGTCGCGCACGGCGAGGGCTGGACGTGCCTGGAGCTGGCGGTCGTCGACGCGGGCAACGCCCGGCTCCAGCAGGCGATGACCCTGTGCGAGGAGGCGCGGGCACTCTTCGCCTCGTACGGCGACCGGCGCGGCGAGGACTGGGCGGTCTTCCTGCGCTGCACCCTGCTGCCCTACGCCTCGCCGGGCGGTTCCGAGGTCGGCACGGCGGTCGCGCAGGAGGAGCTGGGCCGGCTCGCCCGGGCCACGCACCCCACGCGCGACGGCAAGCTGGACGACTACGTGGAGGCGTACCAGCTGCTCCTGGAGCGGGGCGTGGACCTGGACACGGGCTGGCAGGCGTGGCGGCTCGGCATGGTCCCGAACCGGCATGCCCGGGACACGATGGGCGTGGTCATGACGACTCCGCAGTCCTGACGCGCGAGCGGTACTGGAGGTGCAGCACCCGGTCCCCCTGGACGACCACGTGCGGGTCGTCC
Organism: Streptomyces sp. HUAS MG91; assembly: GCF_040529335.1. Classification (GTDB taxonomy): domain Bacteria; phylum Actinomycetota; class Actinomycetes; order Streptomycetales; family Streptomycetaceae; genus Streptomyces; species Streptomyces tabacisoli. Next base: position 5,333,408 of record NZ_CP159534.1, on the reverse strand, counting down.
AGGAGCCGCTCGCCGACGACGGAGCCGAAGAAGCGCCTTCCGGCGCCGAGGACGACCGGGGCGACGTCCATCGCCACCACGTCGACGAGGCCGAGGTCGAACGCCTGGCCGCCGATGTCGCCCGCGGTGACCGCGACGGACCGCGTCCCCGCCAGCTCCCGGGCCAGGGCGACGGCCTCGGGCACGTCGCGGGCGAAGTGGTAGTGGGACACCTCGGGGTACCAGTCGGCGGGGCGCGGCCGGTGCGAGACCACGACGACGTGCTCACCGGCGGGCGGCTTCGCGTCCCAGCCGTTGGTCAGGTCGAACAGGCGGCGTCCCATGACGATCACGCCGAGGCTGTCCCACACCGCGCGGGTGTAGTCGGCGGAGGCCTTGGACACCCGGAAACCGGCGTCGTCGACGATCGGCACCGTCCCGTTGCCGTACCAGTCGAAGAGGTGGCCGACGGAATCGTCGGCATCGGCGATGAAGCCGTCCACGGAGACGACCGCGTGCATCAGTACAGGGCTCATACCTGTACGACCGCGCGGGGGCGCGGAACTCATCGCGCGCCGACGACCCGTTCCACGACCCCGGCCTGCGAGGTCGCGAACGGGCCGTCGGGGTGCGTCAGGCCGAGGTGCGGCGGTCTTCCGCGGCCGCCGGCTCGGCCGCGCCGGCCTTCTCCTTGAAGTCGACCTTGCGCATGTGCTTGTTCATGGACTTCATCAGGCCCCACACGGCGAGGGCCATCACGGCGAAGACGATGAAGCCGAGCACACCCGGAGTCACCTTGTCCTCGTCGACCTCGGTCGCGGCCAGAGGGACGAGATGGGTCAATGCCAGATTCGCAATCACATCAGGCATTCTCGCGTACGCCCGCGAAGAGGTCGTCCTCGGGGAGGGAGGTGTCGACGAGCGACGTGGCGAGCTCGTACTCCTCGGTCGGCCAGACCTCCTTCTGGACCTCCATCGGAACCCGGAACCAGCCGCCGTCGGGGTCGATCTGCGTGGCGTGCGCGATCAGCGCCTTGTCGCGGATCTCATAGAAGTCGGCGCAGGGCACGTGCGTGGTGAGGTTCCGCTCGACCCGGTCGGACTCGTCCCAGCGCTTGAGCCAGTCCCCGTACGGCGACTCCATGCCGCGCGCGATCAGCGCGTCGTGCAGGGCCTGGGTGCGCGGGCGGTTGAAGCCCTGGTTGTAGTAGAGCTTCGACGGCTGGAAGACCGGGCCGAACTCCGCCTCGGGGTAGGCGACCGGGTCGTTCGCACCGTCGAAGGCCACCATCGTGATCTTGTGGGTCATGATGTGGTCGGGGTGCGGGTAGCCGCCGTTCTCGTCGTACGTGGTGACGACCTGAGGACGGAAGGCGCGGATCTGCCGGACCAGGCGGCCGGCCGCCGCGTCGACGTCCTCCAGCGCGAAGCAGCCCTCCGGCAGCGGCGGCAGCGGGTCGCCCTCGGGCAGTCCCGAGTCGACGAAGCCGAGCCACTCCTGCTTGACGCCGAGGATCTCGCGGGCCTCGTCCATCTCCTTCTTGCGCACCTCGTGGATGTGCTCCTCGATGTACGTGTCCCCCTGGAGCTTGGGGTTGAGGATGGAGCCGCGCTCGCCGCCCGTGCACGTGACGACCAGCACGTCCACCCCCTCGGACACATACTTGGCCATCGTGGCCGCGCCCTTCGACGACTCGTCGTCGGGGTGGGCGTGAACGGCCATCAGTCGCAGCTGCTCAGTCAAGACAAGATCCTCGGTGAGATAGGGCGCCCTGGTGTGATTCGGTGCAATGGGCGGCTTCTATAGTGACCGAACCGGGGGGCCGAAAATTCCGGTGTCCGCATCTTGACGGGCGAGGCGAGAGGAACTGGCTGATGAGCGCCGCGCAGCAGCAACTGCCCGAGGGCCGCTACAGCTCGCCGCGCAGCGCCGACGCCCGCGCCGACCGCAAGCTGCGCATCGCCGCGATCGTGCTGGGCACCCTGTTCGCCGCGATGATGGTCTGGTTCGGCTGGTACTACATCGCGGGCGGCAGCAAGTTCAGCGGTGAGGTCATCGCGTTCAAGACCTACGACGACAACGTCAAGGTCCATCTGGAGATCCGCAAGGACACCGGTACCTCCGGCTACTGCACGATCCGCTCCCAGGACGCGGACGGCTCCGAGGTGGGCCGCGCCGACTTCCGCTTCGACCAGAAGCAGGACCGGATCGACAAGGTCGTCACGCTCCGCACGTCCGGCGGCAGGGGAACGACGGCCGAACTGCTCGGCTGCCACGCCGACTGACCCCGACCGACCCCGGCCGCCACCGCCCCATCGTGGCTGACCTGCGTTGACGTAAAACTGATGCCTTATGTCCTCCCCCTTTGGCCGGTGAATTGTTAGGCTCGTGGTTTCGCCCACTCGAGAGGGAACATCCTTCTGGGTAGGGCGATGCTTTGTATCCCAGTACCTACGAGGAGCGACCTGTGACCCAGACCAGCGAAGACGTCACCTGGCTGACGCAGGAGGCGTACACCAAGCTCAAGGACGAGCTGGCTCACCTGTCTGGTCCCGCGCGCGAGGAAGTCACGCAGAAGATCGCGGCGGCGCGCGAGGAGGGCGACCTGCGCGAGAACGGCGGGTACCACGCGGCCAAGGAGGAGCAGGGCAAGCAGGAGCTCCGCATCCGCCAGCTGACCCAGCTCCTTGAGAAGGCCAAGGTCGGCGAGGCCCCGGCCGCCACCGGCGTCGTCGCGCCGGGCATGGTCGTCACCATCGCCTTCGACGGCGACGAGGACGACACCCTCGAGTTCCTGCTCGCCTCCCGCGAGTACGCGAGCTCCGACATCGAGACGTACTCGCCGCAGTCGCCGCTGGGCACGGGCGTGAACGGCAAGAAGGTCGGCGAGGACGCCGAGTACGAGCTGCCGAACGGCAAGCTGGCCTCGGTCCGCATCCTCAAGGCGGAGCCGTACAGCGGCTGACGCCCCCCTGTCGTACGGGAAGGCCCCCGGAGCGTGCTCGCTCCGGGGGCCTTCCCGTGTCCGGGTGCGGGCCGGTCAGCCGGCCGCCTTGCGGTACTTGCGGACGGCGAGGGTGCGGAACACCAGGATGATCAGCACGGACCAGATCAGGGAGGCCCACACGGGGTGCTCCATGGGCCAGGCGCCGGTCACCGACTTGGGGACGCCGGGGATCGTGTTGCCGAACAGCTCGCGGGCCGCCGCCACCGTGGCACTGAACGGGTTCCACTCCGCGATGTACTGGAGGAACTTCGGCATGCCGTTGACCGGCACGAACGCGTTCGAGATGAAGGTCAGCGGGAAGAGCCAGATGAGGCCGCCCGAGGTCGCCGCCTCGGGGGTCCGCACGGACAGGCCGATCAGGGCGCCGATCCAGGTGAACGCGTAGCCGAGCAGCAGGAGCAGGCCGAAGCCGGCGAGGACCTTGCCGATGTTCTCGTGGGTGCGCCAGCCGACGAGCAGGGCGACGGCGGCGAGGACGGCGAGCGTCACGGCCGTCTGCACGAGGTCGGCGAGGGTGCGCCCGGTGAGCACCGCTCCGCGCGCCATGGGCAGCGAGCGGAACCGGTCGATGAGGCCCTTGTGCATGTCGTCGGCGATGCCCGCGCCCGCACCGGCCGTGGCGAAGGTGACGGTCTGGGCGAAGATGCCCGCCATCAGGAATTCCTTGTAGGCACTGGGGCTGGTGCCCGCGCCCGGGATGGAGATCGAGCCGCCGAAGACGTACGTGAACAGCACCACGAACATCACCGGCTGGATGATCCCGAAGAGGATCATCTCGGGGATCCGGGTCATCCGGATCAGATTGCGCTTGGCGACGACCAGGGAGTCCCGGACGGACTGGCCGATGCCGCCCGCCGCGCGCGGGGCGCGGACGCTTTCGGTGACGGCACTCATCAGCTGGTCTCCTGTTCGTCCTGCTCCGCCGCTTCCGCGAGGTGGCCGGTCAGCGAGATGAAGACGTCGTCGAGGGTGGGGCGGCGCAGGGCGATGTCGTCGATCTCGATGCCCCGCGCGTCGAGGTCGCGGATCACCTCGGCGAGCAGCTTGGCGCCGCCGGTGACCGGGACGGTGAGCTTGCGGGTGTGCTCGGCGACGCTGGTCTCGCCCTTGCCGAAGCCGGCGAGGATCTCCCGGGCGGCGGCGATGTGCTCGGGCTCGTGCACGACGACCTCGACGCGCTCGCCGCCGGTCTGCGCCTTGAGCTGGTCGGAGGTGCCGCGGGCGATGACGCGGCCGTGGTCGACGACACAGATGTCGTGCGCGAGGTGGTCGGCCTCTTCGAGGTACTGGGTGGTGAGCAGCAGGGTGGTGCCGCCGGCCACCAGCTCCTGGATGACCTCCCACAGCTGCTGGCGGTTGCGCGGGTCGAGTCCGGTGGTCGGCTCGTCCATGAACATCACCGGCGGGGAGACGACGAGCGCTGCCGCGAGGTCGAGGCGGCGGCGCATGCCTCCGGAGTACGTCTTGGAGGGGCGGTCGGCGGCGTCCGCGAGATTGAACCGCTCAAGGAGCTCGGCCGCCCGGGCCTTCGCCTCCTTGGCCCGCATCTGGTAGAGCTGGCCGACCATCTGGAGGTTCTCGCGGCCGGTCAGGTACTCGTCGACCGCGGCGAACTGGCCGGACAGGCCGATCGAGCGGCGGACCTCGTTCGGATTCTTCAGGACGTCGATGCCCGCGACGACCGCCCTGCCGCTGTCCGGCGTCAGCAGCGTGGTCAGGCAGCGCACCGCCGTGGTCTTACCCGCTCCGTTCGGCCCGAGCAGGCCGAGGACCGTGCCTTCCGGCACGTCCAGATCGACCCCGTCGAGAGCCCGGACATCGCCGAAGGTCTTCACCAGACCTTCGGCATAGATGGCGCCTGGCATGTGGTTCCCCCAGATTCGTACGTCCCGATACGTACTGAAATTGTAAATTTGCCGGGACATGCATGCCCGGCGAAGCGTGACGAGGGGCACACGCTATCGCGATGTATCGCGTATCGGCAATGGATTTACACGGACTTCCCCGTGACCGTGTATCCCGCGCCGCTCAGCGCCGCCTCGACCGCGGCGCAGTGCGCGGGCCCCTTCATCTCCAGGTGCAGCTCCACCTCGGCCTCGGTCAGCCCGAGCCGCGGATCGGTGCGGACGTGGCCCACGTCCAGGACGTTGGCGTCGGCCACCGACAGCACCCCGAGGAGCGTGGCCAGGGCGCCGGGGCGGTCGGTCAGGCGCAGCCGCAGCGAGAGGTAGCGGCCTGCCGCGGCCATGCCGTGGGTGAGGACGCGCTGCATCAGCAGCGGGTCGACGTTGCCGCCGGACAGCAGCGCGACCACCGGGCCCTCGAAGCCGGCGGGATCGGCGAGCAGCGCCGCGACCGGGCTCGCGCCGGCCGGTTCGACGACCATCTTGGCGCGCTCCAGGCAGAGCAGCAGGGCGCTGGAGAGCTGGTCCTCGGTCACCGTACGGACCTCGTCGACCAGGTCGGCGACCAGCCGGAACGGGATGTCGCCGGGCCGCCCCACCTTGATGCCGTCGGCCATCGTCGCCGGGGCGTCGATCGCCACCGGCCGCCCGGCCGCCAGCGAGGGCGGGTACGCGGCCGCGCCGGCCGCCTGCACCCCGATCACCCGTACCTCGGGGCGCAGCGCCTTCACGGCGACCGCGAGACCGGCCGCCAGGCCCCCGCCGCCGATCCCGACGACGATCGTGCGCGCCTCCGGGCACTGCTCCAGGATCTCCAGGCCGAGCGTGCCCTGCCCGGCCACGATGTCCGGGTGGTCGAAGGGGTGGATGAAGACGGCGCCGGTCCGCTCGGCGTACTCCTGGGCGGCGGCCAGCGTCTCGTCCACCACCTGGCCGTGCAGCCGCACCTCAGCCCCGTAGTCGCGGGTCGCGGCGACCTTGGGCAGGGGCGCGCCGACCGGCATGAACACCGTGGAGCGCACGCCGAGGAGCGAGGAGGCGAGGGCCACCCCCTGTGCGTGGTTGCCCGCGCTCGCCGCCACCACTCCGGCGGCCCGCTCCTCGGGCAGCAGCCCGGCGATCCGCACGTAGGCGCCGCGCAGCTTGAAGGAACCGGTCCGCTGGAGGTTCTCGCACTTGAGATGGACCGGAGATCCCACCAGTTGGGAGAGGTGGTGACTGTGCGCCATCGTTGTCACCCGGGACACCCCGGAGAGCATTTTCTGCGCACCGCGTACGTCGTCCAGAGTGACCGCGGCCGGGAAAGGCAAGGAGTCAGACGCGCTGTAGCTCATGACGGAAGTCTCGCAGCTCACGCCGCAGGTGACCCGGGATGTTCACGCTGCGAGACCGGATTGCGCACGGCCGGTACGGCCAGCGCTTTCGCCGCGTACTCTGTGGGCCAATCTCGTCATTGAGAAATTGAGTGCAATCCACCACCCACGCATGAAGTGAGCCCCCGGCCATGCCCACACCACAGGAAACGATGGACATGTCGACCGCCGGCGACACCGGCCTCCTCGAAACGCTGCAGCACGAGGTGGCGGTCTTCGCCCGTCGCGCCGAACAGACCCGGCTCGGCGGGGTCGGGCAGGTGCGCAATTCCATGGACCGAGCCGCGTATCTGCTGCTCAACCGCCTCGACAAAGAAGGTCCGATGGGCGTCAAGGCGCTCGCGGCGAGCATGGGGATCGATTCCTCCACGGTGACCCGCCAGGTCGCCCCGCTCGTCGACACCGGTCTCGTGAAGCGCACGTCGCATCCCGAGGACGGCCGGGCCGTCGTGCTCCAGCTCTCCCCACGCGGTCTCGCCCGCCTCGACGAAGTCCGTACGTCGAGGCAGGAATTGATGGCGCAATTGACGCAGGACTGGGAGCCGCAGGAGCGCGAACAGTTCTGCGCGCTCCTCACGCGCTTCAACACGGCCCTCTCGGCGCGCCAGTCGGGCCAGGCCGTTCCGCCCGCCGAGTCCTGAGGGTCCCCGGGGCGTGTCGTGAAAAGCCCCCGGACATCCGCACTGCCGCGGCTCCCGCCTCTTGACCGGGGGGCCGCGGCAGGCCTCATATGAAGGGTGCGCGATCGGCAGGCGTCCCGGGATGCCCGCCGGGCCCGCGAGTTCGAGGCGTTCGTCGCGGGCGCGGCCGGGCGGCTGCTCCATGCCGCGACGCTGCTGACCGCCGAGCCCCATGACGACAATCCCCGCGCGCGCAGACTCCTCACGGCCTCCCTCGCCCGGACGTATGCCTCCTGGGACCGTCTTCGGGGGGAGGATCCCTACGACTGCGCCCGCAAGGACCTGGCCGTCCGCTTCGCGCGCGGCACCTGGCCGCCCCGGCCCCGGCACCGCAGGCCGGACGGTGTCCTGCGGCACCTGTCGCCGCAGGAACGGCTGATTCTCGTTCTCCGGCTGTTCGAAGGGGTCGGCGAGGAGCAGGTGGCGGCGCTGCTCGGCCTTCCCATGGAGCGGGTCCGTGCCGTGCACACCCGCGCGATGGGCCTGGTGCTGCATCCGCCGCGCGGACCGGCGTCCGTGACGCCGCTGCCGAAGGCGGCCTCGACATGAGCCTCGACGACCGCAAGTCGGCGTCGGTGCGCGCCGTGCTCGACTCCGCCGCACCGCCCGCGGTCCCCGCCGAGCTGTGCGCGGAGGCGATGCGCCGGGGCACCCGGACGCTGCGCCGGCGGCGGACCGTCCGGCGGGTGCTGTGGTGCGTGCTGGCCGTGGCGGTGGTCGCGTTCCTGGTGTGGGCGACCATGACCCGGCCGTGGGTGGAGCCGCCGTCGGAGACGACTCCACCGCTGACGGGCTGGTGAGCCCGAGCCCGTACCGCCTGTACGGCGTGGCCGGGTGAGCCCGAGCCCGTACGGCGTGGCTTGGTGAGCCTGCTCAGCCCTCCAGGGCCTGCTTGAGGTCGGCGAGGAGGTCGTCCACCGACTCGATGCCGACCGAGAGCCGGACCAGGTCGGCGGGGACCTCCAGGGCCGACCCGGCGACCGAGGCGTGCGTCATCCGGCCCGGGTGCTCGATGAGCGACTCGACGCCGCCCAGGGACTCGCCGAGGGTGAACAGCTTGGCGCGGTTGCAGACCTCGACGGCCGCCGCCTCGCCGCCCTCGACCTGGAACGACACCATGCCGCCGAACGCCTTCATCTGCTTCGCGGCGATCTCGTGGCCCGGGTGGTCGGGCAGGCCCGGGTAGAGGACCTTGGTGACGCGGGGGTGGCGGCCGAGCATCTCGGCGACCCGGGTGGCGTTCTCACTGTGCCGGTCCATGCGGACGGGGAGCGTCTTGATGCCGCGCAGCACCAGCCAGGAGTCGAAGGGCCCGGCGACCGCGCCCATCGCGTTCTGGTGGTAGGCCAGCTCCTCGCCCAGCGCCTCGTCGCTCACGACCAGGGCGCCGCCGACCACGTCGGAGTGGCCGCCCATGTACTTGGTCATGGAGTGCACGACGACGTCCGCGCCGAGCGCCAGCGGCTGCTGGAGGTAGGGGCTGGCGAAGGTGTTGTCGACGACGAGGCGGGCGCCCGCGTCCCGGGCGACCTGGGCGACGGCGGCGATGTCCGTGATGCCGAGCAGCGGGTTCGACGGGGTCTCGACCCAGATGACCTTCGTCTTCGGCGTGAGCGCGGCCCGGACGGCCGCCGCGTCGCTGGTGTCGGCGACGGACCACTCGACGCCCCAGCGCGAGACGACCTTCGCGAACAGACGGAACGTGCCGCCGTACGCGTCGTTCGGGATGACCACGTGGTCCCCCGGGCTGAGCAGCGTACGCAGCAGGCAGTCCTCGGCGGCCAGGCCCGACGCGAAGGCGAGGCCGCGACGGCCGCCCTCCAGCGCGGCGAGGTTCTCCTCCAGGGCGGTACGGGTGGGGTTGGCGCTGCGGCTGTACTCGTAGCCGCCGCGCAGACCGCCCACGCCGTCCTGCTTGTACGTGGAGACCTGGTAGATCGGCGGGACCACGGCGCCGGTGACGGGGTCGGCCGTGTTCCCGGCGTGGATGGCGGTGGTCTCGAAGCCGCGGTGGGCTTCGCTCTGGCTGTGCGTGTCGCTCATGTGCCCCGAGAGTAGTGCGCCGGAGAGCCGTCGCCGCCTCGGTTAGCTTTGAAGCATGGGAATTCTCTGGGGGCTGATGGCCGTGCTGATGATCGCCTGGGTGGTGATGCTGCGCAGGCGCGGCGGCATCCGTCAGGTGGCACCGGGGTCGCCGGACGCCGCCGATCCGGCGGACTACGGGTTCATGCGACAGGAGGACCTGGACGTCCGGCTGCCCGGGCCCGACCAGGATCTGCTCGACGTGATGTCCGTCGTCCAGCGCAATCAGGATTTCACGGCCGCTTCGCAATTGCTGGCCGGGACCGGCCGGGAGACCGAGGCGCGGTGGGAGCGGGTGCAGGCGATCGCCGGTGCCGCCGCCCTCGAAGCGCAGGCGACGCCGCGGCTCGGCGCCGGGTGGCTGCACGCCTGGCGCTCGCAGCAGCCCAAGGACGCGGGCGGGGCACAGGTGTTCGCCGAGTTCCTGGTGCAGCAGGCGTGGCGGGGCGGCGGCACCGAGGACGAGCAGCGGATCATCCTGGAGGAGGCGCGCGGCGCCTGTGAGCAGGCCGCGCTGCTCGCGCCGGGTGACCCGGTCCCGCACATCACGCATCTCGCGGTGGCCCGCGGGCTCGGTTACTCCCAGCCGGAGTTCGAGCAGGTCTGGCTGAAGATCCTGGACACCGCGCCCGGGCACATGGGGGCGCACCTGGCCGGCCTGCGCTACTGGTGCGAGAAGTGGCACGGCTCGCGCGAGCAGGCGTTCGCCTTCGCCGAGGCCGCCGCCGCCCGCGCCCCGCGCGGCTCGCTGCTGGCCGCGCTGCCGCTCTTCGCGCTGTACGAGCACATGCCCGATGTGAATCTGGTGCGCGGCTTCTACGAGAGCGAGGTCGTCTCCAAGGCCCTGCACGGCGCCCTGTTCGCGGTGCACGCGGCGCGGCCCGACGACCCGATGCTCGCGCACGTACGGCATCTGCTGGTGTTCTTCCTGGTGCGCAGCGAGCGCTGGTCGGAGGCGATGCAGCAGCTGGTGCGGGTCGACGGGCACGTGGGCGCCGTGCCGTGGACGGCGGAGGCCGATCCGGCGGCGTCGTACGCCGTGTACCGGGCGCTGGCGGTGGCCGGTTACGAGGCGAACGGGGGCAGCCCGGCGACCCTGTCGGCCTGACGCCGGAATCGCGGGCCGCGCCCCGGTTGTTGTCGGGGGTGACGTCGACACCGGGAGGCAGCACCCCATGGCACTCTTCGGCCGGACCCCGGTCCTGCCCACCCCCGAGCAGGCCCTGCGCGGCCGCTCCGAGCCCGAATTCACGGTCCCGGAGCGGCACACGGTCCTCGGCACCCCGCTGCTGGGCCCGTATCCGGACGGCTTGGCGGTCGCCGACTTCGCGCTCGGCTGCTTCTGGGGCGCCGAGCGCGTCTTCTGGCGGACACCGGGCGTGTGGACGACGCTCGTCGGCTACCAGGGCGGCCACACCGAGAACCCGTCGTACGACGAGGTCGGCTCGGGCCTAACGGGGCACGCGGAGGCGGTACGGGTGATCTACGACCCGTCCGTCGTCCCGTACGGCGAACTCCTGAAGCTCTTCTGGGAGAACCACGACCCGACCCAGGGCTTCCGCCAGGGCACCGACGTGGGCACCCAGTACCGCTCCTCGGTCTACACCCACTCCCCCGCGCAGGCCGCCGCCGCGGAGGCCTCCCGCGCGGCGTACCAGCAGGTCCTGACCGGTTCGGGCCACGGCACGATCACGACGGCGATCCTCCCGTCGGACACCCGCCCCTTCTATCCGGCTGAGCCGGAGCACCAGCAGTACCTGGAGAAGAATCCGGGCGGGTACTGCGGGGGTGGGGGGACGGGGGTTTCGTGTCCGGTGGGGGTCGCACCGGCTCCGGAACTGGGCTGAGCGAGATTCAATAGTTGAGCCGTCTATATCAGGTCATGCCTGATGCGTAACCGGACTTGCATGGCGCCCCTTGGGCATCACTGCGGCTCTAGCTTTTCCCGCATGGGCAGAAACAGTCAGGGAGCCTCCACGGCGGAAGGTCACTACGACATCCGCCGTGGAGCAGCCGCTTACGCACCCATCGTGGGAGCTTTCGGGGCGCTTGCCATTCCTACCGTCACCGTTCTCTTCACCTCCAACAAGCACAAGGGCTCGGAGACATTGGTCGCCCTGGCCTGCGGCCTGCTGGTGGTGGCCACCATAGGAAGCCTCACCGGTTCCATGGGCCTGGCCGCCATCGGCGCGGAAAAGGACAACACGGCCAACCTCCCGGCAGCCGTCCTGTACACGGCGGTCCCGGTCGCGATCGCCACCGTCTCGGTTCTCGCGTCGTTCGAGGTCCTCGCCGCCATCTACCTGAAGGACGAGAAAGGCCTCTTCGCGATCACCACAGGTGCGGGCGGACTCGCGGCCACATTCTTCGTCTCATTCGCCGTGGCGGACAGTTGGCAGTCGGGGCCGGCGGACGAGGACATCAGGAGGGAGTGGGTGCTGGAGCAGTGGATCGACAGCAAGGAGACCGCTTACCGGAAAGTCGATCGCATCACTGTCGCCAGCGGTCTGCCCGTGCTGGTGGGAGTGATCCTGCGCCTGTGCGGAATCCATGGATCCTTCACCTCGACCGGCGTGAATTGGCTCGTCGGGGCCGGCCTGTTCCTTTGTGTGGCCGGGACGTTCGCCGGAATCCAACGCACGAAGCACGCCACGCACGACTCGGAACAGAAGGGGATCGAAGCGTGGGAAGGCTACCTGGCCCCCATGGTCGTCGGGCTCTACACGCTGGCTCTCCTGACCTTTCTCCCCTAGCGCTCCAGCTGTAGATAGCGACCATCATGTACGGCACGTCGGTTATCACCCATAGTGCCTGGCGAGTAATCGCGCCTGGTAAGGGGCAGCACCATATGTGGTCACTCGACGTCGATGCCGAAATCGCGTACGAGTTCTTCCAGGCCTCCCGTGTAGCCCTTGCCGCCGAGGACGAAGTCCCAGTCGCCGTTGGGCCGGTGGCGGAACGAGCCGAGGACGAGGGCGGTCTCTCCTGGTCGGCCGTCGGAGACTTCAAGCCGCCCCAGTTCCGTCAGCGCCGGGTCCAGGAGCCGGATGCCGGCGTTCGTGAACCCTGAGAGGTCCGCGTCCGGGTTGGTCTCCGGATCGACTGCGGCCACCAGGACGAACCGGTCGGCAGCGGCGGGCAGCCCGTCGAAGGAGACGCAGATGGCGGCCTTGTCGGGTGCGGTGGCGGGAAGTGCGCGCACGGAGCCGTCCGGAGTCTGCGGGTTGTTGAAGAACACGAAGTGGTCGTCGCTGAGCACCCGGTTGCCCTGGCAGACAAGGGCACAGACGTCGAGGCGGACGTCTCCGGTCCAGGACATGCCCAGGACGTTGTAGTCGTCGGGAAGCCGGAGGTCGGGAACCGTCGCCGTGGAATTCGCCGATGCGGGCGAGGCGTCACCGCCCAGGCGTCCGCGCAGCCCGTGCCGGTGGAGCAGGTCGACGAGTTCCGTCCCAGAGATCAGCTCCAAGGGTTTCCCGTTGGCGAACGTGTGTGAGCCCGGGCCGAACTTCGACGTCGTGACGAGGACGCCCTTGTTGGCGCCGGCGTCCTGGACCGTCCCGTACAGATCGCGCACCGCGGTGGGCGGCACGGTGTTGCGGTAGCGCTTCACCTGAACGACGATCTTGCCGCCTCTGATGGGCGCCGGGTCCAGTGCGTCGACGTCCACGCCACCGTCGTTGGAGCGCTGAGTGGTGACCGCTTGCATCCCCATGGCACGGAACAGCTCAGCCACCAGGTCTTCGAACGCGATCGGATCCATTGAGTACAGATCCGGATCGTCGTCCGTGCCATGGGTGACGACGCGATTCCCGATGTCCTGCGGCAAGCGGCCCGGGCGCACCGGCGTCAGTTGGTCCGGGCGGACCGAAAGCTGTCCGCGCAGCGCGTCAGCCAGGCAGCTGAGGGGATCCACCTGCTCGATGTGCAGCCCGCGGAAGGTCACGCCGGGCGCCATCACGGTCGCCAGATAGATACGCCCGCGTCTTCCCGTCGCGGGGTCGTGCCCGTCCACGAAACCGTTCAGGGTCACGGACTCGATCACGCCGGACTCGTCGGCAGCGAAGACGTCGTGCAGCACGAGCAGTACGCACTGAGCCAGGACCTCGCGATAGACCGAACGTCGCTGACCGACCGGACGTGCTGTCTCCTTCTCCTGGTCCGTACTGGACAGGTATCGGACGGCCTTGGCCTCGGGGACGATGTCGTAGCCGGGGAGTTCCCAGTCGAGAACCAACTGCCCTGCCGCCGCGTCATAGGCCGCGGCAACCTGGCGGGGAAACCCTTCCGGCCACGCGGTCGACGCGTAGAGCGCCGCCGAGAAGTACTCGACCACAGCATCGGGATCGCGTCGGCGCACTCCCTCTGTCAGCTCGGCGATCCCCGTGTTGTGGCGCCGGGTGTCGGCCAGTTGGGCATCCGCCCAATGCTCGTACTCCCTTTGATAGGCGGCAAGTTGTTGGAGTCGCTGCGCCTCAGCGGCCTGGGCCGCGTGCCAGTCCCGTTCGAAGCGTGCCCTCGCCTCGGCCTGGGCCTGAGCTCTGCGGCCGGCCGTCCAGCCGCCCTGTGCCTGGTAATGGTCGCTGACCGGCATGGACACAGGCTGCCCCAGCCGACCCGGCGCGAAGGGAGCGATCTGTTCCGGGCGCAGCAGCGACGACGCGCTGAAGGCAGGGGTCCGGCACCCGCTGGCGAGAAGGTTCTGGAGCACGGTGATCTGGGCGTCCAGTTCCTCGGTGCGGCGCGCCGCCTCGGCCTGTCGGTACTCGCGGTAGCTCTGGGCGGCCCGCCGCTGATGGGCGCGCGCCTGCTGCTCTTCGAGGCGCTGCCGCCGGGCCTCGGTCTCCACCTGACGCTGCTGCTGCCTCTGCATCTCGGCCCAAGCACCGACCATGCCACCAGAACGACGACTCATGTTCCGCATGCCCTCCCCAAGGCGCTCTGGTTGTCCCCACAACCAGTTGTACCGAGCGACTTTATCCGGCTGGGCGGGGCAGCCCGGCTGGTTCAGAGCGAGTCAATGAACGCGCGCCAGGCGGTGCCGGTGAGGGTGACGACCGGCCCGCCGGGGTTCTTGCTGTCGCGGACCGGGACGATGCCGGGGACTCCGTCGGCTACCTCGACGCATTCGCCGCCGCTGCCGTTGCTGTACGTGGATTTGCGCCAGCGGGCAGCGCCGGGAAAGTCGCGGGCAGCCTCTACGCAGTTGCCGCCGTCTCCATTGCTGTAGCTGCTCCTGACCCAGAGCGCGTCACCCAAGTCGGTCCGGCTGCTCACCATTTCGGTATTCCTCTGCCGCTGCCTTGATCATGGCCAGGGACGTGTCCGGGGACTGCCCGACGGCCCTGAGCCGATCGTAAGCCTTGCGGTACTGCTTCACGAGGGCCGGATCGTCGATGGTGGCGCCGCTGTAGGACGCCTCCGTATAGACCAGCGGCGGTGCGTCCGGGAACGCCATGACCATGATGGATGCCAGCGCGAGAGGGTGCGCCCCGCTCTTCCGCAGCACTAGTTGCGGAACGATGCGATGCCGTTCGGCCAACTCGGCGATCCGATGCAACTGCTCGACCATCTCGCTCGGCGGGATGACCGGTTCGGTCAGCAGACGCTCGTGCAGAATCACCCAATACTCGGGGGTGTGGTGATCGTCGTCGAAGAGACGGGCGCGCGCGAGGCGGGCCGTGACCTTCTCCTCGGCCCAGTCGTCGGCCGCCATCGGGTGGGCCATCCTGACTTGAGCCCGCGCGTACGGCGCAAGTTGCAGCAGACCGGGGATCGCGGTGGGACACCACTCCTCGATGACCTCCGCGTGCCGCTCCGCCTCTAGCACCTTCTCGAAGTACGCGGCATGCGGGCCGAGCCGCGCCTTGCGCACATCTTCACAGTTGCGCTCGAAGTACCCGTCCGTGCGCAGCACTTGGTCGGCGTGCCGGGCCAGGTCCAGCGGCATTCGGCGCTGCCCGCGCTCGATGTCGCTGAGGTACGTCTTGCCGTAGAAACTCCCCCGCACCAGGTCCTCCAGGGAGAGCCCGGCGGCCTCGCGTTTCCAGCGCAGCTCCTTGCCGTAGAAGGTCGGAACGCTCATGGAGCCGTCGATGTCCCTGCGCCGCGCCATCGTTCACCGTCCGGGTGACAGGCGTCCGCAGCCCGGTCTGCGGACGCGAAATCCCTTTTACGGTACGCGGGTCGGCGTCAAGGTGTGAGCGGTTCGTCACACAGAGCACGCGACACACGGCACAGGAAGGCGTCCGCCCATGACCGGCCCCCACTCGCCCCGCCCCACGAGGATCGACCTGCTGGCCACCCCGAAAGCGGTACCAGAGTTGCGGCACCGGCTGCGCGGTCACGGGTTCGAAGTGCAGCTCTGCGTCAGCGAGTTGGTGACGAACGTGATCGACCATCTCGGGGAGGGGACACCCCTGACCGTGCTCGTCCGGGGCGGGGGCGACGGCCGTACGCGGGTCGAGGTCACCGACCCCGACCCGCGGGCGCTGCCCGTTCTCCTCCACGCGGTGCCCGACGACGAGTCCGGGCGCGGGCTGGCGCTGGTCGGCGCGGTCGCCGTGCGCTGGGGCGTACGGCAAGGGGTGCACGACAAGACGGTGTGGTGCGAGGTCGCCGAGGATCCCGGCGACGGAAAATCGCTGGTTCCGCGCGCCGCGCCGCCACATTCTGAACGCCATGACCAGCGCACCGCGCCATGAGATCCGCGCCGCCCACACTCCGTCCACGGTCACCGTCTACCAGGCGTACGCGCCCGAGATCGGCCTCCCCGCCGCCCGCGACGGGCGCTTCCCCGCTCTCTGGAAGCGGGACCGGATGACGTGGATCAAGCCGTCGTTCCTGTGGATGATGTACCGCTGCGGCTGGGCGGAGAAGCCGGGGCAGGAGGTCGTGCTCGCCGTGGAGATCTCGCGGGAGGGGTTCGAGTGGGCGCTGCGGCATGCGTGCCTGTCGAGCTACACGCGCTCCGTTCACAGTGATCAGGCCGCGTGGAAGAGGGAGTTGAGGCGGTCGCCGGCGCGGGTGCAGTGGGATCCCGAGCGGGATCTGTCGCTGCAACCGCTGGCCCACCGGTCGTTGCAGCTCGGACTGTCCGGCGAGGCCGTGCGGCTGTACGCGGACGAGTGGACGGTGGGGATCAGCGATGTGACGGCGCTCGCGCGGGAGGTGCGGGCCGCCGTGCGTGACGGCGACCGGGAACGGGCTGCCCGCCTGCTTCCCGCCGAACGGCCGTACCCGGTCGCCGGGTTGGAGCTCGGGCACCTCGTGCCCTGACTTCCGTCTCAGCCCGCCGCAGCCGCGAACACGCGCGGCTCGCAGGACATACGGCCTCGGCCGTGACAGCTCCGCACGGCTCTGCCTGCGCCTTTGCCACGCCTTCGCTGATTGTTCTACTATGACGCTAACAAGTAGCGAACATCAGCGGACGGAGTCACCATGAAGCCCTCCCCAGCTCCCCGGGCCCTCTTCGCCGGGCTGCCGTTCGCCGTGGCCGCGCTCGTCACCACCGCTGTCCACACCGCACTGCGCGACCGGCTCCCCGACCCCATGGCCACGCACTTCCCGGGCTCCGGGCCGCCCGACGGGTTCTCGTCGCCCCGGAGTTTCCTGGTCGTGGGCCTGCTGGTGCTCATCGGGACCGGGGTGCTGTTCGTCGTCGCCGCGGTCTGGCAGCGGCTGGGCGGCGCGCGGTCGACCGTCGTGCTCGGCTGGGGCACGGCGGGGCTGCTGGGGTCGGTCTCGGTCTCCGTGCTGCGGGTGAACGCCGCTGTCGGCGATGCGCGTGACGTCCGTATGCCCTGGTGGCACCTGGCCGTGGCGGCCGCGGTCGCCGTCGTCGTGGGCGGGGTCGGGTGGCTGCTCACCCGGGGCTGGCCCCGCGCGGGGGCGGTGGGCGACGCGACGGGCGGCACCTCGCTGGCGCTGCGCGAGGGCGAGCGGGCGGTCTGGGTGCGGCAGGCCGGGTCGTGGCCCCTCGCGCTGATCGGGGCGGTGCTGATCGCGGCCGGGCTCGTGGCCACCGTCCTGGGCGGCTGGTGGGGCCTGGTGCTCGCGGTCGCGGGCGTGGCCTCCCTGGCGTTCGGCCGGGTCCAGGTGACCGTCGGGCCGGGCGGGCTCGTCGTGGCGCAGAGCGGGCTGCCGTGGCCGCGGGTCCGGATCCCGCTGGAGCAGGTCGAGAGCGCGTCGCGGCGTACGATCAGCCCTCTCGGCGACTTCGGCGGCTGGGGGTACCGGATCCGGCCGGGCGCGACGGGAGTGGTCCTGCGGGCGGGCGAGGCCCTGGTCGTACGACGGACGGGCGGACGCGAGTTCGCCGTCACCGTCGACGACGCCGGCACCGCGGCCGCCCTGCTCAACTCGCTCGTCGCACGAAAGGACGGCCCATGCTGATCCGTGTGGACCCCGCCTGCGCCACCCCCCTCGGCGACCAGATCGCGGCGCAGGTGCGCCGCGCCGTCGCCGACGGGGACGTGGCCCCGGGAGAACGGCTGCCGTCGGCCCGCGCGCTCGCCGACTCGCTGGGCGTCAACCTCCACACCGTGCTCCGGGGCTACCAGCGGCTGCGCGACGAAGGCGTCATCGAGCTGCGGCGCGGGCGGGGCGCCGTGGTCCTCGGCGGGGCCGCGACCGCGGGACGGGCCCGGCTGACGGAGAAGGTACGGGCACTGGTGTCGGAGGGGCGGCGGCTCGGGCTGAGCGACGAGGAGATCGTGGGGCTGGTGCGGGGCGGGCTCACGTCCTGAGCGCTGGCATCCTCCGGGCCGGCCGGGTCGAACCGGGCCGTGCCGGGCCGGGCCGTGCCGCGCCTCCGGCACTCTCGCGGCCCCCGTCACGCGGACCCGGCGTCCCGCATCTTCGCCGCCGTGTCCGCGGCGTCGTACCCCTTCGGTACACCGTCCAAGAGGACCAGCTCTCCGGGGATGTGGTCCGTGCGCAGCGGCAGGATCTCCCGGTAGGCGTCGGACGCGTACCACTCGTGGGCGCGGTCCAGGTCCGGGAACTCGACGATGACCAGGTCGCCGAGGCGCTCCCCCTCCACCCACTCGCCGGGCTTGCCGTGCGACAGGAACCGGCCGCCGAACGGCTCGAACGTTCCCTGCACGCGCTCGATGTACTCCAGGACGTCGGGGTGCACGGGCTGGGTGGGGCGCAGTACGGCGACGACGTAGGCGGTCATGAGCGAGCCCTCCTCGGGTCCGGTCGGATAGGGGGATCCTGCCGGAGCCCGAGGAGGGCGTCGATTACCTCTCAGGTCATGATGGGGAGCCCCTCAGGCCATGAGAGGTGGTTCGGCCGCGGGCTCAGATGGTGGCCGTGTCGATCACGAAGCGGTACCGCACGTCGGAGTTGATGACGCGCTCGTACGCCTCGTTGATCTGGCTCGCCTCGATCAGCTCGATCTCGGCGCCCAGGTTGTGCTCGGCGCAGAAGTCGAGCATCTCCTGGGTCTCGGCGATGCCGCCGATCGCGGAGCCGGCGAGCACCTTGTTGCCGCCGATCAGCGAGAACAGGTTGAGCGAGATCGGCTCCTCGGGGGCGCCGACGTTCACCAGGGCGCCGTTCGTCTTCAGCAGGCTCAGGTACGCGCCGAAGTTCAGCGGGGCGGACACGGTGGAGAGGATGACGTCGAAGGAGCCGGCCAGGTCCTTGAAGGTCTGCTCGTCGCTGGTCGCGTAGTAGTGGTCGGCGCCCAGCTTCAGGCCGTCGTCCTTCTTGCGCAGCGACTGCGACAGGACGGTCACCTCGGCGCCCATGGCGTGCGCCAGCTTGACGGCCATGTGGCCGAGGCCGCCCAGGCCGATCACCGCGACCTTGCGGCCCGGAGCGGCGCCCCAGCGCTTGAGCGGGGAGTACGTGGTGATGCCCGCGCAGAGCAGCGGCGCGGCCACGTCGAGCGACAGGCCGTCCGGGATGCGCAGGGTGAAGGCCTCGTCGACGACGACCTTCTGCGAGTAGCCGCCGTAGGTGGGCTCGCCGTCGTGGCCGACGGCGTTGTAGGTGCCGACGTTGCCCCGCAGGCAGTGCTGCTCGTTCCCGGCGAGGCAGTTCTCGCACTCGCGGCAGGAGTCGACCATGCAGCCGACGCCGACGCGGTCGCCGACCTTGAACTTGGTGACACCGGAGCCCACGGCCTCGACGACACCGGCGATCTCGTGCCCGGGGACCATCGGGAAGATGGCCTCACCCCAGCCCTCACGGGCCTGGTGAATGTCGGAGTGGCAGATTCCGGCGAACTTGATGTCGATCAGAACGTCGTGCTCGCGCACGTCACGGCGCTCGATGGTGGTGCGCTCCAGCGGGGCCTTCGAGCTGGGCGCGGCGTAGGCGGCAACTGTGGTGGTCATGGATTCCAGCCTGCCCGAGACGGCCCCCTGCTGCGACATCTGCGCAGGTCACCCCTTTGCGTACGACCAGTGGTCCTACTACTGACGGGGTCAGGCTCACTGTCGTACGACCGGGAATACTGGACAGCATGGACGACAACCCGACCCTGGACCGCCGCGCCGAGCTCAGCGAGTTCCTGCGCACCCGGCGGGCCCGGCTCAAGCCCGAGGACGTGGGGCTCTCGGCGGCCGGGCGGCACCGGCGGGTCCCGGGGCTGCGCCGCGAGGAGCTGGCCCAGCTCGCCGGGGTCTCGGTCGCGTACTACACGCGCCTGGAGCAGGGGAACGGGCGCAATGTGTCGGCCGAGGTGCTCGACGCGATCGCGCGCGCCCTCCAGCTGAGCGACACCGAGCACGCGCACCTGGTCCATCTGGCGAAGCCGACGCAGGCCCGCCGCAAGCAGCGGGCGCCGCGGCGGCAGCAGCAGGTGCGGCCGTCGCTGCGGCACCTTCTGGAGAACCTGGAGGGTGTGCCCGCGTACATCGGCGGGGCGCGCTCGGACATCCTCGCCTGGAACCGGATGGCGGCGGCGCTCTTCGGCGACTGGGGTGCGCTGGCGCCGGCCGAGCGGAACTGGGCGCGGCTGACGTTTCTCGACCCCGCCTACCGTGAGCTGTTCCTCGACTGGGAGTCGAAGGCGTCGGACATGGTCAGCTATCTGCGGCTGTACGCGGGGCGCAACCCGGACGATCCGGAGCTGTCGGCGCTCGTGGGTGAACTCTCCGTCAAGAGCGAGAAGTTCAGGAAGCTGTGGGCCACGCACGATGTGAAGGAGAAGGGGCACGGGGTGAAGCGGATGCGGCATCCGCTGGTCGGTGAGCTGTCTCTGTCGTACGAGACGCTGCATCTGCCGGACGACGACGGGCAGTTCTTGTCCGTGTACCACGCCGAGCCGGGGACCTCGTCGGCCGAGGCCCTTCGCTTGCTGGCCAGCTGGGGTGCCGACGCCACGACGGCGCCCCGCTAGGTTTCCGGGCGTTCTCGGGCGGCCCGCGCCCCTGGGTCGTTCGCTCGCCCGCGGCCCGGTGGGGGCTGGTCGCGCAGTTCCCCGCGCCCCTAGGTCGCACTTCGCCCGCGACCCGGTGGCCGAACGACAACCCAACAGGGGCGCGGACGGACGGCTACGGGAGAAGCCCCGGCCGGGCCGTCACCCGGAGATCGGCGGAGCCGCGCCCCATTCCAGGCACCCGGCGAACGCGGAGCGAAACGCCGGGGAGGACGGCAACCCCGCCTCGTCGGCCGCGTCGTGCATCAGGTTCACCCAGCGCCGCCACTGCACCGCGCTGATCTCCCGGCCCGCGTGCCAGGCCACCATCCGGCTCTGCCCGGACGGCCCCGGCCCGCCGAACATCTCGGCGAGCCACAGCGCGACATGATCGGCGTACTCGTCGGGCAGCTCGGCGACGAGCGGCCCGAGAAGCTCGTCCCTGACCGCGCGGGCGTGAAACGCGGAGACGAGCCGGGCCAGCCCCTCCGCGCCGCCCGCCCGCTCGTACAGCGTGGGCTCGGCCGAGCCCTTGCCGCGTACCGTCGTCGGCTTGTAGTGACGCATCTCGTCGATGTTCCCCACGTAGGGGCGGATCTCGGCGAGGAAGTCGGGGAACAGCTCCGAGGTCCGGAACCCCTCGACGTGGTCCGCGGTCGACGTCCACACGATGCGCAGGACGTAGTGCTCGAAGTCCTCCTCGCAGCGGTCGAGTTCGTACGCGACGCAGTGGGGCGAGGCGGCCAGGAGACGGGACGCGCGGGTGTACGCGGACAGGAACTCGGCGGAGCGGGCTTCCGGGATCCGGTAGCGGATGTACTCGACCGTCTGCGTTGTCATGTCCGCCAGCCAAACACGGGCGGCCCGCCCCGGTCCACGGACCGGGGCGGGCCGCCCCACACACGCGCTACGTCACTTGCCGAGGTACGCGTTGTAGATCGTGATTGTCGACGTGTTGCCCTTCTTGTCGGTGATCTTGGCGCGGAGCGTGATGCCCTTGCCCTTGGCCGGGTTCTTCACGCTGACCTTGCCGCTCTTGACGGTGACCTTCTTCCAGTTCCTGCCGTCGTCGTAACTGGTGTACACCGAGAGCGACTTGAGGTTCGATCCGGCCGCCGAGCCGGTCACGGAGACCGGGACGGACTGGGTCTTGCCGGCCGTGGCGCGGCTGTCGGAGCCGACCGCCGGGGTGAACCGCACGCCGGACGCCGGGAGCTGGGCGTAGTCCCGCGGCTTCTTCGAGCGGAACGTCCAGCTGGCGTCGATCCGCGTGGACACCGCCGACACCTTGGTGCTGCGCTTCACCGACGTGGTCAGCTTGTACGCGGCATCGCCGGACGGGACGGTGAACGCCTCGTCGCCGAAGAGCGGGTCCTTGTTGGAGCCGACCTTCGTGCCGTTGCGGTACAGCGTCGTGGCCACCGAGGTGAACTCCGAGGCGCCCGCGTGCGTCTTGCCGTCGGCGAACAGCGGCACGTAGCCGTAGATGTCGTTGCCGTCGCGGAAGAGGCCGTAGTCACCGCCCACGCGCGGGGCGAAGACGGCGGTGTTGAACGTCTTCGCGTACTTCTGGCCCGCCTTGAAGGTCTGCGGGGTACCGAGCGAGTAGGAGGCGTCGGGGATCGGGTTGCCGTCCGCGTCCTTGCCCGCGTACTGCAGGAAGTCGTACGTCCACTGGATCTTGTCGTTCGTCGACAGGTACAGCGTGCGGGTACCCGGCAGCTTCTGCTCGACGCGGGCGCCGGTGACGACGTCGTCGGCGAGGAAACCGACCGGCGACAGCGCGCCCGTCTTCCCGGGGACCGAGGAGCCCAGGGTGTTGGCCACCGCGGCGAGTTCGGACTTCTTGAAGTGCTTGGACTTGTCGCCGACGATGTGCTTGACCTTGCCCGTGGTCGCGACGTCGTACTCGGCGCCGCCGCCCTTGCTCCACTGCCCGAACCAGGTCTGCGACAGGCCGCTGGAGACGTCCGCGCCGAGGCTCGCCATGCGGATGTCCGCGAACGAGCCGAGCTGCAGCGTGAGGCCGACCTGCGCCGGGTCGTACGTGTAGCCGATGCTCGCGCTGACCGGCTTCGCCGCCGTGTCCGGCACGGTGATGTCGGCCTTCTTGGTCTGACGGGCGTCCAGGGTCAGGCTGACGTTCTTGGTGACGCTGAGCTTCGGCTGGACGAACCAGTCGACGCCGCCCTTGAAGGTCACGATGTCCTTGGCGAGCCACGCGTCCAGCACGTAGTCACCGCGGGGCACGCGCAGCGTCACGGTGCCGGAGTCGCTCGGCTGCGCCGAGTAGGCCTGGTTCTTGCCGAGGCCGGCGTATCCGATCAGGTCGCTCATGTACGTCGGCAGCGGCTTGCCGTCCCGGCCGAGGTGCTTGAGCGTCACGTCGTAGGACTCGACCTCGCGTGTCACCGCGGCGGCGGTGCGCACGGTCTGGCCGTCGCCGGTCGCCGTGATGTACGCCGAGTAGGCGCCGTCGGCGGTGCCGCCGAGCCGGGTGTCGGCGGTCACGTCGGCCGAGGCGGTGCCGCCCGCCGGGACCGTCACCTTCGTCGAGCCGAGCGCGAAGAAGCCCGCCGGAGCCGGCTGCCCCTTCGGGCCCGTGCCCTGGACCGTCAGGTCGAGGGTGACGTCCTTGGTGCCGGTGTTGCGGTACGTGACCTGCTTGGTGACGGGCTTGTCGTCGGTGTGCGGCCACTGCGCGACGCCGAACCCGACGGAGACCGGCTCGGCGAACACGGTCTGCGCGATGGCCTTGTCGACCTGGATGCGGCCGCTGCCCTGCTGGAACGGGGTGAGGCCCGCGGTGCCCTTGGCCGAACCGACCAGGGCTCCCTTGAGCTGGGTGTACGTCCAGTCCGGGTGCTGCTGCTTGAGGATCGCGGCGGCACCGGCGACGTGCGGGGTCGCCATCGACGTACCGGAGATGGTCAGGTACCCGGCCGGCTTCTCGCCGACCTCCTGGGCGATGACGCTGCCCGGCGCGGCGGCCGCGGTGATGTCGACGCCCGGCGCGGTCACGTCCGGCTTGATGCCGCCGTCGCCGACGCGCGGCCCGGTGGAGGAGAAGTCGGCGAGCTTGTCCTTGTCGTCGACGGCGCCGACGGTCAGCGCGGCGTCGGCGCTGCCGGGCGAACCGATCGAGTTCGGGCCCTCGTTGCCCGCCGCGATGGCGAAGAGGATGCCCTTCTCCTGCGACAGCTTGTTGACCTCGGCCTCGAGCGGGTCGATCTCGGGGGTGTCGCCGCCGCCCAGGCTCAGGTTCACGATGTCGGCGCCCTGCGCGGCCGCCCACTCCATGCCCGCGAGGATGCCGGAGTCGTCGCCGAAGCCGTCGTTGTCGAGCACCTTGCCGTTGAGCAGCTTGGCGCCGGGGGCGACGCCCTTGTACAGGCCGCCCGACTTGGCGCCCGTACCGGCCGCGATGGACGCGACGTGGGTGCCGTGCCCGAAGTGGTCGGTGGCGTCGGGCGCGGCGGAGAAGTTCTTCGACTCGACGACCTGGCTCTTCAGGTCGGGGTGCGTGGCGTCGACGCCGGTGTCGAGCACGGCGATCTTGACGCCCTTGCCGTCGTAGCCGGCGGCCCAGGCGGTGGGCGCGCCGATCTGCGGCACGGACTTGTCCAGGCTGGCCCGGCGGATGCCGTCGAGCCAGATGCGGCTCACGCCGGAGGCGGTGGTCCCGTCCCGGTCGGTGACGGCGTCCCACAGCTTCACCGCGTCCGTCTTCGGCGTGGTGAGCGCGTCCGCGTTCAGCGCCTTGAGCGAGCGGCGCACGGTCGTGTCACCGGCGTCGCGCACGTCGGCGCGGGTGTCGGCCGCCGCGCCCTTGTAGCCGACGATGATCTTGAGGCCGTTCTTCTGCGCCTTCTTGTACGACGCCTTGGACAGCTCGGTGATGTCGAAGAGCCGCTGGTCGAGCTTGCCGGCGGCTATCAGGCGCTGTGCGTCGAGGGGCACCACGTACGTGTGCCCGCCGAGCGTGCGGGTCTGCACGGGTATGTGTGCGCGCCCCGCGGCCGGCTCCACCCCGGCGGCCGGCCCTTGGCGTCGACGGCGACCCGGTCGCCGGTGATGAGCGTGATGTGCGTCCTGGGCTTGAACTGCCCCGCAGCGGTGTGCGCGGCGGCCGCGGGCGCGGCGTGCGCCGGCAGGGCGACACCCGCGGTCACGGCGACGGCGGCGGCACCCGCGACGAGCGCCGCCCGACGCGTCCGAGAATATGGCTGTCTGTGCAACTTTCCCCCTGGGAACGGTGGTTCACCGCAGGGGGCCGGATGACAGAAACCCCCTGAGCCTACAGATGGCTCAGGGGGTTCACAGGTTGCACCGATCACCAGGTTTTCTTTACTTGGCCTTTTCGTTCTCGGTGATCTTGATCAGGCCCTTGCGGATGGTCGCGAGGCGCGGGGCCTTGCGGGCGATCGCCGAGTCGTGGGTGACCATGATGAAGGTGAGCCCGTGCTCCTTCCACTGGGTCTCCAGTACGTCCATGATCTCGTCGCGCATGGACTCGTCGAGGTTGCCGGTGGGCTCGTCGGCGAGGAGCACCTTGGGGTTCTTCACCAGCGCCCGGGCGATGGCGACACGCTGCTGCTGACCGCCGGACATCTCCGAGGGGAGGTGGGTCAGCCGCTCCCCCAGCCCCACGGACTTCAGCGCCGCCCCCGCCCGCTCACGCCGCTCCGCCACCTTCAGCCCCAGCGGCACCAGCGCGGTCTCCACGTTCTCCTGCGCGGTCAGCGTCGGGATGAGGTTGAAGGACTGGAAGACGAACCCGATGGACTCGGCGCGGACCTTGGTGAGCCGGGCCTCGGGCAGCTTGGCCAGGTCGGTGCCGTCGAGCTCGACGCTGCCCGATGTCGGCCGGTCGAGCCCGCCGAGCATCTGGAGCAGCGTCGACTTGCCGCCGCCGGTGGGGCCCTGGATGACGAGCCGGTCGCCGTCGCCGATGGTCAGGTCCACTCCGGCGAGCGCGTCGATGCGCTCCTTGCCGCGCTGGTACTGCTTGGTGACGCCTCTGAGGTGATACATGGGGCAACTCCTGTGGTACGTAGAGGAAGTCGGGACGGCCGGTGGGCTACTCGACGCGGCGCAGCGCGTCCGCCGGGCGAAGGCGCGAGGCCCGCCAGCCGCCGAACGCGCCGGCGATCAGACCGCCCGCGACGGCGAGGCCGACCGCGAGGGCGATGGTGGTGCCGGAGACCGGCGCGGTCAGCGCGATGTCGAGGGTCTTGCCCGCGGACTGCCGCAGGCCGCCGGGGCCACCGCCGCCGGGACCGCCCATGCCGCCCCCGCCGCCGAAGCCGCCACCACCGCCTCCGCCGCCGGTCGAGCCGAGGGACGCGCTGAGGGTCGGGCTGATCGCGGTGACCACGTACGCGCCGCCCAGACCGACCGCGATGCCGAGGACGCCGCCGATGAGCCCGTTGACGACGGCCTCACCGATGACCTGCCGGGTGACCCGGCCGGACTTCCAGCCGAGCGCCTTGAGCGTGCCGAACTCCCGGACGCGGCGCGAGACCGCCGAGGAGGTGAGCAGGCCCGCGACGAGGAACGCGGCGACGAGCACCGCGATCGACAGCCACTTGCCGACGTTCGAGGCGAGCGAGGAGGCCGTGGAGAGCGAGCCGGAGACGGTCTTCGCGAGGTCCGCGGAGGTGGTGACCGTCGTGCCCGAGATGTTCTTGCTGATGGTCGACTTCACCGCGTCGATCTGCTGCGAGTCGGTCGCCTTGACGTAGACCGTCGTCACCTTGTTCTTCATGTCGGCGACGGTCTGCGCCTGCTTCAGCGGGATGTAGAGGTTGGCCGCCGAGTCGCCGCTGTCCGCGGTGGAGACGCCGACGACCTTGAACTTCGTCCCGTGGATGGTGACGTTGTCACCGACGGCGAGCTTCTTCTCCTTCGCGTACGAGGCGTCGGCGACGGCCACCTTGGCGTCGGTCTCGGACGTCTTGAACGTCCGCCCCTTGGTGATCTTCGAGGTGGTCAGCGGGCCGAGGTTCTGCTTGGTGACGTCGGTGCCGTACACCGAGAAGGAGTTGACGGCGAAGTTGGCGCCGCCGCCCTCGACGCGGCCCTGCGGCTGGCCGTTGCCGCCGCTGCGGCCTCCGGGGCCGTCCTGGCCCTGCTGCCCCTGGCTCTGGTCCTGCTTGAACTGACCGCGCGTGAACTGCCCGCTGACCTTCATGACCTGGAGGTTGAGGCCGCCCACGGTGTCGGCGACGCCCTTCTGGTCGGCCACCTCGGTGACCGTGGAGGAGGCGAGCGTCTGGAAGCCCTGGACCATGACCCGGTCGGTGGACTGCTTGTCGGAGTCGGAATCACCCTCCCTGGCGTCGAACTTGAAGTTCGGCCGCCCGTTGTCCCCCGTCTGCGCCGCGGCCGCCTTGGTGACGGTCATGTCGGTGCCGAGGCCGTACAGGGACTGGAGGACCTTGTCCTGGGCCTTGTTCATGCCGGAGGACACGGAGCTGACGACGATGACGAGCGCGATGCCGAGGGCGAGCCCCGAGGCGACGACCAGGGCCGCCTTTCTGCGGCGGCGCAACTCACGCCTGAGGTAGGTGAAGAACATGTGGCAGCCTCGCCGGTGACGGCCCGCGGAATCGGGGCGCTGGAAGGAATCAGCGGAACCGTATTGAGCGGCTGTAAGGGTTCTGTGAGGCGTGGATGAGAACGGGATGAGACCCGAATCGAGCCCGTTCCTAGGCCGCGCTCACGTTCTCCGAGACCGAGATCAGGCCCTTGCGGATGGTCGCGAGGCGCGGGGCCTTGCGGGCGATCGCCGAGTCGTGGGTGACCATGATGAACGTGAGCCCGTGCTCCTTCCACTGGGTCTCCAGTACGTCCATGATCTCGTCCCGCATCGACTCGTCCAGGTTGCCGGTGGGCTCGTCCGCGAGCAGCACCTTCGGGTTCTTCACCAGCGCCCGCGCGATCGCCACACGCTGCTGCTGACCACCCGACATCTCCGACGGCAGATGAGTGAGCCGCTCACCCAGACCCACCGACTTCAACGCCTCCGCCGCCCGCTCACGCCGCTCCGCCACCTTCAGCCCCAGCGGCACCAGCGCGGTCTCCACGTTCTCCTGCGCGGTCAGCGTCGGAATGAGGTTGAAGGACTGGAAGACGAACCCGATCTTCTCGCTGCGCACCTTCGTCAGCTTCGCCTCGGAGAGCGCCGCGAGGTCGGTGCCGTCGAGGTGAACGCTGCCCGAGGTCGGCCGGTCGAGCCCGCCGAGCATTTGCAGCAGGGTCGACTTGCCGCCGCCGGTGGGGCCCTGGATGACGAGCCGGCCGCCGTCCTCCACGGTCAGGTCGACACCGCGCAGGGCGTCGACGGTCTCCTTGCCGCGCTGGTACCGCTTGGTCACGCCGCGCAGTTCGTACATGGTGAACTCCTGTCGGGAGAAGGGGCGATGGGCTATTCGACGCGGCGCAGCGCGTCCGCCGGGCGGAGCCGCGAGGCCCGCCAGCCGCCGTACGCGCCGGCGACCAGACCGCCGCCGATCGCCAGGGCCGCGGCGAGCGCGATCGTGGAGAGGCTGACCGGCGCGGAGAGCGCCACGTCGATGGTGCTCGCCGCGGCCGAGCCGCCGCCGGGCCCACCGCCCGTGCCGCCCCCGCCGCCGGGACCGCCCATGCCGCCGCCACCGCCGGTGGAGCCGAGGGACGCGGTCAGGGTCGGGCTGAAGGCCGTGACGGCGTACGCGGCGACGACGCCGAGCGCGATGCCGAGGACACCACCGATCAGCCCGTTGACGATCGCCTCACCGGCGACCTGCCGGGTCACCCGGCCCGACTTCCAGCCCAGCGCCTTGAGCGTGCCGAACTCGCGCACCCGGCGCGAGACCGCCGACGAGGTGAGCAGCGCGGCGACGACGACGGCCGCGGCGAGCACCACGACCGACAGCCACTTGCCCACGCTGGAGGCGAGGTCGGAGGCGGTCGACAGCGAGCCGGAGACGGTGTCGGCGAGGTCGGCGGAGGTGGTGACCGTGGTCCCGGCGATGTTCTTCTTGATGGTCGCCTTGACGGTGTCGATCTGCTGCGAGTCGGCGGCCTTCACATAGATGGTGGAGACCTTGTTCCCGGCGTCGGCGAGCGTCTGCGCCTGCTTGAGCGGCAGATAGACGTCCCCGGTCGAGTCGCTGCTGCTCGCCTGCGCGATGCCGACGACCTCGTACGTCACCTTGTTGACGGTGAGCGTGTCGCCGACGGCCTTGGAGTTCTCCTTGGCGTACGACGCCGAGAGGACCGCCACCTTGGCGTTCGTCTCGGCCGCCTTGAACGTCCGCCCCTTGGTGATCTCCATCGTGGAGAGCGGTCCGAGGCCCTGGTGCGCGACGTCGATGCCGTACACGGAGTACGAGTTGACGTCGAAGTTCGCTCCGCCGCCCTGCACGCCGCCCTCCCCGCCGCCTCCGCCGGAGGGAGCGCCCTGTCCCTGGGACTGTCCCTGGGACTGGCTCTGGGACTGGCTCTGGGACTGGCTCTGGGACTGGCCCTGGCTGAACTGGCCGGAGACCTTCATGACGTTGAGGGTGAGGGCGCCGGTCGCGGCCGAGACGCCCTTCTGGTCCGCGACCTCGTCGACCAGCGACGCCTTCAGGGTCTGGCCGCCCGACGCCATGACGCGGTCGGTCGACTGCGTCTTGCTGGAGTCGTCGTCGCCGTCGGCGTCGAACCTGAAGTTGGGGCGCTCGCCGCTCTGGGGAGCGGAGGCCGCCTTGGTCACCGTCATGTCGGTGCCGAGCCCGTAGAGCGACGCGAGGACCTTGCTCTGGGCCTGCTTCATCCCGGCCGAGACCGACGTGACCGTGATGACCAGCGCGATGCCGAGCGCGAGCCCGGAGGCGACGACGAGGGCCGCCTTCCGGCGCCGCCTCAATTCGCGCCTGAGGTAGGTGAGGAACATGCACCGGACAGTAGGGAGGCCGCTTGGCAGTGAGCTGTGAGCCGCATGCGGTCTTCATGTGGGCCCGACGAGAACACCGTGAACGCGCTGATCCCCGGTACACGGGATGTACCGGGGATCAGCGGATGGCGTCTCGGGTCAGGCGGCGGAGCCGGCCTTCCAGTCCGCCCAGCTCAGGTTCCAGCCGTTGAGGCCGTTGTCCGGCTGGACCGTCTTGTCGCCGGTGTTCTTCACGATGACGACGTCGCCGACCATCGAGTTGTCGTAGAACCAGGCGCCCGGGGTGCTGGAGTCGTTGGCACCCTTGGCGTCGGAGAGGCCGACGCAGCCGTGGCTGGTGTTCACCGAGCCGAAGATGGACTTGGCGCCCCAGTAGTTGCCGTGGATGAAGGTGCCGGAGTTCGACAGGCGCATCGCGTGCGGCACGTCCTTGATGTCGTACTCGCCCTTGCCGTCGTCGTCCGTGAAGCCGACCGTCGCGCCGTTCATCCGGGTCTCCTTGAACTTCTCGGAGATCACCATCTGGCCCTCGTACGTCTTGTTCTCGGGCGAACCGGCGGAGATCGGGATGGTCTTGACGACCTTGCCGTCACGGGTGACGGTCATCTGCTTGGTCTTGGCGTCGACCGTGGAGACCTGGTTGCGCCCGACCTTGAAGGTGACCGTCTTCTGCTGCACACCGGTCACGCCGCTCGCGCCCTCGACGCCGTCGAGGTCGAGCTTCAGGGTGACGGTGGAGCCGCCCTTCCAGTAGTCCTCGGGGCGGAAGTCCAGGCGGTTGGCGCTGAACCAGTGGCCGACGACCTCCTGGCCGCTGCTGGACGACACGGTGATGTGGGACTGCACATCGGCCTTGTTCGTGATCGCCTTGTCGAAGTTGATCGAGACCGGCATGCCGACGCCGACGGTCGAGCCGTCCTCCGGCGTGAAGTTGCCGATGAAGCTGTTGGCCGGGGAGACCGTCGTGAACTGCGAGTTCTCGTGCGCGGCGCGGCCGTCGGAGTCCTTCGCCACGGCGGCGATCTTGTACGAGGTCGCGCGCTGCAGCTGGTTCGTGGGCTTCCAGCTCTTCTTGTCCGCGGCTATCTGACCGGCGACGGCGGTCCCGTCGGCCGTGGTCATCTTGACCTCGGTGAGCGTGCCCTTGCTCACGGTGACCTTGGCGGCGTTGTTGATGCTCGCGT
The DNA here is from genome assembly GCF_040529335.1 of Streptomyces sp. HUAS MG91. Lineage (GTDB taxonomy): Bacteria > Actinomycetota > Actinomycetes > Streptomycetales > Streptomycetaceae > Streptomyces > Streptomyces tabacisoli. The sequence goes on along the minus strand of NZ_CP159534.1, from coordinate 5,302,901 downwards.
TGTCGGAGCCGTCCTTCGGCGCGATCTTGATGTCGGCCTCGGACGTCTTCTTCGCCGCGGCCTCGTCGGCCTGCTGCTGCGTCTTCTCGCCGCTGCCCGACGCGGCACTGTCGCCGTCGCCGCCGCTGCACGCAGAGAGCACCAGAACACCGCCGAGCAGGGCGGACGCGGCCATCAGACCCTTGCGCCGCTTACCGTCCGTCATCACACGCTTCTCCATCGTCGCCGATTTTCCGGATCTCCCCGGAGGAACACAGAGGTTCCCCCTACCCATACATAACGCAGTGACCGCTTCGGGCCGTTCCCGAAGCGCCCCGATGTGGGGGACACCACGTGGAAAAGGGGGTGACCACCGATGCACCCGTGGTAACGACGCCCCCGCGATCCCCGTCGGAAACGGCGAAACCCCGGGGCGGCGGTCACCGCCCCGGGGTTCCCCGTCGCACCGACCGCTACACGTCGTCCTCCCCGTCATCATCCCCGTCGAGATCCCAGTCCGGCGAATCGGGGTCGTAGTCGACCTGTTCGCTGGACCAGGAGGCCTGGACGAGTTCGGCGCCCGGCACGTCGCCGACCAGGTCGAAGGGGTCCACCAGATACGCGACGGCCTCCGCCTCGTCCTCCTGCACGGCGCTCTCGGCGTGCCCCCGCTCGCCCTCCGGCAGCTCTCCCTGCGCGGCGGACTCGGCGATGCGCTGCAGGGCTCCGCCGGTCAGCGCCTCCCCGTCGATGACCTCCAGGACCAATTCCACCTTCAGGCGAACAAAGCGTGACGTCTCATCAGTACTCATGACGCGGAGCGTACGGCCCGGGACCCCCGTGACTTTCCCGTGACCCGCCCCTGTCACTAGGATCGGCCCACACGGCCAATTCGCCAGCGCCACAAGGGGGATCGCTTCCGTGTCCGCCGCACGCCGATCACTGTTCACCGCCACCGCCGCCGGGACGCTCCTGGCCGCCCTGTGGTTCGTCCCCAGCGCCACCGCAGACCCGGGACACACCTCCACCGCCGACCAGCAGCACACCGCCGCCACGGTCGACACCCAGTCCGACCGCCAACTCCGCCTGGCCGACACGGGAACGGTGGACACCACCCCGTACGTGGTCGGCGGCTCGGCCTTCCTGGGCCTGGGCGTAGCGTTCGTCGCCTACTCGGTCCGCAGAGAACGAACGGCCGAGTAGAGGGGCGCCCCGTAAGGGGCGCGGGACTGTGCCGACATGCGGCTCCGCCGCGTGAGCGCGACAAGCCACAGCACACCCGCACCCGCCCACGAGGCGAAACCCGGCAGACGCCAGGGCGCGACCGGCTAGGCCAGCGCCCCGGTCACCGACTCAACGGCCTCCACCAGCGCCCCACTTCGCACAAACGCATCAGCGGCAGCGAGATCGGGCGCCAGGAACCGATCGGGCCCGGCCCCCTGGACCCCGGCCTCCCGAGCGGCAGCGATCACCGCGCGAGAGGCGGGCGCCGCACGCAGCCCCTCCCGCAACTCGACACCCCGGGTCGCCGCGTACAGCTCCACGGCCACGATCCGCGCCAGATTGTCGACAGCCGTCCGCAGCTTGCGCGCCGCCGACCACCCCATGGACACGTGGTCCTCCTGCATCGCGGAGGACGGGATCGAGTCGGCCGACGCCGGCACGGCGAGCCGCTTCAGCTCGCTCACCAGCGCGGCCTGCGTGTACTGCGCGATCATGAGCCCCGAGTCGACCCCGGCGTCGTCCGCGAGGAACGGCGGCAGCCCGTGCGAGCGGTTCTTGTCGAGCAGCCGGTCGGTGCGCCGCTCGGCGATGGAGCCGAGGTCGGCGGCGGCGATGGCGAGGAAGTCGAGCACATAGGCGACCGGCGCGCCATGGAAGTTGCCGTTGGACTCCACGCGCCCGTCGGGCAGCACCACGGGATTGTCGACGGCGGCGGCCAGCTCGCGCTCGGCGACGAGCCGCGCGTGCGCCATGGTGTCCCGCCCGGCCCCGGCGACCTGCGGAGCGCACCGCACGGAGTACGCGTCCTGCACGCGCGGCGCGTCGTCCTGGTGGTGCCCGGTGAGCTCGGAGCCCTGGAGCACGGCGAGCATGTTGGCGGCGGAGGCGGCCTGCCCGGGGTGCGGGCGGATCGCGTGCAGCTCGGGGGCGAGCACCTTGTCGGTGCCGAGCAGCGCCTCCAGGGACAGCGCGGCGGTGACGTCGGCGGCCTTGTACAGGTTGTCGAGGTCGTCGAGGGCCATGACGAGCATGCCGAGCATGCCGTCGGTCCCGTTGAGCAGGGCCAGGCCCTCCTTCTCGCGCAGCTCGACCGGCGCGATGCCGTGCTCGGCGAGCAGTTCTCCGGCGGGCCGCACGACCCCGTCCGGGCCCTCGGCGTCGCCCTCGCCCATGAGCGTGAGCGCGCAGTGGCTGAGCGGGGCGAGGTCGCCGGAGCAGCCGAGCGAGCCGTACTCGTGGACGACCGGGGTGATCCCGGCGTTGAGCACGTCCGCCATGGTCTGCGCGACCTCGGGGCGCACGCCGGTGTGCCCGGAGCAGACGGTCTTCAGGCGCAGGAACATCAGCGCCCGCACCACCTCGCGCTCCACGCGCGGGCCCATGCCCGCGGCGTGCGAGCGCACGATGTTGCGCTGGAGCTGGGCGCGCAGCTCGGGGCTGATGTGCCGGGTGGCGAGGGCGCCGAACCCGGTGGAGACGCCGTAGACCGGCTCGGGCTTCGCGGCGAGCGCGTCGACGATCTCGCGGGCCGCGGTCAGCGCCGCGACGGCGTCGGCGGAGAGTTCGATCCGGGCGTCGCGGCGGGCGACGGCGACGACATCGGCAGCGGTGACCCCGGCCGTCCCGACCACCACAGTGTGCATATCCATATTCAGGAGCGTACGCAGTGAATCTCTGGATGTCACGACCGAGTTCCGGGAAAGACCCTTACTGGTCGAGGCCCCGGATCCGCCGCCGCTCCCGCTCCCCGGTGACCGGCGGCGGGGCGTCGGCGAGCCGGACGACCGGATCGTCGAGGCCGCCGCCCCGCCCGGCGACCACCGGCCGCGCGGCGCGCAGCGCCTTGGCCTTGTACTGGGCGGCGTCCGCGAGCCGGAACAGCCGGCGTGCGCTCCTGACCTCGCCGATCGGGTCCCCGGTCGAGGCGATGCCGACCGCGACGCCCTCGCCGAGGTCCATCTCGGCCGCCCGCGAGCAGATCTCGTCGCCGACCCGCACCACGTCGTCGGCGGACGGGCCCACGGCGAGCAGGCAGAACTCGTCGCCGCCGAGCCGAGCCACGAGCGCGCCGGGCAGCATCGCGCCGCACAGCGAGAGGACGGACCCGAACCGTTCGAGGAGCCGGTCGCCGATCGCGTGCCCGAGGGTGTCGTTGACCTTCTTGAGCCCGTTCAGGTCGCACACCACGAGGCTGACCACGGCGCCGTCGGCCCGGTGCCGCTCCACCGCCTGGTCGAGGCGTATGTCGACGGCCCGCCGGTTCGCGAGGCCGGTCAGCGCGTCGGTGAAGGCCAGCCGCCGGGCCTCCTCCAGGCGCTCGGTCTGCGCGAGCCCGGCGGCCACCACGGAGGCCAGTACGGTTGCCAGGTCGGCGTCCGCGGGCACGAACGCGGGCACGCCGGGCGGCCGCGCGACGTACAGCTCGCCCCACGCCCGCCCGTGCAGCACGACCGGCGCGACGACACAGCTCCCGCGCCCCCGGCGGCGCAGCGCGGCGACCCGCTGATGGCAGTATCCGGCGGCCTCGACCGGCCCCGCGGCGGTCTCCACCCACGCGTCGGGCTCCCCGCCGCCCGCCCACCGCTCGTGCAGGAACTCGGTGATCTCCGGGAACTGGTGCACCGGGTAGGTCTCGTCCTCGGGGAACTCCTCCTCGCCGGACGTCCGCTCCCCCACGTTGACCAGGACCCGCAGCTGTCCGCGCTCGCGCTCCCACACGGAGAGCGCGGCGAAGTTCCCCGACAGCGCGTGGCAGGCGCCGAGCGCGGCCGCCCGCCAGGACTCCCGCGGGGACTGCGCCGCCGCCATGCCCTGCGCGAGCATCACGACGGCCCGCAGCCGGACATCCTCACCCATTGCTCCAGGTTAGGTACATTCCTGGCATTACGGTGAATTGTGTACACCCGATCAAGGGGGGAGCGCCCCGTCAGAGGCGCGGGGCCGTGTCCATCGGCGGCTCCGCCGCGGGGCGCGAGAAGCGGCCACCGGCCGTCAGCCGACATCCGGCCCCGATCTCACACCCCGGGCCACCGAGGCGCCCGCTTCTCGTTGAACGCGGCGACCCCCTCCGCCCGGTCCCCCGAGAACGCCACCGACCGCCACGCCGCGTCCTCGACCTCCAGACCGGCCCGCAGGTCGAGCCCGTGCCCGAGCCGCAGCGCCCGCTTGGCGGCGCGCAGCCCGACGGGCGAGTTGGCGGCGATCCGGGCGGCGAGCGCGAGGGCCTCGGCCCGGTCCTGCCCGGCGGCCACGAGCCGGTCCACGAGCCCGAGGTCCGCGGCCTCGGCGGCCTCGACCCGGCGCGCGGAGAAGATCAGCTCGGCGGCGCGCGCGGCCCCGACGCGGCGCGGCAGCAGCTGCGTACCGCCGCCGCCGGGGATCACCCCGACCGACACCTCGGGCAGCCCGACCACGGCCGTGGCGTCGGCCACGATCAGATCGCAGGCGAGCGCCAGCTCGAAGCCGCCGCCGAGCGCGAAGCCGTGCACGGCCGCGATCGTGGGCACCGGCAGGTCCAGTACGCCCGTGTAGGCGGCCCGCGCGACGGGCCGCTGCCGGACCAGCTCGGCGTCCGAGAACGAGTTCCGCTCCTTCAGGTCGGCCCCGACGCAGAACGCCCGCTCGTTGCTGGAGGTGACGACCACGACCCGTACGCCGTCGTCGGCCGCCAGCGCATCGCACGCGGCGCCGATGGACCGGGCCATGTCGCTGGACACGGCGTTCATCGCCTTGGGCCGGTCGAGCGTCAGCTCGGCGACGGTGCCGTCCTCGTGCCGCGTGACGCCGACGAACTCCCCGAACCGCTGGTCCTCACCCACGACTGCGCTCCTCCACTGGCGGTTAACTGACGTTAACCGGAGGGTGTCAGGTGCGCCGGGTCAGCGTCCAGGGCTCCACGACACCCAGACCACGTACGGGCCGCTGCCACATCGGCTGGAGCGCGAACCGGTACGACGGCGGCTCCTCGCCGTCCTGTTCGGCCTTCTGCGCCTCGACGGCGGCCTCGGCCTCCGACGTCGGCGCGTCCCCGGTGCGGATCAGCTCCTCGGCGAAGGCGCCGTCGACCAGCACGTTGTCCCGTGGCGCTATCGAGGTGAGCCGGCTCGCGAGGTTCACGGTCGTGCCGAAGACATCGCCCATGCGGGTCGTCACGGTCCCGAACGCCATGCCGACGCGCAGCTCGGGCATGGTCTCGTCGTTGCTCATCGTCTCGATGAGCCGCAGCGCGATCTCGCCCGCGATCCCGGCGTCGTCGGCGGCGAACAGCACCTCGTCGCCGAGCGTCTTGATGAGCCGGCCGCCGTGCGCGGCGACCAGGTCGGCGGCCGTGGTCTCGAAGGCCTCGACCAGCTCGCCGAGCTCCTCCTCCTCCATCCGCCGGGTCAGCCGGGTGAACCCGACCAGGTCGGCGAAGCCGACGGCGAGCCGCCGGTCGACCATCTCCTCGTCGTCCCCGGCCTGGACGACCCGCCCGGTGGCCGCGGCCAGCTGCCGCCGCCACACGTAGACGAGGAACTCCTCCAGCTCGGGCAGGAGCAGCTCTATCAGCGGATACGTGACCTCGGTACGGGTCATGCCGGGCTCGGGCGGTTCGGTGAGCCCTTCCAGGAACGAGTCGATCTGCCACTCGGCGAGCCGCGCCGTGGTCTGGCCGGTGGACCGGGCCACCTGCACGGCCATCGCCTCGCTGAGCAGGCCCGCCTCGACGAGACCGGCGAGCCGCCGCAGCGCGAGGACGTCGGCCTCGGTCAGCGCCTTGGCCTGGCCGATGTCGGCGAAGCCCATGGCCCGCCAGAACCGGGAGGCCAGCTCCATGGAGACGCCCGCGCTGCGGGCCGCCTGGAACGGGGTGTAGCGGCGCTCGGCGCCCAGGATGAGCCCTTCGAGCCGCAGGGCGAGGGGATCCTCCGGGTGTTCCTCGGCCCCGTCCGACTTCTCGGGGTCGCCTTGGCCACCCGTGCCGGAGCCCGAGTCGTCGACGGTCACGCCTGCTGCCCTTCCGATCTGCCGCGGTCAGGTATCGACCGGGCTCAACTCTACGGCAGCCCCTGTGTGCCAGGTCACTCCGCTCGCACCGGGCCCCTGGCATGTCGCCCACCCGCGCCGCTCATGGGTTGTCGGTCGGGTGCGCCACCGCCGTGGCTGGTCGCGCAGTTCTCCGCGCCCCTGAAGGCCGCAGGCCTCTCAGGGGCGCGGAGAACTGCGCGAGAAGCGGCCACCGGCCCGCAGATGAAGACGGGTCACGCCGGGCGCAGGTGGATGATGTCGCCGGCGGCCACCGGCTCCCGGGTGCCGTCGGAGCCGGCGATGACGAGGCGACCGTCACCGTCCACGGCGACAGCCTCCCCCACAAGATCCCGCCCCCCGGGCAACTGCGCCCGCACAGCCCGCCCCAACGTCGCGCACCCGGCCGCATACGTCGCCTGCAACCCCGACACCCCCGGATCCCCCTGCGCCGCACACCACTCCAGGTACCACCGCTCGAACGACCGCAGAACGGCCCGCAGCAACGGCTCCCGGTCGACCACCTTCGCCCCGGCCAGCGCCAGCGACCCCGCACCGGGCACCGGCAGCTCCTCGGCCCGCAGCGACACGTTCAGCCCGATCCCGACCACGACCCCGTCCGCCCCGGCCCGCTCCGCGAGGATCCCGGCGGCCTTGCGCTCCTCGCCGCCCACCGTCAGCAGCAGGTCGTTGGGCCACTTCAGCGCCGTGTCGACCCCGGCCACCGAGGAGAGCCCCGTGGCGAGCGCGACCCCGGCGAGCAGCGGCAGCCACCCCCAGCGCTCCACCGGCACCTCGTGCTCGCCGGGCTTGAGCAGCACGGAGAAGAACAGCCCCGAGCGCGGCGGAGCCGACCAGCGCCGGTCGAGCCGCCCGCGCGCCGCGCTCTGCTCCTCGGCGATCAGCACGGCCCCCTCGGCGACGGCCCCCGAGGAGGCCCGGGTCACCAGGTCGGTGTTGGTGGAGCCGGTACGGGGCACGACTTCGAGGGACGACCACAGTCCGTCCCCGCGCAGGAGGGAGCGGCGCAGCCCGGCCTCGCCCAGCGGCGGCCGGTCCAGGTCCGACCAGCGGTTGTTCCCGTACACGTCTGAACCATCTCGCGGCGTCATGCAACCCAGCGTAGGTGTGGCAAACGCCGCACTGCCGAGCAGTATTCGCGCCACTACGCTACGAGTCAGTAGCCACCGCACCGTCCCCACCCCCGAACTGTCCAGGCAGGGAGCCGCATCCCGATGTCCGAGTTGGAAGAGAAGCCCGACATCCACACCACCGCAGGCAAGATCGAGGATCTGCGGCGCCGGATCGACGAGGCGACCCACGCGGGTTCGGCCCGCGCGGTCGAGAAGCAGCACGCCAAGGGCAAGCTGACGGCCCGTGAGCGGATCGATCTGCTGATGGACGAGGACTCGTTCGTGGAGCTGGACGAGTTCGCGCGGCACCGCTCGACCGACTTCGGCCTGGACGCCAACAAGCCGTACGGCGACGGCGTGGTGACCGGGTACGGAACCGTGGACGGCCGGCCCGTCGCCGTGTTCTCGCAGGACTTCACCGTCTTCGGCGGCGCCCTCGGCGAGGTCTTCGGCCAGAAGATCATGAAGGTGATGGACTTCGCGCTGAAGACCGGCTGCCCGGTCATCGGCATCAACGACTCCGGCGGCGCCCGCATCCAGGAGGGCGTCATGGCCCTCGGCATGTACGGCGAGATCTTCCGCCGCAACACCCACGCCTCGGGCGTCATCCCGCAGATCAGCCTGGTCGTCGGCCCGTGCGCGGGCGGGGCCGTCTACTCGCCCGCGATCACCGACTTCACGGTGATGGTCGACCAGACCTCGCACATGTTCATCACCGGCCCCGACGTCATCAAGACGGTCACCGGCGAGGACGTCGGCTTCGAGGAGCTGGGCGGCGCGCGGGCGCACAACTCGCGCTCCGGCGTCGCGCACCACATGGCGGGCGACGAGAAGGACGCCATCGAGTACGTGAAGTCGCTGCTGTCCTACCTGCCCTCGAACAACCTGAGCGAGCCGCCGGCCTTCCCCGAGGAGGCCGACCTGTCCGTCACGGACGAGGACCGCGAGCTGGACACGATCGTCCCGGACAGCGCCAATCAGCCGTACGACATGCACACGGTGATCGAACACGTCCTGGACGACGCCGAGTTCTTCGAGACGCAGTCGCTGTTCGCGCCGAACATCCTCACCGGCTTCGGCCGGGTCGAGGGCCGTCCGGTCGGCATCGTCGCCAACCAGCCGATGCAGTTCGCCGGCTGTCTCGACATCCACGCGAGCGAGAAGGCCGCGCGGTTCGTCCGCACGTGTGACGCCTTCAACGTGCCGGTGCTGACGTTCGTCGACGTCCCCGGCTTCCTGCCGGGCGTCGAGCAGGAGCACGAGGGCATCATCCGGCGCGGCGCCAAGTTGATCTACGCGTACGCCGAGGCGACCGTCCCGCTGATCACGATCATCACGCGCAAGGCGTTCGGCGGCGCGTACGACGTGATGGGCTCCAAGCACCTGGGCGCCGACCTGAACCTGGCCTGGCCCACCGCCCAGATCGCCGTCATGGGCGCGCAGGGCGCGGTCAACATCCTGCACCGCAAGACGATCGCGGCGGCCGAGGCCGACGGGAACGTCGAGGAGACGCGGGCGCGCCTGATCCAGGAGTACGAGGACACGCTCCTCAACCCGTACACGGCGGCCGAGCGCGGCTACGTCGACGCGGTGATCATGCCGTCCGACACCCGCGCCCACGTCGTGAAGGGCCTGCGCCAGCTGCGGACCAAGCGGGAGAGCCTGCCCCCGAAGAAGCACGGCAACATCCCCCTCTAGGCCGAAGGGAGCCACCGACCATGATGATCAAGGTCGTCCGGGGAAACCCGACCCCCGAGGAGCTGGCCGCCGCACTGGCGGTGGTCCAGGCCCGGGCCGCGGCGGCGCCCGAGGCCCCGGCGTCCGCGGCCGAGCGGGACGCGTGGGCCGACCCCTCCCGCATCGCCCGCCACCGGCTCCCCGCCCCGGGCCCGGTGAGCTGGTCACGTACCTACTGGCCCGCCTGACCGGACCGGAACGAACTAGTCCGTCCGCGCGGGGCGCCTGAGTACGCGTACTCAGGCGCCCCGCGCGAGCGCGTCGCACTATCGATGTCGTGCTGTGGTCGGACCCCGAGGACAAGCCTCCCGAGGAGCTTCGCGCGACGCAGGGGATGCTGCGCCGGGCGAGCGTCGTGCTGGCCCTGGCGATGGTGCTGGCGATGTTCGTGCTGGGCGTGCTGTGAGGGCCCGCGGGTTCTATACGCTGGCTCCATGACGCCGTCCCGCCGCCTGATCCTGGCCTCCCAGTCCCCCGCCCGTCTCGGTCTGCTGCGGCAGGCGGGTTTCGCGCCGGAGGTCATCGTCAGCGGCTTCGACGAGGACGCCGTGACGGCCCCGACCCCCGCCGAGCTCGCGCTCGCCCTCGCCGAGGCCAAGGCCTCCGTGGTGGCCGCCCGCCCCGAGGCGCGCGGCGCCCTGGTCGTCGGCTGCGACTCCGTCCTCGACCTGGACGGCGAGGCGCTCGGCAAGCCCGCCGACGCCGAGGAGGCCACGGCCCGCTGGAAGGCGATGCGGGGCCGCGCGGGCACCCTCCAGACGGGCCACTGCGTCTACGACACCGCCTCCGGCCGGTACGCCTCGGGCACCGGCTCCACCGTGGTCAGGTTCGGCGAGCCGACCGACGCGGAGATCGCCGCGTACGTGGCGTCGGGCGAGCCCCTCCACGTGGCGGGCGCCTTCACCCTCGACGGCCGTTCGGCGCCCTTCATCGACGGCATCGACGGCGACCACGGCAACGTCATCGGCCTGTCGCTGCCGCTGCTGCGCCGGCTGCTGGCGCAACTGGACGTCAGTGTTACGGAGTTGTGGGCGCGGCAGGACTAGTCGGCCCCGGCGGCGCCGCGGGCGGTCCTGGCCGGCCGTCCACGGGGCCCTTCTCCCGTCGGTCGTAGGCGACCAGCGTCAGCACGACCAGGCCGAGCACGACCATCATGGCGGCGAACGAGGTCCAGCCCACGAGCCCGACGGCGAACGCGCCGAGCAGCGCGTGCACCAGGGCCGCGCTGATCAGCAGGATCCGCCCGAAGCCGCCCGGCGCCCGGTCGGTGATCCCCGTGCGCAGCAGCACGACGCCGCACACCGCCAGGTAGAGGCCGAAGACGCCGCCCGCGACCCACGCGCCGATACTCATCGCGTGCGGGTCGAGACCGGCCAGGGACATCTTCTGGTGCTTGACCACCAGACCGAGGAACCAGTTCAGGAAGGCGATTCCGAGCGCCTCCGCGAAGAGCACGATCGCGGCCACCCACGCCACCGGCCTGCGGGCCACCGGCCCCACCCACTTTCCCCTGAGCCATCGCCTGTTACTGCGAGTACGTCGAGACATCGCGAACGCTACTAACGGGTAAACCTCCGGACAAGGGGTCTGCCGCAGGCAAAGAATCGTTGGGCCATTCGTAGGGACTCCACAAAGAAAGCCGACCGGCCGCAGCGCTGTCTCACAGAGACCTAGACCACACAGCGGGGATAGGGTTCCCCCGAGGGATCCCGTACAACCAGGCACGACAAGGGATTTCCGGGACCGAGCGGCCCTCGAGTCACACTCCGTGTGGGCAAGCTCACCATTGGGGACGGGTCGTAAGCCCGTGTCGGCAGTCCCTAAACTCGGCTTGTTTCAAGGAGGGAGCCATCGTGCGCAAGGTGCTCATCGCCAACCGTGGCGAAATCGCTGTCCGCGTGGCCCGGGCGTGCCGGGACGCCGGGATCGCAAGCGTTGCCGTCTACGCCGATCCGGACCGGGACGCTCTGCACGTCCGCGCGGCCGACGAGGCCTTCGCGCTGGGTGGTGACACCCCGGCGACGAGCTATCTGGACATCGCCAAGGTGTTGCAGGCCGCCAAGGACTCCGGCGCGGACGCCATCCACCCCGGCTACGGATTCCTGTCGGAGAACGCGGAGTTCGCCCAGGCCGTGCTGGACGCGGAGCTGATCTGGATCGGTCCGCCGCCGCACGCCATCCGTGACCTCGGCGACAAGGTCGCGGCGCGGCACATCGCCCAGCGTGCCGGTGCCCCGCTGGTGGCGGGCACCCCGGACCCGGTCTCGGGTGCGGAGGAGGTCGTCGCGTTCGCCGAGCAGCACGGTCTGCCGATCGCGATCAAGGCCGCCTTCGGTGGCGGCGGGCGCGGCCTGAAGGTCGCCCGCACGCTCGAAGAGGTGCCGGAGCTGTACGACTCCGCGGTGCGCGAGGCCGTGGCCGCGTTCGGCCGCGGCGAGTGCTTCGTGGAGCGCTACCTGGACAAGCCGCGGCACGTGGAGACCCAGTGCCTCGCCGACAAGTTCGGCAACGTGGTGGTCGTGTCCACCCGTGACTGCTCGCTGCAGCGCCGCCACCAGAAGCTGGTGGAGGAGGCCCCGGCGCCGTTCCTGTCGGACGCCCAGGTCGAGGAGCTGTACAGCGCCTCCAAGGCGATCCTGAAGGAGGCCGGCTACGTCGGCGCGGGCACCGTGGAGTTCCTGGTCGGCGCGGACGGCACGATCTCCTTCCTGGAGGTCAACACCCGCCTCCAGGTCGAGCACCCGGTCACCGAGGAGGTCGCCGGCATCGACCTGGTCCGCGAGATGTTCCGCATCGCCGACGGCGAGGAGCTCGGCTACGGCGACCCGGTGCTGCGCGGTCACTCCTTCGAGTTCCGCATCAACGGCGAGGACCCGGGCCGCAACTTCCTGCCCGCGCCCGGCACCGTCACCAAGTTCGAGGGCCCGGCGGGACCCGGTGTCCGTCTGGACGCGGGCGTCGAGTCCGGCAGCGTGATCGGCCCGGCCTGGGACTCGCTGCTCGCCAAGCTGATCGTGACCGGCCGCACCCGCAAGGAGGCCCTGGAGCGGGCTTCGCGCGCGCTGGCCGAGTTCGAGGTCGAGGGCATGGCCACCGCCATCCCGTTCCACCGCAAGGTCGTGGTCGACCCGGCGTTCGCCCCGGAACTGACCGGCTCCGACGAGCCGTTCACCATCTTCACCCGGTGGATCGAGACCGAGTTCGTCAACGACATCCCGCCGTTCGCCGCGCCCGCGGCCGACGGTGAGGAGGACGAGGCCGGCCGCGAGACCGTCGTGGTCGAGGTCGGCGGCAAGCGCCTGGAGGTCTCGCTGCCCGCCGGGATGGGCATGTCGCTGGCCCGCACCGGGCTCAACGCGGGTGCCAAGCCCAAGCGGCGCGCCGCCAAGAAGTCCGGCCCGGCCGCCTCCGGCGACACCCTCGCCTCCCCGATGCAGGGCACGATCGTGAAGATCGCTGTCGAGGAGGGCCAGGAGGTCAAGGAGGGCGATCTGATCGTCGTCCTGGAGGCCATGAAGATGGAGCAGCCCCTCAACGCGCACAAGTCCGGCACCATCAAGGGCCTGTCCGCCGAGGTCGGCGCCTCGCTCACCTCCGGCGCCGCGATCTGCGAGATCAAGGACTGACCCGTCCGACCCGGTTGTACCGAGCGCCCGTTGGCCCCGCGAGGGGCCGGCGGGCGCTTCGCCGTCGCACCGGGACGATCAGGCATCCTTGAAGGCCCGCACCCTGGGAGGCTCCATGACGTCCGAGACCGCGCACGCCGGTGCCCGTCCCCTGCGGGCCGACGCGCGCCGCAACTACGAGCGGCTGCTCACCACCGCCCGTACGGCGTTCGCCGAGCACGGGACGGGGGCGTCCCTGGAGGACGTGGCACGCGGCGCCGGGGTCGGCATCGGCACCCTGTACCGGCACTTCCCCAACCGGTACGCGCTGCTGAGCGCCGTCTTCGAGGAGGCGGTGACCGAACTGCTCGACCGCTCCCGGGCGCTGCTCGACGCCCCGCAGCCGTGCTCCGCGCTCGTGGTGTGGCTGCGGGACATCATCACCCACGCGAGCGAGTACCGAGGGCTGTCGGGGGCCCTCATGTCGGCGTCGCAGGACGCGAGTTCGGCTCTCGCCCGGTGCAGTGTGCCGATGCGCGAGGCGGGGCAGGCACTGCTGTCCCGGGCCCAGGAGTCGGGGGCCGTGCGCCGGGACGTCTCCATCACGGATCTGCTGCAGCTGACCAACGCCATTGCGCTGGCCGCTGAGGAGACCCCGTCGGACCCGGACCTGGCGGACCGCCTCCTGCGCCTGACCCTCCGGGGCATCACAGCCCAGTAAGGGGCGCGGGGGCGCGACCAGCCACGACGAGACGCGCACTCTGCACCCGGGGCGCTGCCCCGGACCCCGCTCCTCAAACGCCGGAGGGGCTGAAGGTGCTAGCGGCGCCGGAGGTCGGCGACTCTCGCCGAGCGTTCCGGAGCCGGGTCCATCGCGGCGGCACTGCGGAGCGGATGCCCCCCGCCGGGGAGCTGGCGGCGCTGGACCGGCAGCGGGACATCCCGGCGGGACTGCCGTGCCGGAGCCGATTCACCGCCCCCGGCGCCGGATGTCCCCGAACCCGCGACGGCGATCTGCACGCCCTGGTCGGCCAGCGCCTGCAACTCGGTGGCGGCGCGGTCGTCGTGGGCGGGCGGCTCGTCGGTGACGAGGCGCGTGATCACGTCCGTGGGCACCGTCTGGAACATGGTGTCGGTACCCAGCTTGGAGTGATCGGCGAGGACCACCACCTCGGCGGCGGCCTGGACGAGCGCCCGGTCCACCGACGCCGACAGCATGTTGGACGTGGACAGGCCGCGCTCGGCCGTCAGGCCGCTCCCGGACAGGAAGGCCCGCGACACTCTCAGCCCCTGGAGGGACTGCTCGGCGCCGCTGCCCACCAGGGCGTAGTTGGAACCCCGCAGTGTGCCACCGGTCATGACGACCTCGACGCGATTGGCGTGCGCCAGCGCCTGGGCCACCAGGAGCGAGTTGGTGACGACGGTCAGGCCCGGCACACGCGCGAGCCGGCGGGCCAGCTCCTGCGTGGTCGTCCCCGCGCCCACCACGATGGCCTCGCCCTCTTCGACGAGACCCGCGGCGAGATCGGCGATGGCCGTTTTCTCTGCGGTCGCGAGATGTGACTTCTGCGGAAAACCGGACTCCCGCGTGAATCCGCCCGGCAATACCGCACCGCCGTGCCGGCGGTCGAGGAGTCCTTCTGCCTCCAGTGCGCGCACGTCCCGCCGCACGGTCACTTCGGAGGTCTGGACGACGCGGGCGAGTTCACGGAGCGATACAGCCCCGTTGGCTCGCACCATTTCGAGGATCAATTGACGACGTTCTGCAGCGAACACGAAACTGACAGTAACCCCAACGACCGTCTGGTTTCAGCAGTTTGCGCCGAATTACAGATTCTGTTCATGCCAGACCCCTCGAAGTGGTATACGCACGGCGAGGTGCCTACCCGCCGTGCGTATGCCTCCCGCATGGGCCGCGACGCACCGTGACAATGGGCCGGTCGCGGGGCCCGGCGGCCGGTTCGGGCGGCCGGGATCAGCCTTCTTCGGCCAGCTTCCGCGTGTGCAGCTGCCGGGCGACCTCGGCGATCGATCCGGACAGCGAGGGGTACACCGTGAACGCGTTCGCGATCTGTTCGACCGTCAGATTGTTGTCGACCGCGATCGAGATGGGATGGATCAGTTCCGAAGCGCGGGGCGCGACGACCACGCCGCCGACCACGATGCCGGTGCCCGGGCGGCAGAAGATCTTGACGAAGCCGTCCCGGATGCCCTGCATCTTCGCGCGCGGGTTGCGCAGCAGCGGCAGCTTCACGACGCGGGCGTCGAACTTGCCGCCGTCCACGTCGGCCTGCGAGACGCCGACGGTGGCGATCTCGGGGTCGGTGAACACGTTCGACGAGACCGTCTTGAGGTTCAGCGGGGCCACCGCGTCGCCCAGGAAGTGGTACATCGCGATGCGTCCCTGCATCGCGGCCACGGAGGCGAGGGCGAACACGCCGGTGACGTCTCCGGCCGCGTACACGCCGGGAGCGGTCGTGCGCGAGACCTTGTCGGTCCAGATGTGACCGGAGTCCTTCACCCTGACCCCGGCGCCCTCCAGACCGAGCCCCTCGCTGTTGGGGATCGCGCCGACCGCCATCAGGCAGTGCGTGCCGGAGATGACCCGGCCGTCGGAGAGGGTGACCTCGACGCGGTCGCCGACGCGCTTGGCGGAGGCGGCGCGCGAGCGGGCCATGACGTTCATGCCGCGGCGCCGGAAGACGTCCTCCAGGACGGCGGCGGCGTCCGGGTCCTCGCCGGGGAGCACGCGGTCGCGGGAGGAGACGAGGGTGACCTTGGAGCCGAGCGCCTGGTACGCGCCGGCGAACTCGGCGCCGGTGACGCCGGAGCCCACCACGATGAGCTCCTCGGGCAGCTCGTCGAGGTCGTAGACCTGCGTCCAGTTCAGGATCCGCTCGCCGTCGGGCTGGGCGTCGGGGACCTCGCGCGGGTGGCCGCCGGTCGCGAGCAGCACGGCGTCGGCGGTGAGGGTCTCCTCGGTGCCGTCGGCGGCGGTGACGATCACCTTGCGGGAGCCGTCGAGGTCCTGCTGGCCGTCGAGCCGGCCCCGGCCGCGCAGCACGCGCGCGCCCGCACGCGTGACGGACGCGGTGATGTCGTGGGACTGGGCGAGCGCGAGGCGCTTCACACGGCGGTTGACCTTGCCGAGGTCGACGCCGACGACACGGGCCGGGGAGTCCGGGTCCGGGGTGTCGTCCTCGACGATGATGCCCAACTCCTCGTACGAAGAGTCGAAGGTGGTCATCACCTCGGCCGTGGCGATCAGGGTCTTCGACGGCACGCAGTCGGTGAGCACCGACGCACCGCCCAGACCGTCGCAGTCGACGACGGTCACCTCCGCGCCGAGCTGGGCGGCCACCAGTGCCGCCTCGTATCCGCCAGGTCCGCCACCGATGATCACGATCCGAGTCACATGCCCCATTGTCCCGCACGCAACAATGGCGCGTCCTGCCGGGGTGCGTGGCGCGGATCCTGCCTGGTACGGACTTCACCCGGGGTCCCGGCCGTCCCTGTCGTACCCTCGGACCCATGTCGCTCTACGCCGCGTACGCCGGCAACCTCGACGCGCGGCTGATGAGCCGCCGCGCCCCCCACTCGCCGCTGCGCTCGACCGGCTGGCTCAACGGTTGGCGGCTGACGTTCGGGGGTGAGCAGATGGGCTGGGAGGGCTCGCTGGCCACCATCGTGGAGGCACCGCGCTCGCAGGTCTTCGTCGCGCTGTACGACATCGCCCCGATGGACGAGGACTCCATGGACCGCTGGGAGGGTGTCGGCCTCGACATATACCGGCGCATGCGGGTACGCGTCGACACCCTGGAGGGTGAGGAGCCCGCCTGGCTGTACGTACTGAACGGGTACGAGGGCGGTCTGCCCTCCGCCCGCTATCTCGGCGAGATCGCCGACGCCGCCGAATCGTCCGGCGCCCCCCACGACTACGTCATGGAACTGCGCAAACGCCCCTGCTGACGGCCGCCGCGGCCTGGTCGCGCAGTTCCCCGCGCCCCTGAGGCATGCGCTGACGCGCAGCCTCCCCCTGAGGCTGCGGCTCCGGCGCGCCTCTCTTGATGAGATGGCGCACGAAGTGCGCATCTCAGGGGCGCGGGGAACTGCGCGAGAAGCCCCACCGGGCCGCGGACGAAGAACTCCCCGACCAGCCCCGACAACGCCGCGCACAACGGATCCCGCACCCCAGCGGAGCGTTCTCGTCGGAAACGACAAGACAACGATCGCATTCCCGTGACCATCAGCATCTACGCGCGTAGGACGTGACCGGCTACTCTCAAACGCGTGAACGCATCTGTTACTCCGGACCACAACATCCAGGGCGACCCGTACGCCGCCGCCGACGCCGCCGCCGCGCGCCTGCGCGAGCTCACCGGTGCCGAGACCCACGACGTCGCCCTCGTGATGGGCTCCGGCTGGGCGCCCGCCGCCGAGGCGCTGGGCGCGCCGGACGCCGAGTTCCCCTTCACCGAGCTGCCCGGCTTCACCGGCGCGGCGGTGGCGGGCCACGGCGGCACGGTCCGCTCGTACCAGGTGGGCCAGAAGCGCGCCCTGGTCTTCCTGGGCCGCACCCACTACTACGAGGGCCGGGGCGTCGCCTCCGTCGCGCACGGCGTGCGCACCGCGGCCGCCGCGGGCTGCAAGACCATCGTGCTGACCAACGGCTGCGGCGGCCTGCGCGAGGGCATGCGGCCGGGTCAGCCGGTCCTCATCTCGGACCACATCAACCTGACGGCGACGTCGCCGATCGTCGGCGCCAAATTCGTCGACCTCACCGATCTGTACTCGCCGCGCCTGCGCCAGCTGTGCCAGGAGATCGACCCGTCGCTGGAGGAGGGCGTGTACGCCCAGTTCCCCGGCCCGCACTACGAGACCCCGGCCGAGGTCCGGATGGCCGGCATCCTCGGCGCCGACCTCGTCGGCATGTCCACCACCCTGGAGGCCATTGCGGCCCGTGAGGCGGGCGCCGAGGTGCTCGGCATCTCCCTGGTGACGAACCTGGCGGCGGGCCTGTCCGGCGAGCCGCTGAACCACGAGGAAGTCCTCCAGGCCGGCCGTGACTCCGCCGTCCGCATGGGCGAGCTGCTGACCCAGGTCCTCGCCAAGATCTGAGCTCACCCCCATGTCCGCCCGAACCAGTCGTCCGAAGGAACTCACCGTGACCGTTGAAGGCAGCGCACTGCTCGACCGGGCGAAGGCCTGGCTCGCGGAGGACCCGGACCCCGAGACCCGCGACGAACTCGCCGGGATCATCGCCGCCGGGGACCTGACGGAACTGGCGGACCGCTTCTCGGGCACCCTCCAGTTCGGCACCGCGGGCCTCCGCGGAGAGCTGGGCGCGGGGCCGATGCGGATGAACCGCGCGGTGGTCGTGCGCGCGGCGGCCGGGCTCGCCGCGTACCTGAAGGGCAAGGGGCAGGGCGACGGCCTGGTCGTCGTCGGGTACGACGCGCGCCACAAGTCGGCGGACTTCGCCCGCGACACGGCGGCCGTGATGGTGGGCGCCGGGCTGCGCGCCGCGGTGCTGCCCCGGCCGCTCCCCACGCCCGTACTCGCCTTCGCGATCCGGCACCTGGGCGCGGTGGCGGGCGTCGAGGTGACGGCCTCGCACAACCCGCCGCGGGACAACGGCTACAAGGTCTACCTCGGCGACGGCTCGCAGATCGTGCCGCCCGCCGACGCGGAGATCGCCGGCGAGATCGCCGCGGTCAAGTCGCTGGACGACGTGGCGCGGCCCGAGTCGGGCTGGGAGACGCTGGACGAGAGCGTCCTGGAGGCCTATCTGGCGCGTACGGACGCGGTCCTGGCCCCCGGGTCGCCGCGCACCGCCCGCGCCGTCTACACGGCGATGCACGGCGTCGGCAAGGAGACCCTGCTGGCCGCGTTCGCCCGCGCCGGGTTCCCCGAGCCGGTGCTCGTGCCCGAGCAGGCCGAGCCGGACCCGGACTTCCCGACGGTGGCGTTCCCGAACCCGGAGGAGCCGGGCGCGATGGACCTGTCCTTCGCGACGGCCTCCTCGCTGGCCGAGGCGCCGGACCTGATCATCGCCAACGACCCGGACGCGGACCGCTGCGCCGTCGCCGTCCGCGACGCCGACGCGTGGCGGATGCTGCGCGGCGACGAGGTCGGCGCGCTGCTCGCCGCCCACCTGGTGCGCCGGGGCGCCACCGGCGTTCTCGCCGAGTCGATCGTGTCGTCGTCGCTGCTGGGCCGGATCGCCGAGGCGGCCTCGCTGCCCTACGCGGAGACGCTGACCGGCTTCAAGTGGATCGCCCGCGTGGAGGGCCTGCGCTACGGCTACGAGGAGGCGCTGGGCTACTGCGTCGACCCCGAGGGCGTGCGCGACAAGGACGGCATCACGGCGGCGCTGCTCGTCACCGAGCTGGCCAGTGAGCTGAAGGAGCAGGGCCGTACGCTGCTCGACGCGCTGGACGACCTGGCGCTCGCCCACGGGCTGCACGCCACGGACCAGCTGAGCGTGCGGGTCGAGGACCTGTCCGTCATCGCCGACGCCATGCGCCGCCTGCGCGAGGCGCCTCCGGCGGTGCTGGCCGGGCTCGCGGTGACGTCGGCCGAGGACCTGTCCCGGGGCGCCGGGGGGCTGCCGCCCACCGACGGGCTGCGGTACACGCTCGACGGGGCGCGGGTCATCGTCCGCCCGTCCGGCACCGAGCCGAAGCTGAAGTGCTACCTGGAGGTCGTGGTCCCCGTGGCGGACCGGGACGCGCTGGACGCCGCCCGGGTCAAGGGGACCGAACTCCTCGCGGAGATCAAGCGGGACCTTTCCCGCGCGGCGGGGATCTAGCGCGGGCCGCGGGGCTCCGCCCCGGACCCCGCTCCTCAATCGCCGGAGGGGCTTGATTGGGGCGTGCGGATACCTCGGACGGGTGGTTCCTGCGGAGCAGGCACGCATGGGCCGGGGGCGACGGGAACGTTGCCCCCGGCCCATGTCCCCGTTCCCCAGGAGCCGACCGAGTGCCCCCGACCGCCGCCCCCGAGGCCCCTCTCCTCCCGCACGCCAGAAGGAGCCGCCCCGCCCCCGCGGCGATCACCCGACTCCGGGCCCGCGCCGCACGCTCCCTGCGCCGCGCGCTCCCCGCCCTGTCCGCGTACGCGGCCGTACGCCTGTTCTCGCTGCTCGTCCTCGGTGTGTGGGCGCACAAGGAGGGCCACGGCATCTGGCCCACGCTGGCCCGCGACTGGGACTCCAAGTGGTACCTGGGCATCGCCGACCACGGGTACGCCCACGCGCTCGGCACCGCCTACAACGCCAACAACCTGGCGTTCTTCCCGCTCTACCCGGGCCTGGTCAAGGCGGTGGCCACGGTGACCCCGGGCTCGCGCGCCAGTGTCGGCCTGGTGCTGGCGGTGCTCAGCTCGTTCGCCGCCGCGTGGGGGATCTTCGCGGTCGGCGACCGCCTGTACGGCAGCCGCGTCGGGGTGACTCTCGCCTTCCTCTGGGCGTGCCTGCCGGTCGGTCTGGTGCAGTGGATGGGCTACACCGAATCGCTGTTCACGGCGTTCGTCGCCTGGTCGCTGTACGCGGTGCTCACCGGCCGCTGGCTGTGGGCGGGCACGCTGTCCGCGCTGGCCGGGCTGACCCGTCCGACCGGCATCGCGATCGCCGCGGCGGTCTCCCTCTCGGCGCTGCTGACGCTGCGCCGCCACCTGTCCTGGCGGGTGCTGGCCGGCGGGCTGCTCGCGCCGCTGGGCTGGTGCGCGTACGTCGGCTGGGTGGGGCTGCGGCTCGGCCGCTGGGACGGGTACTTCGCCGTCCAGCGGCTGTGGCACAACCAGTTGGACGGCGGCGTGGAGACGCTGCGCCGGATGCGCGAGTTCCTGGCCTACGACTCGACGCCCGAGCTGTTCCTGGTGCTGGTCTCGCTGACCCTGGTGGCGGCGGCGGTGCTCTGGCTGCTGTCGCTCGCGGACCGGCAGCCGCTGCCGCTGCTTGCCTTCACCGGGGTCCTGCTGGTGATCGTGCTGGGCAGCGGCGGCGTCTACTTCCCCCGGGCCCGCTTCCTGCTGCCCGGCTTCCCGCTGCTGCTGCCGCTCGCGCTGGCGCTGGCCAGGACGGTGTCGTGGCGGGTGCGGGTGCTGGGGGTGACGGGGGCGGTGCTCGGGGCCGCGTACTGCGGGGCGTACATGGCGCTGGTGTGGCCCAGCGCGCCGTGACTCAGCCGATCGCGAGGAGCACGACGAGGAGTACGGCGCCGGCCACGGCCGGCGCGATGATCTCGTAGGCCCAGCGGACCGCCGGCTCGCCCTGCGCCGTGGGCTCCGCCCCGCGGGCCTCGCTCAGGTCGCGCAGCTCGTCCATGACCTGGTCGGTGGCGGCACGGGTCGAACGGGTCTGGATGCTGCCCGTGCCGATGATCGAGGGGCGTCCCGGGTCGTCCGCGGCGGCGGCGCGGGCCAGGTTGCGCTGGGCCTTCTTGCGGGCGCGCAGCGAGACCGGGACGGACCACAGCTGGTACTTGGTACCGGCCCGGTCGAGGACCTCGTTGGAGTACCCGGAGCGGAAGCCGGAGACGGCCGCCCAGGGCAGGGTGATGTTGCGGAACGGGTTGCGGATGCGCAGCCGGTCCTCGCCCGCGTAGACCGCCGGGCGGAGGGTGAACGCGACGACGAGGGGCACCGCGAGGAGCAGGCCCGCGAGTGCCAGCCACGGGGTGCGGCCGTCGCCGCCGATCACCGCGTCGATGCCGAGCCAGGCGCCGAGGGCCAGCAGCAGGCAGCCGCCCGCGATGCCGGCGGGTGACCTGTATACGCGGTCGTGGGTGGGCCCGGGTTCACTCGTCATGGCGTCGATTGTGCCTGACGCTGCGCTGGGCTCGACCGGGCCCTTGTTCGCCGGGCGCTCCGGCGGGGCCGGGTTCGTTGCCGGGTGCGCGCCAGTGACCGCTTCTCGCGCAGTTCCCCGCGCCCCTGGGTAGTACGTCGGCCGCGGGCCGGTGGCCGCTTCTCGCGCAGTTCCCCGCGCCCCTGAGGCATGCGCTGCGCGCAGCCTCCCCGTTCCCGGAGCCGCGGTGGGCCCGCGCCCCTGTACAGCCGCTACGCGCGTAGATATGCTCCCCTCGTGACCATGTCCACTGCACCCGCAAAAGAACACGCCTTGGCCGACGCCACCGCCTCCGAGGCCACCCTGCGCCGCTTCCTCCAGGGGCTGCCCGGTGTCGACGCGGTGGGCCTGGAGGCGAGGGCCGCCGGGCTCGGGACCCGTTCCATCAAGACCACGGCGAAGGCGTACGCCATCGACCTGGCGATCTCGATGATCGACCTGACGACCCTGGAGGGCGCCGACACCCCGGGCAAGGTCCGGGCCCTCGGCGCGAAGGCGGTCAACCCCGACCCGACCGACCGGACGACGCCCCGCACGGCGGCGGTCTGCGTCTACCCGGACATGGTCGCCACCGCGAAGGCCGCCGTCGCCGGCACCGAGGTGAAGGTGGCCTCGGTCGCCACCGCCTTCCCGGCCGGCCGCGCCGCGCTCGACGTGAAGCTCGCCGACGTCCGGGAGGCCGTCGAGGCCGGCGCCGACGAGATCGACATGGTCATCGACCGCGGCGCGTTCCTCGCCGGGAAGTTCATGAAGGTCTACGAGGAGATCCGCGCCGTGAAGGAGGCCTCCGGGGCCGCCCGGCTCAAGGTCATCTTCGAGACCGGCGAGCTGTCGACGTACGACAACATCCGCCGCGCGAGCTGGATCGGCATGCTGGCAGGCGCCGACTTCATCAAGACCTCGACCGGCAAGGTGGGGGTCAACGCCACCCCGGCGAACACCCTGCTCATGCTGGAGGCGGTCCGCGACTTCCGCGCCGCGACCGGCATCCAGGTCGGCGTGAAGCCCGCCGGCGGCATCCGCACCTCGAAGGACGCCGTCAAGTTCCTCGTGATCGTGAACGAGACGGCGGGCGCGGACTGGCTCGACAACCACTGGTTCCGGTTCGGCGCCTCCAGCCTGCTGAACGATCTGCTGATGCAGCGCCAGAAGCTGGCCACCGGCCGCTACTCCGGTCCCGACTACGTGACGGTGGACTGATCCCCCATGGCAGAGAAAACGGCAATGGCCCACGCATTCGAGTACGCCCCCGCCCCCGAGTCGCGCTCGGTCGTCGACATCGCCCCGTCCTACGGGCTGTTCATCGACGGCGAGTTCACCGACGCCGCCGAGGGCAAGGTCTTCAAGTCCGTCTCGCCGTCCACCGAGGAGGTGCTCTCCGAGGTCGCGCAGGCCGGTGAGGCCGACGTGGACCGGGCGGTGAAGGCGGCCCGCAAGGCGTTCGAGAAGTGGTCGGCGCTGCCCGGCGCGGAGCGCGGCAAGTACCTCTTCCGCATCGCCCGCATCATCCAGGAGCGCAGCCGCGAGCTGGCGGTCCTGGAGACGCTGGACAACGGCAAGCCCATCAAGGAGACGCGGGACGCCGACCTCCCCCTCGTGGCGGCGCACTTCTTCTACTACGCGGGCTGGGCCGACAAGCTCGACCACGCGGGCTTCGGCCCGGATCCGAAGGCGCTCGGCGTCGCGGGCCAGGTCATCCCGTGGAACTTCCCGCTGCTGATGCTCGCCTGGAAGATCGCCCCGGCGCTCGCGACCGGCAACACGGTGGTCCTCAAGCCCGCCGAGACGACCCCGCTGTCCGCGCTGTTCTTCGCGGACATCTGCCGCCAGGCGGGCCTGCCCAAGGGCGTCGTCAACATCCTTCCCGGGTACGGGGACGCGGGCGCGGCGCTGGTCGCCCACCCGGACGTGAACAAGGTGGCGTTCACCGGTTCCACGGCCGTCGGCAAGGAGATCGCCCGTACCCTCGCCGGTACGGACAAGAAGCTGACGCTGGAGCTGGGCGGCAAGGGCGCGAACATTGTCTTCGACGACGCCCCGATCGACCAGGCGGTGGAGGGGATCGTCACCGGGATCTTCTTCAACCAGGGCCAGGTCTGCTGCGCGGGCTCGCGCCTGCTGGTCCAGGAGTCGATCCAGGACGAGCTGCTGGACAGCCTGAAGCGGCGCCTGTCCACGCTCCGCCTCGGCGACCCGCTGGACAAGAACACCGACATCGGCGCGATCAACTCCGCGGAGCAGCTGGACCGGATCACCGCGCTCACCGAGACGGGCGAGGCCGAGGGCGCCGAGCGCTGGAGTGCGCCCTGCGAACTCCCCTCCTCCGGCTACTGGTTCGCGCCGACGCTGTTCACGAACGTCACGCAGGCGCACACCATCGCCCGCGACGAGATCTTCGGCCCGGTCCTGTCGGTCCTCACCTTCCGCACGCCGGAGGAGGCCGTCGCCAAGGCGAACAACACGCAGTACGGGCTCTCGGCCGGCATCTGGACCGAGAAGGGCTCCCGCATCCTCGCCGTGGCCAACAGGCTGCGGGCCGGGGTCGTCTGGGCCAACACGTTCAACAAGTTCGACCCGACCTCGCCGTTCGGCGGCTACAAGGAGTCCGGCTTCGGCCGCGAGGGCGGCCGTCACGGCCTGGAGGCGTACCTCAGTGTCTGACCGTTTGAGTGTCCTCAAGACCTACAAGCTGTACGTGGGCGGGAAGTTCCCGCGTTCCGAGAGCGGCCGGGTGTACGAAGTGCAGGACGGTAAGGGCAACTGGCTCGCCAACGCGCCGCAGTCGTCCCGCAAGGACGGCCGGGACGCGGTCGTCGCCGCGCGCAAGGCGTTCGGCGGCTGGTCGGGCGCGACCGCGTACAACCGCGGGCAGGTGCTCTACCGCGTCGCCGAGATGCTGGAGGGCCGCCGCGAGCAGTTCGTGCGCGAGGTCGCCGAGGCCGAGGGGCTGTCCAAGTCGAAGGCGGCGGCGGTCGTCGACGCGGCGATCGACCGCTGGGTCTGGTACGCGGGCTGGACCGACAAGATCGGCCAGGTCGTGGGCGGGGCCAACCCGGTCGCGGGCCCGTTCTTCAACCTCTCGACGCCCGAGCCGACCGGTGTCGTCGCGGTCGTCGCGCCGCAGGAGTCGTCCTTCCTGGGCCTGGTCTCGGTGATCGCGCCGGTCGTCGCGACGGGCAGCACGGTCGTCGTGATCGCCTCCGAGAAGTCCCCGCTCCCGGCCCTCTCCCTCGGCGAGGTGCTGGCCACCTCGGACGTGCCGGGCGGCGTCGTCAACATCCTGTCCGGCCGCGCGGCGGAGATCGCCCCCTCGCTCGCCGCCCACCAGGACGTGAACGGCATCGACCTGACCGGTGCCGACACGGCCCTCGCCAAGGAACTGGAGATCGCGGCGGCGGACAACCTGAAGCGCGTACGCCGTCCACAGCCTGTGGAGGACTTCACGGCGGACCCGGGCACGGACCGCCTGACGACGTTCCTGGAGACGAAGACGGTCTGGCACCCGACGGGTTCGCTGGGCGCGTCCGGCTCCGCGTACTAGGGCGTGTGTCGGAAGTCCTGTCGTCCGCCCGGAGGGCGGGCCCCGCGGTGTCTGGTGCGTGCGATCGCAAGGCGCCGGAGCGCCCTCATAGCGGAGCTATGCGGGCGTTTCGGCAACGCCGCGAGCGTGCGTGCCAGGCGCCGCGGGGCAGGCAGGACTTCCGACACACGCCCTAGACGAGCCGGCCCGCGGGACGCGTTCCCGCGGGCCCTCGGCGTCAGTTGGGCAGCAGGTGCGTCGCCGGGCCCACCAGCGGCAGGTCCTCCAGCGACCCGCCGCTGGTCAGCGGCTCCGTCAGGCCGGACGAGCCGATCGGCTTGAAGTCGGCGATCTGGGTGCCGACCCCGTTGTCCAGCGGGTCGACGCCGGTACCGGCCAGCGGGTCGAGCTGGAGCGTCTTCAGCGTGCCGAGGCCGCTGGCCGTCGACCCGTGCAGCGCCTGCGTGACGGCCTGGGTCGCGGCCGCGACGTCGGAGCCGTCGGCGGCCTGCTGAGGCACCGCGGCACCGGCGGCGCCACCGCCCGCGACGAGGGCCGCGCCTGCGGCACCCACGACGAGGCCGGCGTTCAGGAGCGAGCGGCGGGTACGGGTGGAGGGCGTGGGCTGTGCGTGTCGGGCCATGTGATTCCGCCTGGACCTTTCGGAGTTCGACATGCGGCACGGGTAACCGCAGAACCACGTAGCGTAGTTGACGTGGCGCCCGCCACAGGAACACGACGCGGGGTCGGCGCCGGGGCCCGGATGGCGCACACTGTTCTCTCGTGAGCACGCATCCTCCGATACCGACCCGGGTCGTCCTGCTGTCCGGCCCCTCCGGCTCCGGCAAGTCGTCGTTCGCGGCACGCTCGGGGCTTCCCGTGCTCTGCCTCGACGACTTCTACAAGGAGGCGGACGATCCCACGCTGCCGCTGGTGCCGGGCACCTCGGACATCGACTGGGACTCCACCGACTCCTGGGACGCCGAGGTGGCGGTCGCCGCGATCGTGTCGCTGTGCGAGAAGGGGCGTACCGGGGTGCCCGTGTACGACATCGCGACCAGCTCGCGGGTGGGTGAGACGACGCTCGACATCGGGCGCGCTCCCCTGTTCATCGCCGAGGGGATCTTCGCGGCCGACATCGTGGCGCGGTGCCGGGAGCTCGGGGTGCTGGGCGACGCGCTGTGTCTGCGCGGGCGCCCTTCGACGACGTTCCGTCGCCGGTTGCTCCGTGATCTGCGCGAGGGGCGCAAGTCGGTGCCGTTCCTGCTGCGGCGCGGCTGGCGTCTGATGCGCGCCGAACGCGCCATCGTGGAGCGCCAGGTGGCCCTGGGCGCGCACGCCTGCGACAAGGCTGCGGCGCTGGACCGTCTGGCCACCGCCGCGACCGACCGCTCCACCGTCCCCAGCTGACCGCCCGGTGGGGCTTCTCGCGCAGTTCCCCGCGCCCCTGAGGCTGCGGCTCCGCCGCGCCTCTCTCGATGAGATGCCGCACGAAGTGCGCATCTCAGGGGCGCGGGGAACTGCGCGACCGGCCACGACGTGAGCCGCAGCCGACAACGCGCCCATAAAAAGAAGCGGGACCGGGAAGACCCCCCGGCCCTCCGGTCCCGCTACCGTCCCCGTATCGCCCTGCTCCCCCGAACAGGACCCCCGTTTCCCCCCAGCCTCAGGCCACCAGCTCGCCGAAGGACTCTTCCTGGTCACGGCCGAAGCTGAGCACCTCGTCCTCGCGCAGCCGCCGCAGCGACCGCCAGATGCTGGACTTCACCGTGCCGACGCTGATGTCGAGGATCTCCGCGATCTCGGGGTCCGTACGGCCCTCGTAATAGCGGAGCACGAGCATCGTGCGCTGCAGTTCGGGCAGGCGGGCCAGCGCCTGCCAGAGCACGGCGCGCAGCTCGGTGCCGCGCATCGCGTCCGTGTCGCCGGCCGTCTCCGGCAGCTCCTCGGTCGGGTACTCGTTCAGCTTGCGTCGGCGCCACGCGCTGATGTGCAGGTTCGTCATGGTGCGGCGGAGGTAGCCCCCGACCGCCGCCTTGTCGCTGATCCGGTCCCAGGCCCGGTACGTCGAGAAGAGGGCGCTCTGGAGAAGGTCCTCCGCCTCGAAGCGGTCACCGGTCAGGTGGTAGGCGGTTGCGTACAAGGAGGCGCGGCGCTCCTGGACGTAGGCCGTGAACTCGGCCTCCGACAAGGAGGGACGACGCTGCTCCCCCGAGTCCTCCCTGTACGCGGCTCCCCCGTGGCCACCCCCGTGACCCCCGTCAGCCACCGCCTCGTACCCGTCGAGCACCGTCATGTACGACGTGTGCTGACGCCCGGTGCCGCGAGCGCACCCCCGCCCGCTCACGACACCGGACTTCTCGTGCCGGTCGGCCCGGACCGTCACGTCGTGCAGGCGCGTGACAACTGCGCTTGAGCTGGTGCTGTGCAGCGTGTTCATCTCGCGCCCCCCGTCGTGGAGTCCGGTTCTTCCTGCGGTCTTTCGCTTGCCTCATCGCGGTGGTTCCTTGCGATGTCCAAAATCCTGCCCGGGCGACTTCATGACGGTGTCCGCCGACTGTCACAGACCTGTCACAGGGATTCCGGCTGTGCGGGTCGGGTGTGGGACGGCTCCGGCGGTCGAACTAAGGGCCAGTCATGGGCCAGAATGGCGCTTGTGCCTTCCCTGTTGCTGATCGAGGACGACGACGCCATCCGTACGGCCCTGGAGCTTTCCCTTACCCGCCAGGGTCATCGGGTGGCCACCGCTGCCACCGGCGAGGACGGTCTGAAGCTGCTGCGCGAGCAGCGGCCGGATCTGATCGTGCTCGATGTGATGCTGCCGGGCATCGACGGATTCGAGGTGTGCCGCCGCATCCGGCGCACCGACCAGTTGCCGATCATCCTGCTCACGGCGCGCAGCGACGACATCGACGTGGTGGTGGGGCTGGAGTCCGGCGCCGACGACTACGTGGTGAAGCCGGTGCAGGGCCGGGTCCTCGACGCCCGGATCCGCGCGGTGCTGCGCCGCGGCGAGCGGGAGGCCAATGACGCGGCGTCGTTCGGCTCGCTGGTCATCGACCGGTCCGCGATGACGGTCACCAAGAACGGCGAGGACCTTCAACTCACACCCACCGAGCTGCGGTTGCTGCTCGAACTGAGCCGGCGACCCGGACAGGCGCTGTCCCGGCAGCAGTTGCTGCGCCTGGTGTGGGAGCACGACTATCTCGGTGACTCGCGGCTCGTCGACGCCTGTGTGCAGCGCCTGCGCGCCAAGGTGGAGGACGTGCCGTCGTCGCCGACCCTGATCCGGACCGTGCGCGGCGTGGGCTACCGGCTGGACTCGCCTCAGTGACCGAGCCGCACGACCAGCCGGAGCACGGCAGGCTCCGCGCGTTCGCCGCGGCGAAGAAGGCGATACTCGCCGGGCTGCGCTTCACCAGTCTGCGGCTGCGTCTCGTGGTCGTGTTCGCCCTGGTGGCCCTGACCGCCGCGGTGTCCGCCTCGGGCATCGCGTACTGGCTCAACCGCGAGGCGGTGCTCACCCGCACCCAGGACGCCGCGCTGAGCGACTTCCAGCAGGAGATGCAGAACCGGGCGGCCGTGCTGCCCGAACACCCCACGCAGGGCGAGTTGCAGCACGCGGCGAACCT
Source organism: Streptomyces sp. HUAS MG91 (assembly GCF_040529335.1). GTDB lineage: Bacteria > Actinomycetota > Actinomycetes > Streptomycetales > Streptomycetaceae > Streptomyces > Streptomyces tabacisoli. The sequence continues at coordinate 5,274,219 of NZ_CP159534.1, read as the reverse complement.
GATGGCCGACAGCAGCCAGCACTTCAGCGTGCTGCTCATCGGCACGGACGAGAACGGCCGGCAGGTGGTCGGCAACTCGGATCTCGACGCCTTCACGCTGGCCGACGTACCGGACTCGCTGCAGGGCGCGGTGAACCGCAAGCAGGAGGTCACCGCCGGCAACAAGAACGCGTACCACCTGTACTGGCAGCGCACCAGGCAGGGCTCCGACCCGTACCTGGTGGGCGGCGCGAAGGTGAACGGCGGGCCGACCGGTTACATGCTGAAGTCGCTCGAACCCGAGGCGAAGGACCTCAGCTCGCTGGCCTGGTCGCTGGGGATCGCCACCGGGCTCGCGCTGATCGGCTCGGCGCTGCTCGCGCAGGCCGCGGCGACGACCGTGCTCAAGCCCGTGCACCGGCTGGGGGTCGCGGCGCGCCGGCTGGGCGAGGGCAAGCTGGACACCCGGCTGCGGGTGTCCGGCACCGACGAACTGGCCGAGCTGTCGCGGACGTTCAACAAGACGGCGGAGAACCTGGAGAAGCAGGTCGCCGACATGCGCGCCCGGGAGGAGTCCTCGCGCCGGTTCGTCGCCGACATGTCGCACGAGCTGCGGACCCCGCTGACCGCGATCACCGCGGTGACCGAGGTGCTCGAGGAGGAGCTGGACGCCGAGACCGGCTCGGTGGATCCCATGATCGAGCCCGCGGTGCGGCTCGTGGTGAGCGAGACCCGGCGGCTCGGCGACCTCGTGGAGAACCTGATGGAGGTCACCCGCTTTGACGCGGGCACCGCCCGGCTCGTCCTCGACCACGTGGACATCGCCGACCAGATCACCGCCTGCATCGACGCCCGCGCCTGGCTGGACGCCGTCGAACTCGACGCGGAGCGCGGCATCATGGCCCGCGTCGACCCGCGCCGCCTCGACGTGATCCTCGCCAATCTGATCGGCAACGCGCTCAAGCACGGCGGTTCGCCGGTACGGGTATCAGTGCGGATCGACAGTCAGGAGGGCGGCGATCTGCTCATCGCCGTGACCGACCACGGGCCCGGCATCCCCGAGGACGTACTGCCGCACGTCTTCGACCGGTTCTACAAGGCCAGCGCGTCGCGGCCGCGTTCGGAGGGCAGCGGGCTCGGGCTGTCCATCGCCCTGGAGAACGCGCACATCCACGGCGGGGAGATCACCGCGGCGAACTCCCCCGACGCCGGAGCGGTGTTCACGCTGCGGCTGCCGCGCGACACTCATGACGACGCCGATGACACCGACGACACCGACGACACCGACGACTCCGGCGGTTCCGGCGACCCCGGGAAGACCGGGGGCTCCCAGGAAGGCGGTGCCGCCACATGAGGCCGCGCACCAGGCTGTCGGCCCTGCTGGGGCTGTCGGCGATGCTGCTCGCCGGGTGCGGGATCCGGCCGACCGAGGTCCCCACCGAGTTCGGCGCCGCGCCCACGCGCGTGGGCTGCGCCCTGCCGCGCACCAGTGCGGCGCCGACGCAGCCGCCCGTGGGCGGCCAGTTCGCCGTGCAGATCTACCTCGTGTGCACGTCGCAGCTCGTGACGGTCGACCGTACGGTCACGCTGAAGCGCGGCCAGTCCTCCGAGCGCGCCGTCGTCGCCCAGCAGCTGCTGGCCCAGCTGGCCCGGCGGCCGTCGTCGGACGAGGCCCAGGCCGGGTTCTCCACGGACGTGGGCACGCGCCTGCGGGTCTCGGGTCCCGCCGCGGGCGATCCGTCGAACGCGCTGCGGCTGAGCACCCCGCCGGACGATCTCTCCCCGTACGCGCTCGCCCAGATCGTCTGTACGTTCGCGAACAGCAAGATGACGACCGAGGACGGGGATCACGTGGTGCTCGGGGGCCCCGCCGATGATCCGTTGCGGGACTACGAGTGCACGGACGCCGTGAAGGCCCGGCCCGGCACGATTCCGGCTCCGGCGCGGACGGTCGGATAGTCCGCGCCTCCCACCGGGCCGCAGCCGGACAACGGCACGTGACCCACGTCATCGCCGCCCGCCCCGACCCACCCGGAACCGTTCGTCCCGCACCCGGCGTCTTGGGGAGCGTGCAGCGCCATCGCTCAGGCGGCCACACGGCCGCCGTCCGCTTCCGTACGGCAGGCTTCGCTCTCCTCGCCGCGCATCTCTTCCTCGTCGCATGGATCACGCTGCGCCCCCTGGACGTGCCGTGGGTCAGCGCGGCGAACCTGCATCCGCTGGCCGGTATCCGGGCCGATCTGGCGCTGGGCTGGCGCGAGGGGGCGAAGCGCATCGGCGAGGGGCTCGTCCTGCTCGCGCCGCTCGGCGTCCTGCTGCCGCTCGTGGGCGGACGGACCCAGGTGTCGGTGTGGGGTTCGCTGGTGCGTACGGTCGCGACGGGCGCGCTGATCTCGCTCGGCATCGAACTGCTGCAGACCGGTGTGCCCGGCCAGGTCGTGGACATCGACTCGGTGCTGCTGAACACCGTGGGGGTCGCCGTGGCCCATCTCGCCGTGGTGCCGGCCGTCAGGGCCCGGATCCGCCACAGGTCCGAGGGGGCGCCCCTCCTTGTGGAGGAGCCGGCTCAGGGTCGGACCCCGACGATTACCAGGGTCGGTATCGCCCCGTGAGCTGACGTTTTGACCGCTTCGTGACCGTAGTGTCGATGGTGTCAGGACAACAGGAAGCACCCCCTGACAGCAGCACACGACAGCACCACACGACAGCACCGGCCACGGATCGCGAAGGAGCCCCTCATGACCGCCCTTGCCCGCCCCACCGAAGGACGGATGATCGGCGGAGTGTGCGCAGCGCTGGCACGGCGCTTCGGCACCTCCGCGACGACGATGCGCGTGATCTTCCTGGTCTCGTGCCTGCTGCCCGGGCCGCAGTTCCTGCTCTACATCGCGCTGTGGATCCTGTTCCCCTCCGAGAACAAGGCCCGCCAGGCCTGGTGACCGTACGTACGCCACAGGGGCGCACCCGCGAAGACCGCGGGTGCGCCCCTGTGCTGTGCGCGGGGCGGGATCAGCCGCCCAGGCCCGGCAGACCGCCGGCGAGGCCGCCGACCGGGAGGCCGCCGAGGAGACCCGAGACCGGGTCGGCACCGCCGGTGGGGAGAAGGGCCGGGGCGGCCTTCTCGACGGTGGGGGCGGCGGTGGCGATGGTGCCCAGGGCGTTGTGCCCCGCGGCCAGGGACTCGGGGGCGCCGGGCAGCGTCTTGGTGAGCGACTCAGTGGGGAGGTTCTGAGTCACGGAGTCGAGCGTCGCGGTGGCGTCGGGAACACCCGGGGCGGCGTTCGCGGCACCCGCACCGGCGGCGGCGAAGGCGGCACCGAGAGCGGCGACACCGAGGGTCTTCACAGCAGACTGCTTCATGTGGAATGCGTCCTCATGACGTATGTCGTAGACGGGGCTTGAGCGGTCCACGACCGTAAACACGCCATCGACACGTCCGCAAACACCGGAAAGCGACCGCGCGTCGGAATCCGCGGCCGCTTCCCTGGTGGTCGAAATTGCCTATTCGGCGACAGAACCGCTGGTCGAGGCGGTCTGTCGGAAGAGCCACTCGGACTTCAACTCGGCATATCCGGGCTTGATGACGTCATTGATCATCGCGAGTCGTTCGTCGAAAGGAATGAATGCTGACTTCATCGCATTGACGGAAAACCACTGCATGTCGTCGAGCGTGTACCCGAAGGCCTCGATCAGGTGCTCGAACTCGCGGCTCATCGACGTGCCGGACATCAGGCGGTTGTCCGTGTTCACCGTGGCCCTGAAGTGCAGCTTGCGCAGCAGGCCGATGGGGTGGCCGGCGTACGAGGCGGCCGCGCCCGTCTGGAGGTTGGACGTCGGGCAGAGCTCCAGGGGGATCCGCTTGTCGCGCACGTAGCTCGCGAGGCGGCCGAGCTGGACCGTGCCGTCGTCGGCGACCTTGATGTCGTCGATGATGCGCACGCCGTGGCCGAGGCGGTCGGCGCCGCACCACTGGAGCGCCTGCCAGATCGACGGCAGCCCGAAGGCCTCGCCGGCGTGGATCGTGAAGTGGTTGTTCTCGCGCTTGAGGTACTCGAACGCGTCGAGGTGGCGGGTGGGCGGGAAGCCGGCCTCGGCGCCCGCGATGTCGAAGCCGACGACGCCCAGGTCCCGGTAGCGGTTGGCGAGTTCGGCGATCTCCAGGGCGCGGGCCGCGTGCCGCATCGCGGTGAGCAGGGCGCCCACGCGGATGCGGTGGCCGTTCTCCTTCGCGCGGCGCTCGCCCTCCCGGAAGCCCTCGTTGACCGCCTCGACGACCTCTTCGAGGGTGAGGCCCTTCTCCAGGTGCTGCTCGGGCGCGTACCGGACCTCGGCGTAGACGACGCCGTCCTCGGCGAGGTCCTCGGCGCACTCGGCGGCGACGCGGAACAGCGCCTCCTTGGTCTGCATGACGGCGCAGGTGTGCGCGAACGTCTCCAGGTACCGCTCCAGGGAGCCGGAGTCGGCCGCCTCGCGGAACCAGGCACCGAGCTTGTCCGGGTCGGTCTCCGGCAGGCTCTCGTACCCCTGCTCGCGCGCCAGGTCGACGACGGTGCCGGGGCGCAGGCCCCCGTCGAGGTGGTCGTGGAGGAGCACCTTGGGGGCGCGGCGGATCTGTTCCGCGGTGGGCACGTTCTGTGTCTGGCTCGTCATTTCGGCACTCTAACTCCTACGCGCGTAGATCGTGCCGGATCGCCGACGCCGATACCCAACAGTGACCCTGCGGACGGGTGGCGTACATCGTTGCTTCTGACACTGTTCTGTCATGCAGGAGCGAGCGACGCCGGCCCGCGAGGCCAGGCTCGGCAAGGCGGTGGGGCCGGTGCCCGGGGCGGTCGGCGGCGTGGTGCTGCTGCTGCCGTCGGGCGAGGAGACGTCCACCCGCAGACCCTCGCCGTTCGCGGCGCCGCTGCTGCGGCCGCTGGCGCGCAGGCTCACGCGCGCGGGACGCGAACAAGGCCTGGTCACCCATGCCGTGCACTACCGCTACCGCGGGTGGAACGGGCCGCAGGCCGAGCTCGCGCGGGACGCCGAATGGGCCGCCGAGGAGGTGGTGCGGCGCTACGGCGACGTGCCTATCTGTCTGGCGGGGCTGGACATGGGCGGGCGCGCGGCGCTGCACGCGGGCGGCCACGAGGCCGTCAACTCCGTGCTCGCGCTCGCCCCTTGGCTGCCCGAGGACGATGTCGCGGCACCGCCCGAACCGGTGAAACAGCTCGCGGGCCGCAGCGTGCTGATCGTGCACGGCACGGACGACCGGCGCACCGACCCGGAGCTGTCGTTCCGGCTCGCCGGGCGGGCGAAGAAGGCCAACCGGGACGTGTGCCGCTTCGAGGTGCACTCGGACGGGCACGCCATGGCCCAGCACCGGTCCGAAGTCTCCGCGCTGGCCGTGGACTTCGCGCTCGGCACGCTCTTCGGCCGCCCGTTCTCCCGGCCGTTGCAGGACGCGCTCGCGGCGCCGCCGCCGATCGGGCTGCGGATGCCGCTGGCGGCGGGGTTCGGCCGGTCGCTGAGCCTCTAGCTCAGGGCGCGGCGGGGCCGGGCGGTGTGCCCGGCTCCTGCGGCAGCAGCCGTCCCCGCCGCGACAGCAGGAACTCCTTGAACGCGGCCACCGGAGGAGTGTCCGGATGGCCGTCCAGCCAGGCCACCCCGATCTCGCGGACCGCGCGCCCGCCGGTGACGGCCAGCTCCACCACCCCCGGTCGGGGCACGGTCGGCGGCGGCAGCAGCGCGACGCCGAGGCCCGCCGCGACCAGGCCGCGCAGCGTCTCGGCCTCCTCGCCCTCGAACGCGACGCGGGGCTTGAACCCCGCCTCCGTACAGAGGTCGTCGAAGATGCGGCGCAGCCCGTAGCCGGGTTCGAGGGTGACGAACGTTTCGTCGGCGCACTCGGCGAGCCGGACGCGTTTGCGGGCGGCGAGTCGGTGGTCCTCGGGCACGACGAGCCGGAGCCGCTGCTCGTCGAGGCGGCGGGCGACCAGGTCGGGGGCGTCGGGCAGCGGCGAGGTCAGGCACAGGTCGAGCTCCCCCGCCCGCAGCCGCTCCAGCATCGCCTCGCCGTAGTTCTGTACGAGGCTGAAGCGGATCCGGGGATGCTCGGCGCGGAAGGCGCGGATCAGGCCGGGCACGGTCTCCACGCCCATGGTGTGCAGAAACCCGAAGGCGACCTTGCCGGAGGCCGGGTCGGCGTCGGCGCGGACGGACTCGGCGGCCTTCTCCACCTCGGCAAGGGCCCGCTCGACGGCGGCGAGGAACGTGCGGCCCGCCGGGGTCAGCGACACCGTGCGGCCGTGGCGGGCGAACAGGTCGACGCCCAGGTCCCGTTCGAGCCGCGCCATCGCGCGCGAGAGGGTCGACTGGGGCACCTGCGTCTCGTGCGCGGCGCGCGTGACGTGCTCGGCGCGGGCCACGGCGGCGAAGTGGGAGAGCCGGGGCACGAGCAGGGAGACGATGTCGTCCACCTCACTCGGCGCCGATTCCCTCCCGCGTGAACTGTGCTCATGCTCCATGGGAACGATTATGGAGTGTCCGTGCATTGGACGCATGAGTCGGACGGTTCTACGTTCGTGACATGTCTCCTGCCAGTAGCCGGGCGGCCGCCACCCCCGCGGTCGCCGACCCTCCGTCCCCCAGCGACACACGCATGGCCCCGGGCGGGCCCGGCTACCGCCGGATGAGCTTCGCCCTCTTCCTGGCCGGGGTCGCGACCTTCGCGCTGCTGTACTCCACCCAGGCCCTGCTGCCCCTGGTCTCCGCCGACTACGGCGCGAGCGCGAGCGCGGCGAGCTGGACGGTCTCCGGGGCGACCTTCGCGCTCGCGGTGTGCGTACTGCCGCTGAGCGCGCTGTCGGAGCGGTTCGGGCGGCGCACGCTGATGACGGCGTCGCTGGCCGTGGCGGTCGCGGTGGGGCTCCTCGTGCCGTTCGCGCCGACCCTCGAAGTGCTGGTCGCGCTGCGCGTGCTGCAGGGCGCGGCGCTCGCGGGCCTGCCGGCCTCGGCGATGGCGTACCTGGCCGAGGAGGTCCGGCCGAAGGCGCTGGTCACGGCGATCGGCCTGTTCGTGGCGGGCAACTCCATCGGCGGCATGAGCGGCCGCATCATCGGCGGCTGGCTCGCCGAGGCGTGGGGCTGGCGGGTGGCCGTGGGCACCATCGGCGTCATCGCGGTCGCGTGCGCGGTCGCGTTCCGCGCGCTGCTGCCCGCGCCGCGCCACTTCACGGCGGGCTCGCTGCACCCGCGCGCCCTCGCGCGCACGGTCGGCGACCATCTCGGCAACCCGCTGCTGCGGCGCCTGTACGTGATCGGCGCGCTGTTCATGATGGTGTTCGGCGCGACGTACACGGTCATCGGCTACCGGCTCACCGAGGCGCCGTTCTCCCTCTCCCAGGGCCTCGTCGGCTCGATCTTCCTCGTGTACCTGGTGGGCACGGTCTCCTCGTCGGCGGCCGGGAGGCTGGTCGCGCGGCTCGGGCGGCGCGGCACGCTCTATCTGGCGGCGGGCACCACGGCGGCGGGCCTGGTCCTCGAACTGGTACCGCACCTGCTGGTCATGCTGGTCGGTCTGGTGCTGATCACGGCGGGCTTCTTCGCCGGGCACGCCACGGCGTCGTCCTCGGTGAGCCACACCGCGACGCACGGCCGGGCGCAGGCCTCGGCGCTCTACCAGTCCGCGTACTACATCGGCTCCAGCGTCGGCTCGGCGGTGGGCGCCCTGGCGTTCCACGCGGCGGGCTGGGACGGCACGGTGGGGCTCGGCTTCGTCGCCGTGTTCGGTGTCGTCGCGCTGACCGTGTGGGGCACGTACGCGGCGCGGACGCGGCGGCACGGCGGGGTGCCGGTCTCGGCCCACTGACCCTCCCCCCGGCTCCTCATCACTCCCCTCGGACCTGCGCTTTTCGCCGGTCCGGGGGCCGTTGTCAGTGGGCTGCGGTAGCTTGCGAAGTGCTGGGGATGTGCTGCCAGTCACAGCCGCGATGGGGGCGTTGGACGATGAGTGACACCACGACGAGGGCCGGCCTCGACGACCTGGAGAAATACCGGGTCGAGCTGACCGGGTACTGCTATCGGATGCTGGGCTCGGCGTTCGAGGCGGAGGACGCCGTGCAGGACACGATGGTCCGGGCCTGGCGCAGCTTCGACAAGTTCGAGGGCCGCTCCAGCCTCCGCTCCTGGCTCTACCGCATCGCGACGAACGTCTGCCTGGACTCGCTGAACGCGGGCAACAAGCGGGCGAGGCCGATGGACCTGACGGCTGCGGCGCCGCTCGCCCAGGCCGCTCTCACCCCCCGCCCGGACAATGTGTGGCTGGAGCCGATGCCCGACGCCCGTGTGCTGCCGACCGTCCACGACCCGGCGGAGGCGGCGGTCGCGCGGGAGTCGGTGCGGCTCGCGTTCGTCGCGGCCCTGCAGCAACTGCCGTCGAAGCAGCGGGCGGTGCTGATCCTGCGCGAGGTCCTGGCGTGGCGGGCGAGCGAGGTCGCGGAGCTGCTCGACACGACGGTGGCGTCGGTGAACAGCGCGCTGCAGCGGGCGCGCGCCACGCTCGCGGAGGCACCCCCGGCGGACTCGGCGACGGCGAACCCGCTGGACGAGGAACAGCAGAAGCTCCTGGAGCGCTATGTGGCGGCCTTCGAGGGCTATGACATGAAGGCGCTCACCGCGCTGCTCGCCGAGGACGCGGTCATGACGATGCCGCCGTTCGACCTGTGGCTGCGCGGCACGGACGACATCACGGGCTTCATGGTCACGCTGGGCCACGAGTGCGCGGGCTCCCGCCTGCTGCCGGTGTCGGCGAACGGCACACCGGCGTTCGCCCACTACAAGCCCGACCCCGACAGCGGCGGGTTCGTGCCCTGGGCCATCCAGGTCCTGGAGATCTCAGAGGGTCGGATCGCCGGTTTCCACTGCTTCCTGGACCTCTCCAAGCGGTGGTTCCCGCTCTTCGGCGTCCCCGAGCGGCTGGATGCCCAGGGCCTCCCCCAGCCCGGTCAGCCGTAGCAGCAGGGCGAGTTGGGGGGACGGGTCGCGCAGTCTGATCCGTCCGCCGGCCCGCCGGGCGGCGAGCTGCATCCGGGCCAGCGCGTCGAGGGTGTCGACATCGGTGGCGGTGACACCCGAGACGTCGCAGACGATGTCGCCGCCGTCCGCGCCGGCACCCCGGTGGGCGGCGCGGACACGGTCGCACAGCTCGGGCACGTCGGCGGGGCGGATCGGCCCGGCGACGACCACGACGGAAGGAGCGGAGAAGGCAGCCACGAGAGTCGAGACCGGACGGCGGACCGGAACTCATCGGTACCGGCCGCCGGCTGCGGCGTGGGCTGGGTCACGTTGATCCTGATCAACGTTGACCTGCGGTTCTTCCGCGTCCGAGGGTGGGGTACGTGCAGGGGGTACTCAACGGATTCGCGGTCATCGCGCTCGTCATCGCGGTCGGTTACGTCATCGGCCGGCGCGGCTATCTGGGCGACGGCGGCCGGGAGGTCCTGACCAGGCTGGCCTTCCATGTGGCCACTCCGGCCCTGCTCTTCACGATGCTGTCGAAGGCCGATCTGTCGCTGATCCTGTCGCCGAGTCTGCTGGTGACGGCGCTCTCCACGGCGGCCACGGCCGGGGTCTTCGTCGCGGTGGGTGTCGTACGCGGCTGGGGCGTGGGCCGCACCACGGTCGGGGCGCTCTGCTCCTCGTACGTGAACGCGGGGAACCTCGGTATCCCGATCGCCGTGTACGTGCTCGGGGACGCTTCGCTCGTGGCGCCGGTGCTGCTCTTCCAGCAGCTCTTCGTGACGCCCGTGGCGCTGACGGTCCTGGATCTGGCGGAGGCGTCGTCGGGGGCCCGACTGTCGTGGGCGCGGCGGCTGTTGACGCCGTTCCGCAATCCCATCGCGATCGGTTCGCTGTCCGGGGTGCTGGTGTCGGCGACGGGCTGGACGGTTCCCTCCCCCGTCTTCGACCCGCTGGAGCTGATCGGGAACATGTCGGTGCCGGCGATCCTGATCGCGTTCGGCATCTCGCTGTGCGGGAGTTCCTGGCCGGGCGGCCGGGGCACGGACCGGGTGCCGGTGCTGCTGTCGACGGCGCTGAAGTCGGTGGGCCAGCCGGTGACGGCCTGGGCGCTGGCGACCTCGCTCTTCGGGCTGCACGGGGCGCGGCTGCTGGACGTGGTGGTGACGTCGGCGCTTCCGGCGGCGCAGAACCTGTTCACGTACGCGAGCCGGTACCGGGTGGGCGAGCGCCTGGCCCGGGAGTCGATCCTGCTGTCGACGATGGTGGCGGTGCCGGTGCTCGTGGTGGTGGCGGCGTTGTTGGGGTGACTCAGTCCCTGAGGGGCAGCACGCCGGTGTCGAGGGTGATGTCGAACGGGGCGGGCAGCCGCAGTGCCTCTCCGTACTCGACCGAGTCCAGCACCCGGTAGGTCCCGTTCGCTGGTTCGCCGTACAGGGTCGCCGTCGGACGACCGGTGTGCCAGGGGTCCAGGAGCAGGTAGAGGGGCACGCCCGCCTTCGCGTACCCGTGGGCCTTCTTGACCCGGTCGTGGTTGGCGTTGCCGGGCGAGGTGATCTCGACGACCAGTTCGGCCTCGGCGGCCTGGACACGGCGGCGCTCGCGCAGCGCGGCCCTGGGGACGACGCAGAGGTCCGGGATGTAGAGGCCCTGGGCGTCGGCGGAGACCAGGCCCAGGGTCTGGTAGATCCCGCAGCCCTCCGGCCGGGCGGGCCAGAGAATTTCGGTGACCAGCTCAGCGGCGTCGTTGTGCTCTTCGGAAGGCGGCGGTGCCAAGGTGACGATCCCCTCGATGATCTCCACCTTGCAGCCCTCGGGAGCGTCCGTCTCCTCCCAGAGGCGGACGGTCGCGTCCCAGTCCGAGCCGCGGGCGGGCCCGGGTTCGACGGCGAGTGCGCTCATGGCGGTGCTCCTATCGGTCGTCACCGATACCAGCATGCCGAACGGGACCAGCGATGGTCCACTGGTCCCGTTCACCCGAATGGGAAAACCGCAGGTCAGGAGATACGTTCCAGCACGATCGGCCCCGCCGAGAACGCGGTGCCGGCCGGGGCGATGTCGTACGACCCCTCCAGTGCCTCCAGCGCGTACGCGAAGCGTTCCGGGGTGTCGGTGTGCAGGGTCATCAGGGGCTGGCCCGCGGCGACCGGGTCCCCGGGCTTGGCGTGGAGTTCGACGCCGGCGGCGGCCTGGACCGGGTCCTCCTTGCGGGCGCGGCCGGCGCCGAGGCGCCAGGCGGCGAGGCCCACCGAGAGGGCGTCGAGGCGGGTCAGGACGCCCGGGGAGGCGGCCGTGACGACATGGGTCTCGCGGGCCGTGGGCAGCGCCGCGTCCGGGTCGCCGCCCTGCGCCGCGATCATGCGCCGCCAGGCGTCCATCGCCGAGCCGTCGGCGAGGGCCTTGGCCGGGTCGGCGTCCTTCAGGCCCGCCGCGTCGAGCATCTCGCGGGCCAGCGCGAGGGTCAGCTCGACGACGTCGGCGGGGCCGCCGCCCGCGAGGACCTCGACGGACTCGCGCACCTCCAGGGCGTTGCCCGCGGTCAGGCCGAGCGGGGTGTTCATGTCGGTGACCAGCGCGACGGTCGGCAGGCCGTGGTCGGTGCCCAACCCGACCATGGTGCGGGCCAGTTCACGGGCCTGGTCCAGCTCGCGCATGAACGCGCCCGTGCCCACCTTCACGTCCAGGACCAGCGAGCCCGTCCCCTCCGCGATCTTCTTCGACATGATCGACGAGGCGATGAGGGGTATGCAGTCCACGGTCGCGGTGACGTCGCGCAGCGCGTAGAGCTTCTTGTCGGCGGGGGCCAGGCCGCTGCCCGGCGCGCAGATGACCGCGCCGACGTCCTCCAGGGTGCGCATCATCTCCGCGTTGGTGATGTCCGCGCGCCAGCCGGGGATCGACTCCAGCTTGTCGAGGGTGCCGCCGGTGTGGCCGAGGCCGCGCCCGGAGAGCTGCGGCACGGCGGCGCCGCAGGCGGCGACCAGCGGCGCGAGGGGCAGCGTGATCTTGTCACCGATACCGCCCGTGGAGTGCTTGTCGGTCGCCGGGCGGGTCAGCACCGAGAAGTCCATCCGCTCCCCGGAGTCGATCATCGCGGCGGTCCACCGGGCGACCTCCGCGCGGTCCATGCCGTTCAGGAAGATCGCCATGGCGAGCGCCGACATCTGCTCGTCGGCGACCGCGCCGCGCGTGTACGCGTCGACGACCCAGTCGATCTGTTCGTCACTCAGCCGGCCCCGGTCCCGCTTCGTACGGATGACGGAGATGACGTCCATGGCACTTCCTTCCAGGGCCCCTACAAGTGACCCGATTGACTCTACGCGCATAGATGCAGGGCGGGAAGACCGCCGGCGTCAGCGGTCGCCGGTGAGCACCAGGCTGACGTTGTGCCCGCCGAATCCGAAGGAGTTGGCGAGGGCGGCGTCCCAGCGGCCGGTGCGGTTCTCGCCGCGTACGACGTCGAGGTCGACCCGCGGATCGAGCTCGTCGAGGTTGCGCACGGCCGGGGCGACGCCGTCCCGGAGGGTGAGGAGCGCGGAGAGGGCGCCGAGCGCGCCGGACGCGCCGAGCATGTGCCCGGTCATCGACTTGGTGGCGCTGACCGGGGCGTGGTCGCCGACGGCCTGCCGCACGGCCGCCGCCTCGGCGAGGTCGCCGGACGGGGTGGAGGTGGCGTGGGCGTGCACGTGGCCGATGTCGCGCGGGCCCATCCCGGCGTCCCGCAGCGCGAGTTCGATGGCGGCGACCTGGCCCGCGGCGTCCGACGCCGTGATGTGGTCCGCGCTGGAGCCCACCGACGCCCCGGCCAGCGTGCCGAGGACGCGGGCGCCGCGGGCGCGTGCGAATCCGGCCCGTTCCAGGACCAGGACGCAGCCGCCCTCGCCCATCACGAAGCCGCTGCGGGCGGTGTCGAAGGGGCGGGAGACCGACTCCGGGTCGTCGGCCCGCGGCGACAGTGCCTTCATCTGCGCGAAGGCGGCGAGCGTGAAGGGGTGCAGGCACGCCTCCACTCCCCCGGCGACGACGACGTCCGCGCGGCCCGCCCGGATCAGGTCCAGGCCCAGCGCGAGCGCCTCCGCGCCGGAGGCGCAGGCGCTGACCGGGGTGCGGGCGCCGCCCTTGGCGCCGAGGTCCATGCTGACCCAGGCGGCGGGCCCGTTGGGCATCAGCATCGGCACGGTGTGCGGGGAGAGTTTGCGGGCGCCCGACCGCTCGAAGACATCGTCCTGCCCGAGGGTGGTGAGGACGCCGCCGGTGCCGGTGCCGATCACGACGGCGATCCGTACGGGGTCGGCCTCGGGCGCTCCGGCGTCCCGCCAGGCCTCGCGGGCGGCGACCAGCGCGATCTGTTCGACGCGGTCCAGCTTGCGGGCCTCGACCCGGGACAGCTCCTCCGTCGGCTCCTGGGCGAGCCCGGCGGCGACGTGCACGGGCAGCCCCCCGGCCCACTCCTCGGTCAGGGCGCGCACCCCGGACTTCCCGGCCAGCAGTGCGGCCCAGGTGGCCGCGGCGTCGCCGCCCACCGGGGTGGTCGCTCCGGCACCGGTCACCAGGACCGATTCCCGCTCGGGCATCTCGGCTTCCTCCTTTATAGGTAGTTCACAAGACGGATCGCGATGTGTTCTGAGACCATCACAGCGAGCAGCCCGTGCTGAAGCCCGGGAGGCGAGCGATTCGGCCCGCACACTTTGTGTGGTTGTCACAATGACGGAGGTGCGAGCATGAGGGGACGGCCCCGCTGGTGGTGGATCGTCGGAGCCTGGGCTGCCCTGATGCTCGTGGCGATGGGGCTCACGAGCCTGCGCACTTCCGGTGAGCCGTCCGGCCAGGAGGGCGAGACCGACTGTCCCGCGGTCGCCGCGAGCGTGACCCTGCCGTCACCGGGCCCCCGGATGGCGGTGCACTACGAGAGCACCATGTACGCCGAGGAGTGCGCCGGAGACTGAGGGGGACGCACGCGAACGGCCGCCCCTCCCGGAGGAGGAGCGGCCGTGGGCCGTGGCGTGCGGGCGGTCAGACGAGCTGGTCGGGGCCGAACGCGTCGGGCAGCATCTCACCCAGCGGGCGCACCCCGGCGGACGTCTCCAGGAGCAGCTCGGCGCCCCCGAACTCGTACAGCAGCTGGCGGCAGCGGCCGCACGGCATCAGGATCTCGCCCTTGCCGTCCACGCACGTGAAGTGGGTGAGCCGGCCGCCGCCGGTCGCGGCGAGCTGGGAGACCAGGCCGCACTCGGCGCACAGGCCGAGCCCGTACGACGCGTTCTCGACGTTGCAGCCGGTGACCGTGCGGCCGTCGTCGACGCGGGCGGCCGCGCCGACCGGGAAGCCCGAGTACGGGGCGTACGCGCGGGACATGGCCTCGCGGGCCTCCTTCCGCAGAGCCTCCCAGTCGACGTCGGTCATCACGTGCCCTGGCCCTTCCGGTAGGGCTGACCGTCCGCCTTCGGCATGCGCAGGCGCTGCGCGGAGAAGGACAGGACGAGCAGCGTGACGATGTACGGGGTCGCCGTGACGAGCTGGGTCGGCACGTCGTCCGTGGTGGCGTACCAGGCTGCCGTACCGGCGGCCACGACGGCGCAGACCGCGCCGGCGACGTACTTCTTCCGCACCAGCATCCAGACCGCGCCGATCACCAGGAGCAGGGCGACGAGGAGCAGCAGCGCGTGCACGTTCTCCGTGCCGCCGCGCAGCTTGAGGCTGTCGGTGTAGCCGAACAGGCCCGCGCCGAGGGCGAGTCCGCCCGGCATCCAGTTGCCGAAGATCATCGCGGCGAGGCCGATGTAGCCCTTACCCGCGGTCTGGCCCTCCAGGTAGAAGGGGTTGGCGACGATCGACAGGAACGCGCCGCCGAGGCCCGCCAGGCCGCCGGAGATGATCACGGCGATGTACTTGTACTTGATGACGTTGACGCCGAGCGACTCGGCCGCGACCGGGTTCTCGCCGCAGGAGCGCAGGCGAAGCCCGAACGACGTGCGCCACAGCACCCACCAGGTGAACGGGATGAGCGCCACGGCGACGATCGTCAGCGGGGACAGGTCGGTGACCAGACCGCCCAGCAGACCGGCGATGTCCGAGATCAGGAACCAGTGCTTCTCGTTCAGGGTCGTCAGCCAGTCGGAGAGACCCGGGACGGTGAGCGTGCCGAGCGAGTCGACCGGCGGGGACTGCTTGGTGGTGCCGCCCTCGACGCCCTCGAACGTGAAGTTGGAGAGGTAGCGGGTGACGCCGAGCGCGAGGATGTTGATGGCCACACCGGAGACGATGTGGTTCACGTTGAAGGTGACCGTGACGACCGCGTGCAGCAGGCCGCCGATCGCGCCGCCGATGATGCCGGCGAGGACGCCGACCCACGGGCCCCACTGGTAGCCGGCCCAGGCGCCGAACCAGGTGCCGAGGATCAGCATGCCTTCGAGGCCGATGTTGACCACGCCCGCGCGCTCGGCCCACAGGCCGCCGAGACCGGCGAGGCCGATCGGCACGGCGAGCTGGAGGGCGGTCGCCATCTGGCTGACGTTCGTGATGCCGTCCGCGTCGGTGATCAGGCGGACCAGGGAGGTCAGCGCCAGGACCGCGGCGATGACGATCATCGTGACGGGGAGGGACATTCTGCGGCGGCCGCCGGGGGCGGGCTGCGACGCGGGCTTCTTGTCGAGGACCGTAGCCGTGCTCATCGGGCAGCCACCTCCTTCTTGAGGTCGTTGGTGTCGGTGGGCCGCGCGAGCGCGGTGCCGAGTTCGATGCCGACCCGGCGCTGCTGGCGGCGCTGCCCCCAGACGCGTACGGACTCGTAGGAGACGACGACGGCGATCACGATGATGCCCTGCATGATCGTCGCGATCTCCTTGTCGTAGCCCTCGAAGTCGAGCTGCTGCGAGGCCTTGTCGAGCCAGGCGATCAGGAGGGACGCGAAGGCGATGCCGACCGGGCTGTTGCGGCCGAGCAGGGCGATCGTGATGCCGGTGAAACCGATGGTGGTCGGGAAGGTGAGGCTGTAGGTGTGCGCCTCACCGAGCAGCAGCGGCATGCCGGCCAGGCCCGCGAGGCCGCCGGAGACGAGCATCGCGGTCAGCACCATGCGCTTGGCGTCGACGCCGGAGGCGGCCGCGGCCGACTCGGAGGAGCCGGTGGCGCGCAGGTCGAAGCCGAAGCGGGTGCGGTTGAGCACGAACCAGTAGACGACGCCGAGCAGCGCGGCGATGACCACGAAGCCGTAGATCTCGCCGGACGCGCCCATGTTGATGCCCGGGAACCAGCCGGACTCGTGCATCGTGCCGGTCGTCTTGTTGTTGCCGACCTGCACGCCGAAGATCTCGGGCAGGTAGAGGTAGCCGATCAGGCCGGACGCGATGGAGTTCAGCATGATCGTCGCGACGACCTCGCTGACGCCGCGCGTGACCTTCAGGATGCCCGCGATGCCGGCCCACATGGCGCCGGTGAGCATCGCGACGATGATCAGCATCGGCAGCTGGAGGGCGGCGGGCAGCGCCACCTTCGCGCCGACGATGGCGGCGACCATCGCGGCGAGCCGGTACTGGCCGTCGACGCCGATGTTGAACAGGTTCATCCGGAAGCCGATGGCCACCGCGAGGGCGGCCAGGTAGTACATGGCCGCCTGATTGATGATCAGGACCTGCACGTCGGAGTACGTGGCCTGGGTGAACATGATCGTGTACGGCTCGATCGGGCTCTTGCCCGAGAGGACCAGCACGATCGAGGTCAGGACGACCGACGTCACCAGGGCGATGACCGGACCGGCCGCCCCGAGGAGCAGCCGCTCCTTGTCGAAGGTGTTCTTCATGGCCATCAGGACTCGTCCTCCGGCTGACGGGCCGCCGGAACTTCGGCGCCCTCTTCTACGTGTTCCAGGTGGCCGGAGGCCGCGCCGGTCATCGCCGAGCCCAGCTCCTCCGGCGTGATCGTGGCCGGGTCGGCGTCGGCGACGAGCCGTCCGCGGTAGATCACGCGCAGGGTGTCGGAGAGACCGATCAGCTCGTCGAGGTCGGCGGAGATCAGGAGCACCGCGAGTCCTTCGCGGCGGGCCTCGCGGATCTGGTCCCAGATCTGCGCCTGCGCGCCGACGTCCACACCGCGCGTGGGGTGGGCGGCGATGAGGAAGCGCGGGTTGTGGCTCATCTCGCGGCCGACGATCAGCTTCTGCTGGTTGCCGCCGGAGAGCGAGGCGGCGGTGACGTCGATGCCGGGGGTGCGCACGTCGTACTCCTCGACGATGCGCCGGGTGTCGGCCTGCGCGGCCTTGATGTCGAGCAGGACGCCCTTCGCGTTCGGCTTCTCGGTGACGTGGCCGAGGATCCGGTTCTCCCACAGCGGGGACTCCAGGAGGAGCCCGTGGCGGTGGCGGTCCTCGGGGATGTACCCGACGCCTCCCTCGCGGCGCTTGCGGGTGGACCACGCGGTGATCTCGTCGGCCTCCAGCGCGATGGTGCCGGAGTCGGCGTGCTTGAGGCCGATGATCGCGTCGATCAGCTCGGTCTGGCCGTTGCCCTCGACGCCCGCGAGGCCGAGGACCTCACCGGCGTGGATGGTGAAGGAGATGTCGTCCAGGAGCGGACGGCCGCCCTCGGCGTCCAGGCGCAGTCCGGTGACGGTGAGGACCGGGCGGTCGGTGACCGTGGACTCGGAGGTCTCCGGGGTCGGCAGTTCGGAGCCGACCATCAGCTCGGCGAGCTGGCGCGGGGTGGTCTCGGCGGGGACGGCGGTGCCGACCGTGGTGCCGCGCCGGATGACGGTGATCTCGTCGGCGACGGAGAGGACCTCGCCGAGCTTGTGCGAGATGAAGATGACGGCCAGGCCCTCGGCCTTGAGCTCGCGCAGGTTGTCGAAGAGCGCGTCGACCTCCTGCGGGACGAGCACGGCGGTCGGCTCGTCGAGGATCAGGGTGGTGGCGCCGCGGTAGAGGACCTTGAGGATCTCCACGCGCTGGCGGTCGGCGACGCCGAGGTCCTCGACGAGGACGTCCGGGCGCACGCCGAGGCCGTAGCGCTCGGATATCTCCAGGATCTTCTTGCGGGCCTTCGCCCCGATCCCGTACAGCTTCTCGCTGCCGAGCGCCACGTTCTCCAGGACCGTGAGGTTGTCGGCGAGCATGAAGTGCTGGTGGACCATGCCGATGCCGCGCGCGATGGCGTCGGCGGGCGAGGCGTACGAGACGGCCTCGCCGTCGATGGCGATGGTGCCCTCGTCCGGCTTCTGCATGCCGTAGAGGATCTTCATCAGCGTCGACTTGCCCGCACCGTTCTCCCCGACGAGGGC
Organism: Streptomyces sp. HUAS MG91; assembly: GCF_040529335.1. GTDB lineage: Bacteria > Actinomycetota > Actinomycetes > Streptomycetales > Streptomycetaceae > Streptomyces > Streptomyces tabacisoli. The sequence goes on along the minus strand of NZ_CP159534.1, from coordinate 5,255,970 downwards.
GTGCACGGTGCCCCTCTTGACGGTGAGGTGGATGTCGTGGTTGGCGACGACGCCGGGGAAGCGTTTGGTGATGCCGGTCAGTTCGACGGCCGGCGGGCTGCTGGACGCGTTGATGGCGCACACTCCTGTGGAATGGACAGGGGGCCGACGCCTACTACTACGCGCGTAGAGCCCCTACGGCACTGCGAGTTGGGCACAATCCGGACAAACGGGGTGAGGGAAGGCACTGTCCTCAGCCTCCCCGCACCCCGTTCCCAGAACGTGTCCCGCTGGTTACGGCTACTTGGTGTTGACCTTGATCTCGCCGCTGACGATCTTCTCCTGGGCAGTCTTCAGAGCCTTCTGCAGGTCCGCGTTGTTCGCGAACTCGGGGTTCGAGCCGGCCAGGGCGACCTCTCCCGACTTGAGGTCACCGGTGATGACGCCGGTCTCGGGCTTGCCATCCTGGACCGACTTCGCCAGGTTGTACACGGCCTTGGCGACGTCCTTCGTCGCGGAGGTCAGGATGTACTTCTTGTACTTGGCGAGGGCTTCCTGCTTGTACTGGTCGGAGTCGACGCCGATCGCCCAGACCTTGTGCTCCGCGGCGGCCTGGATGACGCCCTGACCGGACAGGCCGGCCGCGTGGTAGACCACGTCGGCGCCCTTGTCGATCTGGCCCTCGGCGGCCGTCTTGCCCTTGTCGGGGCTGGAGAAGCCGCCCTCGGCCGCGGTCTCGGTCAGGAACTGCGAGACGACCTTGGCCTTCTTGTTGGTGTCCTTGACGCCCTGCTCGAAGCCGGCCTCGAACTTGTGGATCAGCGGCACGTCCACGCCGCCCACGAAGCCCACGACGTTCGACTTCGTCGCCTTGGCGGCGGTGACGCCGGCCAGGTACGAGGCCTCCTGCTCGCTGAAGACGAGGTCCGCGACGTTCTTCGACTGGACCGTCGAGTCGTCGACGATGCCGAAGGTGACGTTCGGGTACTTGGCCGCGGCCTCCTTGACGGCGGGCGCATAGGCGAAGCCGACGCCGACGATGGGGTTGTAGCCCTGCTTGGCGAGGGCGACCAGGCGCGCGGTCTTGTCGGCGTCCGACTCGCCGTCGCTCGGCTCGACGTCGGTACCCTTGTAGCCGAAGGCCTTCTCGGACTTCTTCAGGCCCTCGTACGCGGCGTCGTTGAAGGACTGGTCACCCTTGCCGCCGACGTCGTAGGAGATGGCGAGACCCTTGGACTTACCGCCGTCGCTCTGCTTCGAGGCGTCGGAGGACGTGCCGCCGCAAGCGGCGAGGGACGCGGCGAGGGCGACGGTCGCAGTGCCTGCGAGCGCTATTCGGGAAACCCGGCGCATGGGATGAGCTCCTTCGTACATGCACCGACGGCGTTCCGGACGGCGCTGACTTCGCCGCAGATTAACGCGCGTAGACAGAACATAAAACCCCCTTCTCCCCACTGTTATCGGGCTGTACTGAAAGCCTTAAGTCGGGCGCGGTGGACCGTGGGGGAGCCGGTGCGTCCGCGACGCAGCAAAGCGGGGCGCGGACCGGAGGAACCGGTCCACGCCCCGCCCGTCGAGCGTGGGTGCTACTTCGTCGCGACGGTGATCTTGCCGTCGATGATGTCCTGCTTGGCCTTGGCGACCGCGTCCGCGAGACCGGCGATGGTCTTGAACTTGGGGTTGGTGTCGGTGATGCCGACGCCGCCCGCCTTCAGGTCGAAGCGGGTCACGCCGGACAGCGGCTTGCCGTCCTTCACCGACTTGGCCAGGTTGTAGACCGCGCCGCCGACGTCCTTGGTGGCCGAGGTGAGGATGTAGTCCTTGTACTTGGCGAGGGCTTCCTGCTGGTACTGGTCGCTGTCCACGCCGATCGCCCACACCTTGTGGGCGGCCGCGGCCTGGATGACGCCCTGACCGGACAGGCCGGCCGCGTGGTAGACCACGTCGGCGCCCTTCTCGATCTGGCCCTCGGCGGCCGTCTTGCCCTTGTCCGGGCTGGAGAAGCCGCCCTCGGCCGCGGTCTCGGTCAGGTACTGCGGGATCACCTTGATCTTCTTGTTGGTGTCCTTGACGCCCTGCTCGAAGCCCGCGCCGAACTTGTGGATCAGCGGCACGTCCACACCGCCGACGAAGCCGACGACGTCCGACTTGGTGGCCTTGGCGGCGGCGACGCCCGCCAGGTAGGAGGCCTGCTCCTCGCTGAAGACGAGGTCCGCGACGTTCTTCGCGGTGATCGTCGAGTCGTCGACGATGCCGAAGGAGATCTTCGGGTACTTGGCCGCGGCCGCCTTCACGGCCGGCGCGTAGGCGAAGCCGACGCCGATGACCGGGTTGTAGCCCTGCTTGGCCATCGACTCCAGGCGGGCCGTCTTGTCGGCGTCCGACTCGCCGTCGCTCGGCTCCAGGTCCTTGCTCTTGTAGCCGAACTCGTCGCTGGCCTTCTTCATGCCCGCGTACGCGGCGTCGTTGAAGGACTGGTCACCGCGCCCGCCGACGTCGTAGGCGAGGCCGATGCCGAGGTTCTTGCTCTTCCCCTCGGAGGCGGCCTTGTCCCCGCTGGTGCCGCCGCAGGCGGTGGCGGCGAGGGCGAGACCGGTGACGACCACGGCGGTCCGCGTGAGCCGGGACGTACGAGTACGACGCATGATGGGCTGCTCCTTCGTCAACACGCCGCGAAGGGCGTTGAGTTCGGCGGAGCGTAACGCGCGTAGAAGGGGCGGGGAACCCGGTTGGGCTCCGCCGTTACCGGATCGTGGCGGGGGTCGGTTACATCTGGGTTGCGTGGGGGGACGCCGGGGACGAAAGGGGGCGTTTCGGGGGGTGTTCGGGTGCGGCTCTCGCCGTGGCCGGCCGCGCAGTTCCCCGCGCCCCTGAAGGCATGCGCTGCGCGCAGCCTTCCCCGATGAGATGGCGCACGCAGTGCGCATCTCAGGGGCGCGGGGAACTGCGCGACAAGCCACGACGGTGTCGCAGTCGCCGACGCACCAGCACCCGGCAGACGGTCAGGCGAGGTCGGCGTCCAACAGCGCGGCGGCGGTGAAGAGTTCGACGCCGACCGTGATCGCGTACTCGTCGGCGTCGAAGTCACCCTGGTGAAGATCACGGCTGACCCGGTCACCCGGCACCTTCACCCCGAGCCGCGCCATGGCACCGGGAACGTGCTCCAGGTACCAGGAGAAGTCCTCGCCCCCCAGGCTCTGCTGGGTGTCCTCGACGGAGTCGGCGCCGAGACGCGCGGTCATCGCGTCCCGCAGCAACTCGGTCACGGCCGGATCGTTGACGACCGGAGGGACCCCGCGGACGTAGTTCACGACCGGCTTGGCCCGGTACAGGTCGGCGATCTCCTGGATGGCCCCGTGCACCAGATCGGGCGCCGCCCGCCACGCCTCCAGGTCCAGGCAGCGCACGGTGCCGGACAGCTCGGCGTGCTGCGGGATCACATTGCAGGCGTGACCGGTCTCCAGGCGCCCCCAGGTGACGGAGAGCCCGGAGCGCGCGTCCATCCGGCGGCCGACCAGCGCGGGCACCTCGGTGGCGACCTTGGCGGCGGCGACGACGAGGTCGGTCGTCAGGTGCGGGCGCGCGGTGTGCCCGCCGGGCCCGTCGAGGGTGACCTCAAGACGGTCGCACGCCGAGGTGATGGGACCGGCGCGCAGCCCGATCCGCCCGGCGTCGACCTTCGGGTCGCAGTGCACCCCGACGATCTTCCGTACGCCGTCCAGGACTCCGCACTCGATGGCGTCGGGAGCGCCGCCGGGCAGCACCTCCTCGGCGGGCTGGAAGATCAGCCGTACCGGGTGCGGCAGCAGCCCCTGCCGGTGCAGGTCGGCGAGGACGAGCCCGGCGCCGAGCACGACGGTGGTGTGCACGTCGTGCCCGCAGGCGTGCGCGCGGTCGGGCACGGTGGACCGGTAGGCGCAGGTGACCTTGGTGTCCGGGATGGGCAGCGCGTCGATGTCGGCGCGCAGCGCGAACATGCCGGGCCCGCCGCGCCACTCCCCGTCCTCGGTGCCGATGTCACAGATGAGCCCGGTCCCCATGCCGAGCACGCGGGGTACGAGCCCCGCCTGCTCCAGGCGGGTCTTGAGCGCGGCGGTGGTGCGGAACTCCTGGTTGCCCAGCTCCGGGTGCATGTGCAAGTCACGGCGGAAGGCGATGAGTTCGGTACGCAGGGCTTCGGGCAGCGTGCCGGGGAGCACGGCGCCCGGGGCGGGTTCCCCGGCGGCTTCACCCGGCTGGTCGGCCTCGGATTCTCGGGACTTCATCTGGTTCACCCTCTGAAGGGTAGGGCGACGCATGGGCCAACTGACGCTCGATCAACAAAAGTTCAGCCAGATTGACGTAAGAAATCTGGCGGAGCTGCGCATGTCGATCGTACGGAACGGGTATGCAGACTCTTTCGACCTGCGGTCGGACCGGATTCGGACGACGCCCCGCCGTCAGTCGCCGGGAGTCGGCTCACCGGCGTCTTGCGTGCCTTCCCCCGACCCCGCTCCGGCCGGCTTCGTGTGCAGGATCGAGCGGGCCTGTTCCGCGGCGCGGGCGGTGTTCTCGGAGACGAAGTCGAGGAAGCGGGCGATGTTCTCCAGGCGGACGCCGACCGGCGTCGCCGGGCCGAGCAGCCCCGATCCCTCGCGGGCGATGGCCACGATCCGGGCGGTGGCCTGGGCGCTGGCGACCATGGACTGGTACCAGATGTCGTCGTCGACGACATAGCGCTCGCGGCGGCGCTCGTCGCGCTCCCGGCGCACCATGCCCAGCCCCTCGATGAAGGCGATCGCCTTGGAGACGGACGCCGGGCTGACCTGGAGCCGCTGGACGAGCTCGGCCGCGGTGAGACTGCCCGAGTCGCTGAGGCAGATGCTGGACAGCACGCGGGCCATCATCTTGGGCATGCCCGAGGCCATCATGACGGTGGTGAACGTCTCCTCGAACTCGCGCACCGCCGCGTCGTCGCGCCCGCCGGGCCGCGCGGCCGGCTGAGATCCCCGGGGCGCGGCCTGCTTGCGCCGGTGGGCGCGCTGCTCGGTGGCGCGGTGGGCGAGGTCGGCGCGGTACGAGGTCGGGCCGCCGTTGCGCATCACCTCGCGGGTGACGGTCGAGGTGGGGCGGTCCAGGCGCCGGGCGATCTCGGCGTAGGCGAGGCCGTCGGCCAGTCCCAGCGCGATCTGCTGCCGTTCCTGCTGGGTGAGCCTGCCTCCCGGCATCGCCGTCTCCTTCGTCCGTGGTTCTCGCCGCCGCCTGCCGCCTGCCGTCGCGACTATAGCGTTCACTTTCTATCTATTGCAACGCAGAGTGCGTGCGGTGTTGCGTTAGTCGTGAGCCGGTTGCAACGAAATTGGCTTACTGAGCTGGTATTACTGTTCTTCTGCGCAACGAATGCGTTGCCTGATCCTCGAACGCAACGTAGCGTTTCTCTCATCAGAAACGACGAGTCAAGGAGCAAGTGATGCAGAAGTTCGCCACCCCCGCCACCATCTCCGCCGTCCTCGACATCCCCGCGGGCCGCATCCGGTTCATCGCCGCCGACCGGACGGACACCGTCGTCGAGGTCCGGCCCGCCGACGCCGCCAAGGGCCGCGACGTGAAGGCGGCCGAGCAGATCGAGGTCGGCTACGCCGACGGGCGGCTGCGGATCGCCGCCCCGGCCGCGAAGAACCAGCTCCTCGGCCCGTCCGGCACCGTCGAGGTGACCGTGCAGCTGCCGGCCGGCTCGCACGTCGAGGCGACCGCGGGCGCCGGCGAACTGCGGGGCGTCGGGCGGCTCGGCGACGTCACCTTCGAGAGCGCCCGTGGCCCGGTCAAGCTGGACGAGGCCGCGAGCGTCCGCCTCGACCTCAAGGAGGGCGACATCACGGTCGGCCGCCTGACCGGCGACGCGCGGATCAGCACCATGAAGGGCGATCTGAGCGTCGCCGAGGCCACGCGCGGCACGGTCACCCTGCGCACCGAGGCCGGTGACGTGAGCGTCGGCGCCGCCCGCGGCGTCTCCGCCACGCTCGACGCCGGCACCTCCTACGGCCGGGTGAGCAACGCCCTGAAGAACGCCGACGGCGCCGCCGCGGGGCTGGCCATCCACGCGACCACCGGTTACGGCGACATCGCCGCCCGCAGCCTCTGACGGTCGGCGGCGGCCCCGGTCACGAGCGCCAGCGCCACCAGCGCGGCGCTCACCGCCGGCACGGCCCGGGCGCCGGGGCCGCCGTCGATCGCCAGGCCGCCGGTCCAGGGGCCGAGCGCGGCACCGATGTTGAGGGCCGCCGTCGCGCAGGCGCCCGCCAGCAGGGGCGCGCCCGACGCCGCGTACAGGGCCCGCGCGATCAGCGTCGAGCCGACGGCGAAGGACAACGCGCCCTGTACGAAGGTGAGCACGAGGGTCGCCGGGACGCTGACGGCCGCGTACGCGAACAGCGCCCAGCCCGCGCAGAGCGCCGCCCCGCCGCCCGCGAGCACCGGCAGCGGCCGGGCGTCCGACCAGCGGCCCGCCGCGGTGACGCCCGCGAACGAGCCGAGCCCGAAGAGCGCCAGCAGCACCGGGATCCACGGCCGGGCCACTCCGGTCACCTCGGTGGCGACGGTGGCCAGGTAGGTGAACGTGCAGAACGTCGCGGCGTTCACCAGGGCGCCGAGCGCGAGGACGACCAGCAGGCGCGGGCGGCGCAGGGCCCGCAGTTCATCGCGTACGTTCCCGTGGGCGCCGTCGGCGGGCCGGCCCGCCGGGACCGTGCGTGCCACGGCGACCAGCGCGGGCAGGCAGAGCGCCGCGACCGCCCAGAACGCGGCCCGCCAGCCGAGGAACTGGCCGAGCAGGGCGCCGCCGGGGACTCCGGCGACACAGGCGAGCGTGGTTCCGCCGAGCAGCACCGACGTGGCCCGGCCCTTGGCGTCCGGGGCCACCAGGGACGCGGCGGTGGCCAGGGCGACGGCGAGGAACCCGGCGTTGGCGAGCGCCGCGACGACGCGGGTCGCCAGCAGGACGGCGTAGCTCGTGGTGAGCGCGGCCGTCACGTGCGCGAGCAGGAACACCGTCAGGAAGCCGAGCAGGGTCGCCCGGCGCGAGCGGCGCAGGGCGAGCACCGCCATGGCGGGGGCGCCGACGATCATGCCGGCCGCGAAGGCCGACGTGAGTGTGCCCGCGGCCGGGACGGAGACGTTCAGGTCGTGGGCGATGTCGGGGATCAGCCCCGACAGCATGAACTCGGAAGTGCCCTGCGCGAAGACGGCGAGGGCGAGCAGATGGAGCGTGAGGGGCACAGCGGACTCCGTGACCGTACAGAGGTGTGGTGACTTGGTCGCGGGCCGGCGGGTGCCGACGGTGGTGCTGCCTCAGCTTGTGGTGCGGGGCAGCCACCGGGCGGGGGCCGCCGGTGGCTGGGGTGTGTCCGACTCAGGACTGCTCATGCTCCGCACCTTACCGGGCTCGGGTTCAGCACGGTTGTCATTTTTCCGCGGCCCCGGTGGGGGCTGGTCGCGCAGTTCCCCGCGCCCCTGTTGGGTCGTCGTTCGTCCGCGCCCCGGTGGCCTCTTCTCGCGCAGTTCCCCGCGCCCCTGTTGGGTCGTCGTTCGTCCGCGCCCCGGTGGCCTCTTCTCGCGCAGTTCCCCGCGCCCCTGAGGCATGCGCTGACGCGCAGCCTCCCCTGGAGGCTGCGCTTCGCGCGCCTCCGATCAAGGGCGGTGGCGCGCCTCTGATGAGATGTCGCACGCAGTGCGCATCTCAGGGGCGCGGGGAACTGCGCGAGAAGCCCCACCGGCCGTCAGCCGACGTACGACCCAGAGGCGCGGGTTCATACGGTGCGGATGTCTCGGGCCGAGTTGGTGATGCCGGAGAGGAAACCCTGGGCGTGGGCGGAGACGCCGGCTGTCAGCCAGGCCGGGTCGATCTCGCAGACGGCGACCTTGACGCCCGTGCCCTCCAGCGCGATGGGCAGGGTGTGGACCACGGTCGACGGAAAGCTGAGGATCGTACGGCCGATGGGACCGCGGCGGGCGATGAGTTCGAGGGGGAGGTCGGGGCGGACGACCTCCAGGCCGGTCTCGGTGGCGAGGCGATGGAGTTTGTCGGCGCTCTCGCGGCGATGCGCGAAGTAGCGCGTGGCGCCGTGCGCGGCGGCCAGTTCACGGACCGCGACGAGATAGCGGTCGAGGTCGACGACTCCGGTTTCCACCAGGGACGTTCCGACGAGGTCGGCCCCGCGGGTGATGCGGGGCGGGCCGAACCGGCCCCGCGTCCAGGCGTACGTGTTCTCGGTGACCGTCACCCCCTCCGGCACCCCCTCCACCGGCATGGAGGTGAACAGGGAGACCGAGCGGCGGCCCCCGGCGCGCGGCGTGAGCCGTCTTCGGGCCGCCGAGGCGACGGGCCCGAAGACGAGGTCGCGGGGACCGGGCCGGCCCCCGCGCCGGTGCCAGCGCACCAGGCGTTCGCCGCCCGCGAGCTGGCTGACGAACTCCATGGTGGCGGTGCCGTCGTCGACGACGACCAGCTCGCGGGCGCGGGTGATGGTGAGCAGCAGCTGTACGTAGCGGGAGAACGGGTCGCCGAGCACTATCCGGTCCGCCGCGCGCAGCGGCCCGGCGAGGCCGCCGATGGTCTGGAAGGGAGCGGCCGCGCCGCCGCGGGCCTCCTCCCAGCGCACCGTGTGGCCTTCCTCGCGGGCGAGTTCGGCGACACGGCGGAGCTGTCCGCGGGTCATCGGATCGGTGGGCGAGAGCACGACGACGGTGGCACGGCCCCCGTCGAGGTGGGCCCATTCGAGAACGTTGAGGAGCTGTACCGGGCTCTCGACGAAGCACAACGTACCGCTGCTGGACATGCGACCCCTCCCGAGGGACGCCGGGGCGGCCCGGCACGTCGACCGTGCCGGACCGCCCGTGGCTCGACGAACCGGTGGATCAGACGCCGACCGGCTCGCCGGCGGCGACGGCGATCTCGGACTCGGCGACGACGCCCGCGACGCGGCGGAGCTTCTTCATCGGGCCGAGCTCGGACTCGTAGACCTTCTTGACGCCGTCACCGAGGGAGGCCTCGATGGTGCGGATGTCGCGGACCAGGCGCGTCAGGCCCTGCGGCTCCACCGAGGCGGCCTGGTCGGAGCCCCACATGGCGCGGTCGAGGGTGATGTGGCGCTCGACGAAGGTGGCGCCGAGGGCGACGGCCGCGAGGGTGGTCTGGAGGCCGGTCTCGTGGCCGGAGTAGCCGATCGGGACGTTCGGGTACTCGGCCTGGAGGGTGTTGATGACGCGGAGGTTGAGCTCCTCGGCCACCGACGGGTACGTGGACGTGGCGTGGCACATGAGGATGTTGTCCGAGCCGAGGACCTCGACCGCGTGGCGGATCTGCTTCGGCGTCGACATGCCGGTGGAGAGGATGACCGTGCGGCCGGTGGCGCGCAGGGCGCGCAGCAGCTCGTCGTCGGTCAGGGAGGCCGAGGCGACCTTGTGGGCGGGGACGTCGAACTTCTCCAGGAAGGCGACGGCCTCGGTGTCCCACGGGGAGGCGAACCAGTCGATGCCGCGCTTCTTGCAGTGCTCGTCGATCTTGCGGTACTCGTCCTCGCCGAACTCGACGCGGTGGCGGTAGTCGATGTACGTCATGCGACCCCACGGGGTGTCGCGCTCGATGTCCCACTGGTCGCGCGGGGTGCAGATCTCGGGGGTGCGCTTCTGGAACTTGACGGCGTCGCAGCCGGCCTCGGCGGCGACGTCGATCAGCTTGAACGCGTTCTCCAGGTCGCCGTTGTGGTTGATGCCGATCTCACCCGTGATGTAGACGGGCTGACCGGGGCCCGCGGTGCGCGAACCGAAGGTGCGGAGGCGGGAGTTGAGAGCAGACATGAGGGATGCGTTCCTTACTTGGTTTCGAGGGTGTCGAGAGAGGGGCCGAGGATCCAGCTGGCGATCTCCCGGATCGCGCCTTCGCCACCGGGGACGGTGGTGACCGCGCGTGCGGCGCCGCGTACGACGTCGTGGGCGCTCGCGACCGCCACGGGCCAGCCGACTGCGGCGAAGCACGGGAGGTCGTTGACGTCGTTGCCGACGTAGAGCACGCGCTCCGGCGCGATGCCCTGCTCCTCGCACCACTGCTTCAGTGCGAGGTCCTTGCGGTCGATGCCGTGCAGGACCGGGATCTTGAGCTTCCGGGCCCGGGCGGCGACCACCGGGTTCACCTCCGTGGACAGGATCAGCATCGTCAGGCCGCTCTTGCGGAGGGCCGCGATGCCGAGGCCGTCACCGCGGTGCACGGTGACGAACTCCCGTCCGTCGGAGTCGATCAGCACCTTGTCGTCGGTCTGGGTGCCGTCGAAGTCGAGGACGACCGCGTCGATGTCTTCCATCGTCGGAAGGGTGCGCTGGTCGAAGAGGGGGGCCAGCGCGCGGGCGCGGGCCAGGTCGTGCGGGTCGTCGATCTCCAGGACGCGCGCGGGGTCGGTGCGCACCAGTTCCGTACGGCCGAAGAAGCGGTGCTCGTGGCGGCGGAAGCCGGTGGCCTCCATCGCGTACACGGCGCCGGTCTCCAGGAGGTCCTGGGGGCGGTCCTGGCGGCGCGGCCGGAAGGACTTGTCGTGGTTGACGCCGTAGCCGCCGCTGGTGGCGGGCGCCTCGGTGACGAGGGTGCCGGTGCCGCCCACGGACGCGGCCCGCTCACCGGCGATGCCCCGCGGCTCGTCGGCGGCGTCGCGCCACACGAAACCGTGGAACGGGGCGACGGTAAGCGCGCTGTCGGCTCCGCCCTCGACGATGGCGGCGACCACTCCGTCGATGTCCTCGCGGACGATGAACGGGCTGGTGCACTGCACGAGCAGCACCACGTCCACGGCCGCGCCCTGGAGCGCCTCGTGGGCGTCCATGGCGTGCAGCACGGCCGCCTCGGAGGTGGCCTTGTCGCCGGCGATGGCGGCGGGCCGGGTGACGACCTCGGCGCCCGCCTCCCGGGCGGCGGCGGCGATGGCCGCGTCGTCGGTGGAGACCACGACGTCCGTGACGTGCCGGGTGGCCCGGCACTCGCGCACGGCCCGTGCCACCAGGGGCACGCCGCCGACCGGGGCGAGGTTCTTGGCCGGTACGCCCTTGGAGCCGCCGCGCGCCGGGATCACGGCGAGGACGCGGCGGACGGGGGCGGCCTGGACCGCTTCCGGGTCGGTCATGTGCGCTTCTCCTTCAGGGAGTCGGTCGGTGCGGGTGCTCACAGCTCCCCCATCCGCCGGATGACGGGCGCGACGCGCTGCACGCCGTGCCGGTAGGCGCCGCGGGCGGCCCGGCGGACGATCTGGCGGACGGCGCCGGGATCCTTGTCGGCCGCCGGGGCGCCGGGCAGCGGGCTGCCGTCGGGCGCGAGGTGGTGGCGGGCCAGGACGCGCGGCAGGTAGCCGGGGGCCGTGGTGCGGGAGTAGTACGGCGCGAGGGCCGGCCGGTCGCGGCCGAGCAGGGCGGTGACCCTGGCACGCGCCCCGTCGAAGGCCCGCTCGTACGTGCCGTCGGCGGCGACGCCCTGCCGGGCGACCCAGGCGGGGTCCGGCTCGGGGCGCAGGCCCGCGTCGAGCTGGTCCCAGGAGACCAGGCAGCCGGAGCCGGTGAAGTGGTGGTTGCCCAGGGCCTCGCGGACCCCGAGGTCGGTGAGGAGGGCGGTCGGGATACGCCGGTGCAGGGCTTCGAGGGCCGCGGTGGAGCTGACCGTGACGAGCAGGTCGGCGCGGTCCAGGACCTCGCCCATGTTCCCGTACACCAGACGGAAGTTGGCGGGGACCTCGATGCGCTGCGCGAGCTTCTGGTAGGGGATCTCCTCGATGTGCGTGGTGTGTTCGCCGGGCTTGCTGCGCAGCTTGAGCAGCACCTCGCGGTCGGGGTGCCGACGGGCGTGCCGCACCAGGCGGTCGAGGAGGTACATCCGGTCGGCCGGGGTGTCCGGCACGGACGGCTGCGCCGCGAAGACGACCGTGTACGGGTCGTGCTCCGCCGTGTGGGGGGCGCCGCCGAGGAACGGCAGCGCGCACTCGGTGACCGCGGAGGCGTCGGCGCCCACGCCCTCGTACACGGCGCGGAAACGCTCCGCGTCGTAGGCCGAGTTGGCGAGGACGACGTCCGCGCCGTGGCGCAGCAGCAGCCCGTCGGCCAGCTTCTCGTAGACGACGCCGACGTAGCCGGTGACGACCACCGGCCGGTCGGAGACCTCGCGCCAGACGTGCCCGAGTCCGTGCAGTACGGCCTGGACGGCTCCGCCGACGAGGGCGAGGACGACCACGTCGTACTCCTGGTGCGCGCGCTCCATCTCGCGCAGGAACTCGACGGCGGTGACCTCGCTCATGCGGTCGGCGCGCACGCCCACCTCGCCGAGCTGGCGCGGCGTCGGGGTGGCGCGGCCCCGGAGCAGGTATCCGTCGAGCCGCGCGTCGTCGCCGAGCAGGCGGGCGGCGGTGAGCGAGCCCCACTTCCAGCGGGTGTCGGAGTCGGCGAGCACGGCGGCCCTGAGCGGTCCCCCGGGCGCCTTTTCGGTCCTCGTATTGCTGCTTACTGGCACGTGGAAGAACGTAGAAAGGGATTCCTAGCCGCGGCCCAACCAGAACGCAACAAACGGTTAACAACAGATCGCCGAATGGCGAATCAGTCCGGGAATTCGGCTGTGGCGGCGGCGGTTCACCATTCCGACACATGTCGTTCATCCGACATCAAGCCGTCGGCCAATCCGCATGTCAGGCGGTCCCTTAGCGTCCGACGGGTGGTCAAGCTCTCCGTCATCGTGCCGTTCTACAACGTGCAGCAATACGCGCCCGACACCCTCAGGAGTCTTCGCACAAACACACGCGACGATTTCGAATTCATTCTCGTCGACGACTGCTCCCAGGACGAGACCCCGGCGATACTCGCGCGCGCGGAACGCGAGCTGCCCGGCGCGGTCCTCGTCAGACACGAGAAGAACGGAGGTCTGGCCACGGCCCGCAACACGGGCCTGGACGCGGCGCGCGGCGCGTATCTGACGTTCCTCGACGGCGACGACTGGCTCGCCCCCGGATATCTGGCCGAACTGCTCGCCGCCATCGAGGAGTTGGGCGTCGACTTCGTCCGCACGGACCATGTACAGACCAAGGGCCGGGCCCGCTCGGTGTCCCGGGTGCCGGTGGGCGTGCGGAACGAGGCGCTGGTCCCGCGCGAGGCGATCCTGCCCGCCGACCGCACCACCTCCGTCGACTACGCGTACGCCTGGGCCGGGATCTACCACCGGCGCCTCCTGGAGCGCGGGCTGCTGCACTTCACGGACGGGCTGCGCACCGCCGAGGACCGGCCGTGGATCTGGCGGCTGCACCGGGAGGCCGAGTCGTTCGCCGCCGTCAGCCTGCTCGGCGTCTTCTACCGGCGCGGGGTGACGACCTCCCTGACGCAGATCGGCGACGTGCGCCAGCTCGACTTCATCCGCGCCTTCGACGAGGTCCTCTCCGAGACGGCCGCGGACCGGGACGCCGACACGCTGCTCCCCAAGGCCGTCCGCACCTACTGCGCGATCATCGCCCACCACCTGGCGGAGATCGAGAAGTTCGAGCCCGCGGTCGCCAAGCGGCTGCGCGCGATGAGCGCGGCGGCGCTGGACCGGATGCCGCAGCCGCTGCTCGCCGACGTCCTCGACACCATGGACCTGGACCGGGCCGCGCGGCTGCGCAGGCTGCGGCGGCGGGTCACCTCAGCGAAGGCGGCCGCCTGATGCCCCGTACCACCCAGATCTTCTGCGCCTCCACGCTGTACGGCGCGGCCACGCTGGCCGCCGCGATCGAGGCGGACCGCTTCAGCGAACCGGACCGGCGCATCCTGCTGGTGTTCAACAACGCCGCGGTGCCCGAGACGTCGACGCCCGTCCACGAGATGCCCGGGTTCGGCGCGCTGCGCAAGCACTTCGACGACGTGCTCTGCTTCAACGACGCCATCAGCCCGCTGCACCCGGCGGCCTGGAGCCCGCGCCAGGACGACATCCCGCTCCTGGAGCGGTATCTGCGCGGGCTGTGGCGGCTCGGCGACGACCGGCTCGAACTGGTCCTGGAATCCCTCCAGGTCAATCCGGCGCTGGGGTTCGCCCAGATCTTCACCGGTGCGCCGATCCACGCGTACGCGGACGGGCTGATGAGCTACGGCCCCACCCGCAACAAGATCGACCCGCTGGTCGGCACGCGCGTGCGGCGGCTGCTCCACCTGGATCTGGTGCCCGGGCTCAAGCCCGTGCTGCTCAGCGAGTTCGGTGTCCGGCCGGAGATCGTGCCCGCCGAGAACTTCCTGAAGGTGCTGGGCGGCCTGACGGGCGCGAGCGGCGAGGTGCCCGCGGTGCCCGACGGGGCCGCGCTGCTGCTCGGCCAGTACCTGTCCGCCCTGGACATCCTCACGCCCGCCGAGGAGACCCGGCTGCACGTGCGGATGATGCGCGGGGCCGTCGCGCGCGGCCACCGCTCCCTGGTCTTCAAGCCGCACCCGATGGCCCCGGCCGACTACGAACTGGCTCTGGCGGCCGAGGCGGAGCGGCTCGATGTCGACCTCACGGTGATCGACGAGCCGGTCCTCGCCGAGGTGCTGTTCGCCCGGGCGCGGCCCGCGCTGGTCGTCGGCTGCTTCTCGACGGCGCTGTTCACCGCGTCCGCGTTCTACGGGCTGCCCGTCGCCCGGCTCGGGACCGGGACGCTGCTCGACCGGCTGGCGCCGTTCCAGAACAGCAACCGGATCCCGGTCGTCCTCGCCGACGCGCTGCTGCCCGACCTGGAGGCGGAGACGCCGGCCGACCCGCTGCCGCCCAAGCTGCTGGAGGGGCTCGTCACCGCGGTGAGCTTCGCGATGCAGCCGCAGGTGCTGCCCGCGCTGCGCCCGGCGGCCGAGCGTTTCCTGTCCCAGCACTTCGACTCCCGTGTCCAGCGGTACTTCAAGCGGCGCCGGCTGACCGTGCTCGGGCTGCCCGGCGGCATCCCGCAGCGCCTGGGCTTTCTGCCCCGCAACTCCACGGCGCGGCGCGTGGCGCGGCGGGCCCGGCGGACGTGGCGGTCGGTCAAGGGGTGACCCGGCGCCGGTCCCGCAGTTCCCCGCGCCCCTGAGAGGCCTGCGGCCTTCGGCGGCGCGGGGAGAGTTCATCAACCGTCCACCGGAAAGCCGCCCGGCACAGCGTGCGGTGGGGCACATTCGGGCCTCCGGCGGAACGACCGGCAGAGATCAAGAACGGTGAGCGCATGACGAACCCCCTGACGGGACTGTTCAAGGCGCGACAGCGCGACGCCGCCAGGTCGGCCCTGTACGCGGGCAGCGTCCACCGGTGCGGCGCCTATCTCGCGACCCAGGGCGCCCCGGGCCCGCTGATCCCCCGCCAGACCCGGCTCACCCAGGCGATCGGCACCCTGACGGCCTCCGTCGACGGCCCCGCGGCCGACCCGTTCGACGCGCTGCTCGGCGTCGGCGAGCGGGCCCTGGAGGCGGGCGGCGAGGCGTCGGCCGAGCTGGCCCTGAGCGTCGCCGGGACCGCGACCCGGCTGCGACAGCGCTCCCGGGCGGCCTGGCGGCTGCACGGCGCGGCGCTGGACGGGCTCGGCCGCGACGACGAGGCGCTGGAGTCCTACGAGCGCTACCTCGCCCTGGTCCCGGGCGGCGACGGCGCCCCGGGCACCGCCCGCCGGATCGACACCCTGCGGCAACGGCGGGCGCTGCTCGACGAGTTGACCGCCCTGGTGACCGACGACACCGAGGACAGCGCCGGGCTGCGGTCCGCCCTGAGCCGCCCCGCCGCGCCGCCCGCCGAACTCACCCCGCAGGTGGCCGCCCTGCTCCGGCGCCGTCTCGCCCGGGACGGGGCGGGCGATCCCGCGGTGCGCCGCCTCGCGGAGCTGTACGGCGCCTACCGGCGGCTCGTGGAGCGGGACGCGGTGCCCGCCGAACTGCCCGACGCCGTGACGCCGGTCGGGGTGGCGGGCCTGCGCGCGCTGCTCACCGGCAAGAGCGTCTGCGTGGTCGCGGGCGGCGACGAGGGGACGGGCGGCGCGCTCGACGGCTACGACGTGGTGGTGCGCTGCGACGGGTTCCGCACCGGCGCCCGTACCGATCTGCACGCCGTGACCCCGCGCGGCGCCACCCCGTGGGACGGCCCCCCGTGGACCGCGGAGACCGGCATCCGGCTGGTGTTCGACGAGGCGGCCCCGCGCTGGCGCCGGGTCGTCCGGCAGCGGCTCGTGCCCGGCGCGCAGGAGCACATCGGCGATGTCTCGCTGCGCCGCCCGCTGACCGACCCCGCGCTGCTCGGCGAGTCCGTGTGGGGCGAGGACGCGAGCACCGCCTTCACGGTCCTGCGCCTCCTTGACTTCCTGGACGCCGGCCCCCGCCTCGACCTCATCGGCTTCCGGACGGCCGGCGCCGGTGCGCTGCGCCCGGCGGAGGCCGCGTGGGTCGAGGCCCACTCGACGCTACGAGACGACAGCACGATGAGGATCGCCCTGCGATGACCCACTCCCGCGCCGACGACCGCAGCGCCGTCACCGGCAAGCGGCGGATCGCGTTCGCCGTCCATGCCGACACCGGCACGCTGCCCGCCGTGGCCACCCTGCTGCGCAGCCTGGTGCTCACCAATCCGGGCGTGTGCGAGGACGTGGTGGTGCTCCATCCCGGGCTCGCCGACGCCGAGTTCGACGGGCTGCGGCGGCTGCATCCCCGGCTGCGCACGCGCCGCGCGGAGACGCGGGCGGAGGTGTTCCGGCTGCCGGACCACGACACCGTGATCGCGCTCGACCCGGCGATGGTCGTCCTCGGCGACCTCGGTGAACTGCTGCGGCTGCGGCGCGGGGTGGCGGCCGTCCCGCAGGTGTGGTGCGACGCGTCCGGCGCCGAGCGGCGCTCGGTGCTGCCCGACGGGCTGCTGGTGGTGCAGCGCGCAGACGTGGAGGAAGCAGAGGAGGCGGAGGAGGCGCGGGACACCGTGCTCGCGGCCGACGCCGTGGTGCCCGTCGACGCGCGCTACGACTTCCTCACCCGCCGCCTGCACGACGGTCTTCCGGTGCCCCCGCAGGTCGCGGTGCTGCACTTCAGCCATCCGCCGGACGCGCCCGGCTACGGTCCGGCCGCCGAGGCGCGGGCCCGTTTCGAGCTGGACGACGACGCGTTCCGGGCCGCGTTCAGGGCACTGCCCGGCGGCAAGCACCCCGAGCTGGTCGCGCACCTCGCGCCGCCGCTCCTGGAGACCCGGCCCTCCCTCGATCTGGCCCGCACGGTCGCCGACGTGTACCGGCAGCAGGGCCGCTACGACGAGGCCGTCGCGGTGCTCGCCCCGGTGCTCGACGACCGGGCGGACGCGCCGCGCTGCCACGAGACGCTGGGGCTGTGCCTGATGGCGCTGTCCCGCTACGCGGAGGCGGAGACCCATCTGCTGCTGGCCGCCGCCTCCCCCGACACCGCGCCCCGCGCCTTCGCGCAGCTCGCCCGGCTCGCCTGGCTGTGCGGCCGGGAGGCGGACGCGCACGCGTACGCCCGGCAGGGCCTGACCGCCGACCCGACCGACGCCGGGTGCCACAGCTGGTACGTACGTACACGCGAGGAACCTCGCGCCGAACCGGGCACGGAACCCGCCGCGGGGCCGGCGTCCGAACAGCTCGCGCACGTCGCGCTGTTCGCGGAGGGCAACGAGAACGCGGGCGACAAGGTGCTGCCCGAGGCCGTCCGCCAGTGCTTCGGTACGGACACGGGCCCGCGCCACTGGTACCAGCGGCACGCGCACCTCCTGGTGGACGAGGAGGCGCTGGAGCGGCTGAACGCGCGGCGCGGTGTGGTCGTGGGCGGCGGCGGGCTCTTCCTGCCGGACACCTCGCCCAACAGCAACAGCCACTGGCAGTGGAACGTGCCGGACGCGCTCCTGGGCCGGCTCACGGCGCCGCTCGCGGTGTTCGCGGTCGGCTACAACGTGTTCGACGGGCAGCAGTACCGCAGGACCCGGTTCGCCGAGAGCCTGCGGGTGCTCGTGGAGCGGTCGGCGTTCTTCGGGCTGCGCAACCACGGCTCGATCGACCGGGTACGGGAGCTGCTGCCCGAGGAGCTGCGGGACCGGGTGCGCCACCAGCCGTGCCCGACCACGGTGGCCGATCTGCTCGTGCCGCCCGCCGGGCGGGTGCCGCGCTCCGACACCGTCCTCGTCAACTGCGCGTACGACCGGGCCGGGCTGCGCTTCGGCCACGACTACGGTCACTTCCTGGCCGAGATGGCGGGCGCGCTGCGGGAGCTGCGCGGGCGGGCCGAGGTGCGGTACGCGGCCCACATGCCGGCCGACGAGAAGTTCGTGCACGACCTGCGGCGCGAGCACGGCCTGAGCCTGCCCGTCGACCGGCTCTACGCGCTGTCGAACGACGCGATCCGCGATCTGTACCGCCGGGCGCGCCTGGTGATCGGGATGCGCGGGCACGCGGGCATGATCCCGTTCGGCTGCGGCACCCCGATCCTCAGCCTCGTGTCCCATCCGAAGCTCGCGTACTTCCTGTCGGACATCGACCGTCCGGACTGGGGTCTCTCGGTGCACGACCGGGAGCTCGGACCGCGGCTGGCGGAGCGGGCGGCGGCGGTCCTCGACGACCACGACGCCGCCGTGGCCGACGTGCGCGCCGCGCAGGAACTCCTGTGGAAGACGACGCAGGCGAACATCGCCGAACTGCGCGGGATCTTCCGGAGTTCCGACAGTTCATCTGGCACGTAATCAGAGTTCACTCAACAGCGCTTCTCCGGTCACCGTTCACACCAGGAACATCCATAACCTGTGGCACGACCTGTTCCAGGCTCGAACATTTCTTTGGATCTTTGGAGTGGCACGCGTGCCGATACTTTCCGTCATCGTCCCCATGCACAATGTGGGGGCCTTCGCCGAGAGCACCCTGCGGAGTCTGGTCGGCAACGTGCACCCCGACTTCGAGTTCCTGATCGTCGACGACTGCTCCACGGACGCCACTCCGGAGATCATCGACCGCTGGACGCGGAAACTCCCCAACGCCCGGGTGCTGCGCCACGAGGAGAACCGGGGCATCGCCCAGGCCCGCAACACCGGCATCGACGCGGCGCACGGCGACTACCTGACGTTCCTCGACGGCGACGACTGGTACGCGCCCGGCTACCTGCCCGAACTGGTCGACCGAATACAGGGGTTGGGCTGCGACTTCGCCCGTACCGACCACGTCCAGGCCACCGGCCGGGACCGGGTCGTGCGAAGACCGCCGGCCGGCGCCCGCGACACCGTGTTCGACACCCGGGACGGCATCGCGCCGGCCCACCGCGAGACGATGGTCGACTATCCCTTCGTCTGGGCGGGCATCTACAGCGGGCATCTCTTCGCCGACGGCGGGATGCGCTTCGCGACCCAACTGCGCACCGCAGAGGACCGGTTGTGGATCTGGCGGCTGCACCTGAAGGCACGGACGTACGCGGCCGTGGGCCTGCACGGCATCTTCTACCGGCGGGGCGTGGCGACCTCCCTGACCCAGATCAAGGACGACCGCCAGCTCGACTTCATCCCGGCCTACGACCTCCTGCTGGAGGACGTGAAGAACGACCCCGAGGCCGACCGCTTCCTTCCCAAGGCCGTCCGCACGTACTGCGCGATGATCGCCTTCCACCTGGCCAAGGCGGACGAGTACGACACCACGGCGGCCCGGCGGCTGCGCCGCGAGGCCCGCGCCGCCCTCCACCGGATGCCCGAAGAGGTGCTGGAGGAGACCCTCAGATCGATCGACAGCAAGCGGAGCCGCATCCTCAGCCGCCTGCGTGACGGGCGGAAGGCTGCCTGACCCATGCTTCACAGGACTCACCGCACCACCCAGATCTTCCAGGTCTCGACCCTGTACGGAGCGGCCACGCTGGCCGCCGCGCTCGACGCGGGACGGTTCGGCCCGCGCGAGGACCACCGGCGCATCCTGCTCGTCTCGCAGAACGCGACCGTGCCGGAGGCCGCGCTGCGCCTCGACGAGATGCACGGCTACGAGCCGATCGTCCGCCGCTTCGACCACGTGGTCAGCTGGAACGAGGCGATCCGCCCGCACCACCCCAGCGTCTGGGGCCCGCGCGGCGACGACGCGACGCTGTGGCAGCGGGCGTTCCGCCTCGCCTGGGACATCGACCCGCGCGAGAAGGTCGAGCTCGCCGTCGAGTCGATCCAGGTCAACCCCGGGCGCGCGCTGGCGGCGATCTTCTCGGAGAGCGCCGTGCACGTGTACGCGGACGGCCTGATGAGCTACGGCCCGACCCGCGAGCGGCTGCCGCTGTCCATCGGCTCGCGCATCCAGCGGTTGCTCCACCTCGACCTGGTGCCGGGGCTGCGCCCGCTGCTGCTCTCCGAGTTCGACGTGGCCCCCGAGATCGTGCCGGACGACGCGTTCCGCGCGGTGCTCGACGAGATCGCCGGGGAGGCCGCCGACGACCCGCGCCTGACGCCCGTACGCGAACAGGCGCCCACGGCCGTGCTGTTGGGGCAGTACCTCGCGGCGATCAACATCCTGAGCGCGGCCGAGGAGGAGGATCTGCACGTGCGGATGCTCGGGGCCGCCGCGCGGGCCGGGCACACCTCCGTCGTCTTCAAGCCGCACCCGACCGCGCCGCCCAGCTACTCGGCGGCGCTGAGCAAGGCCGCCTCCGACGCGGGCGTCCGGCTCACCGTGCTGGACGCGCCGCTGCTGGCCGAGACGCTGTACGCGCACGCCCGGCCCGAGCTGGTCGTCGGCTGCTTCTCCACGGCGATGGTGACGGCGTCGGCCTACTACGGCATCCCGGTCGGCCGGGTCGGGACGGCGCTGGTCCTTGAGCGGCTGAAGCCGTACCAGAACAGCAACCGGATCCCGCTGGCCGTCATCGACCACGTGGTACCCGACCTGGCGGCCGGTGAGAGCGCGGCCCTCGTCGGCGAGGCTCCCGCGACGCTGCCGCCGCTGGTGCGCACGATCGGCTTCTGCATGCAGCCCGGCCTCCAGGAGCAGTCGCGCGAGCACGCCGAGACCTATCTGCGCGAGCACCTCGCGGGACTGCCCGCCCGCTGCTTCCCCGAGTCGCGGCTGGCCGAACTCGACCTGCCCGGCGCCGGACCGCAGGCCCGCGCGAAGCGCCAGGCGCGCAAGGCCCGGCGCGTGGTCGTCAGGACCGTCCGGCGCACCGCCCGGCGATGACCGGCACCGCTCCCGTCCCTCACCCTCCCGCCCCCGAAAGGCGCGCCGTGCAACCCGAGACGACCCTCAGCCCGCCCGAGACCGCGGCGGCCGCCCCGGCGCGGCCGGCCGTGACCGCACCGAAGCGCGAACACCGCTTCGACGTCGACCTGATGCGACTGCTGTGCTCCGTGATCGTCATGCTGGGGCACGTCGGCTCCCAGTTCATCCGCTCCACCGGCAACGACCCGGCGAACGGCTCCGGCACGTACTGGGCGGGGCACGTCGCCGAGGCGATCAACCCGTTCGCCGTCCCCATGTACTTCGCGATAGCCGGCTGGGCGGTGCTCGTGGGCGCGCCGCCGAAGGACAGCGCCCGCATGTGGAAGCGGCTCGTGCGCAACACCGTGCCGCTCTTCGCGTGGACCGCCGTGTATCTGCTGTGGGCCTGGCTGCGCGACCGCAACGAGCGGCCCATGACCGAGCTGGCGGCGGACTCGCTCGTCGGTTCGGTGGAGCCCGCGTACCACCTGTGGTTCATGTACACGTACATCCCCATCATCGTGCTCCTCGCCTTCGCCATGCTGATCAAGGCGGGGCAGCGGCCGTGGGGTCTCGGCGCCGTGCTGCTCGGGATGGCCGTGCTGCCCAGCGTGCTGAGCACCGTCACGGAGACCACCGGTCATGAAATGCCCGCCGTGGCCTGGGGGTTCAGCACGTACTCGCTGGTGTACGCGGTCGGCGGCGCGATGCTCTTCGCCGTCCCGGCCGGTGTCGTACGGTGGCGCAAGGCGCTGCTGGTGCTGCTGCCGGTCTCCATGGCGGCGTGCCTCTGGTACAACACGCAGGTCCACTACGTGATCCCCAACGCCCACCTGTTCGTGGCCGTCATGTTCATCTGCGTACTGCTGCTGGTGAGCCGGGTGAACATCCCGGAGAAGTGGCGGCCGTTGCTCCAGAAGCTGGCAGGCGCCGCGCTCGGCGCGTACATGGTGCACGTGCTGTTCGTCGAGGAGATCGTGCGGCCGCTGGTGTCGCCGGACCTGAGCGGCCCGGTGGCGGCGCTGCTCCTGGCCGGTCTGCTCGCCGCGGTGCTGGCGCTGTCGTTCGCGACGAGCCTGCTGTGGGGCCGGCTGAACCTGCGCCGCCTGCTCGGCTGAACCCGCGCCGCCTTCCCGGCCGACGGCGGGTGACCGGCGGATGACGTTCTCACGAGCAGTCGGCGAACCGGGCCCGCGACGCTCCAAGTCCCGCTGTGCCGCTGCCTAGTGTGGGCTGTGAACCGCCGCCCTCCCGGCGCCGCGGTGCACCGCGACACACAGCAGGGAGTGGCACCCGTGACCGAGACGGCCGTCAGCACGCCGGACACCGCGCCGACGACCGCTGCGCCGCCGGACCCGCGACCGGCGCCGCCCCGCACCCGGGGCAGGGGCACCGGCGGTGCGGGCCGGCTGCGCGCCCTGGACGGGCTGCGGCTGGTCGCCGCGCTGATGGTCGCCGCCTATCACTACGGCGGCCGGGGCGGCGATGTCGCGACGGCCTGGGGCACGTCGCCGCGCGAGCAGTTCCCCACCCTGCACGGCCTGTTCGCGTACGGCTGCCTGGGCGTGCAGGTCTTCTTCGTCATCAGCGGCTTCGTCATCTGCCGCAGCGGCTGGGGCCGCCCTCTGCGCTCGTTCTTCGCGTCCCGCGTGGCCCGGCTCTTCCCCGCGTACTGGGTGGCGGTCGTCCTGGTGACGGCCGTCTTCGCGCTGCCGATGGTGGCCTACGCGACGGTCTCGCCCAGCGACGCGCTGGTGAACCTCACGATGCTCCAGCAGCCGCTGGGCGCCGACCGGGTCCTCGGCGTGTGCTGGACGCTCTGGGCGGAGCTGCGCTTCTACGCCCTGTTCGCCCTGTGCGTGGTGCTGCCCGGCGCGACCCGGCAGCGCGTCGTGCTGTTCTGTGCGGTGTGGACGCTGGCGGCGGCGCTGGCCCAGGCGTCCGGCGAGCCGTTCCTCGGGGTGCTGCTGATGCCCGAGTACGCGCCGTTCTTCATCGGCGGCATCGGTCTCTATCTGGTCCACCGCGACCGGCGTGACGTCCTCGCCTGGGGGATCGTCGCCGTCGGCTGGGCGATCGGCCAGCACTGTGCGGTGGCGGGCCTGTGGCACGCGCCGGATCCGCACGCCTTCTCGCAGCGCTCGTCGCTCGGCATCGTCGCGGTGGTCACGCTGGGCTTCGCGGCGGTCGCGGCGATCGCCGTGGGCCGGCTGTCCTGGGCGAACTGGCGCTGGCTCACCACCGCGGGCGCGCTGACGTACCCCTTCTATCTGGTCCACGAACACCTGGGCTGGGTGGTGATCGGCTTCCTGCACCGGCGCGCCGGGCTGCCGTCGTCGGTCACGTTCGCGGCGACGGTCGCGTCGATGCTGGTCCTCGCCTGGCTGGTGAACCGGTACGTGGAGCGGTGGGCGACGCCCCGGCTGCGCGGGGCGCTGACCCCGTGATCCGGGCGCCGCGTCAGCGCACCCCGTACCGCGCCTCGATGCCCGCCACGATCAGCCGCAGCCCTTCCTCGAACCGCTCGTCGTAGCCCGCGAACAGCTGCTCCCCCGCGGCCGCCGCGAGCGGATAGTCGGCAAGCAGCTCGGCGCGCCCGGCCACGTCGACGCCGGGCGGGCCGTCCGGGGAGTGCGGCTGCATGCCCTGCTCCTCGGTCACGAATCCGAGCGTGTACAGGTACGTGGTCGAGCTCGCCCAGGCGGCCTGGTCGGCGGTGAACCCGGCCTCCGTGAGGAAGCGCAGGTTCGCCTCCATCCCGGGGCCGTGGTCGGTCCCGGTGAACCGTGAGCCGCTGAACACCTTCGCGCCGTCGCGATAGCGCAGGAGGGTGGCGCGGAGCCGACGGTTGCCGAGCATCAGCCACTCCTGCCAGGGGCCGTGGGGCCGGTGCGGCTCGTAGCCGACGGCAGCGGCCGGCTCCTCGGCGCCGACCATGCGCCGGAACATCACGGTCGCCATCTCGTCGAGCAGCGCCTGCTTGTTCTTGAAGTGCCAGTACAGGGCGGGCGCCTGCACGTTCAGCTCCTTGGCGATGGCGCGCAGCGTCAGGCCTTCCAGACCTACGTCGTTCAGTAGGCCGAGGGCGGTGTCGGCGACCTGCGCCTTGTCGAGCCTGGGCCTGTCGGGCTTCGGCTTCTTCACGTCCTTCGGGTTCTGCGCGTCTTTCGGGTTCTTCTCGTCGGCCACGCTTGACAGTTTAACGCCGTTAAGGCGATGCTCGACACATCGAACTTAACGGCGTTAAGGAGGCGGTGGCGATGACGGACGTGCTGATCGTGGGCGCGGGCCCCACGGGTCTGGTGCTGGCGGCGGATCTGGCGCGGCGCGGGGTGGACGCGCTGCTGGTGGAGCGGGCCGCCGGGCTGTTCCCCGGGTCGCGCGGCAAGGGGCTCCAGCCGCGCACGCAGGAGGTGCTGTACGACCTCGGGGTGCTGGACGCGATCCGCGCGGCGGGCTCGGAGTACCCGACGATGCGGGTCTGGGAGGGCGATGTGCCCGGCCAGGAGTGGGACATTATGGAGCGCGCCGAGCCGAGCGAGCAGGTCCCGTTCCCCGACGGCTGGCTGATACCGCAGGCCCGCACGCAGGAGGTGCTGTACGCACGGCTGCGGGAGCTGGGCGGGGAGGTCCGCTTCGGTGCGGGGCTGACCGGCCTGACGCAGGACGGGGCCGGGGTGACGGCGGAGCTGGACGACGGCTCGACGGTCCGCGCCCGGTACACGGTGGCGGCGGACGGCGGCCGCTCCACGGTCCGCGGGCTGCTCGGCATCGGCATGACCGGGGAGACGGTGGACCCGAAGCCCATGCTGGTCGCGGACGTGCGGGTGACGGACGACGCGCCGGTCCCGGACACGCACTGGCACGTGTGGCCGAAGGCCCCGGAGGGCGCGGTGGCGTTCTGCCCGCTGCCGTCACCGGACGGCGGCCGGGTCTTCCAGCTCATCGCCCAGTACACGGACGAGTCGGCGCGCCCCGACACGACACCGGCGGCCGTGGCCGAGCTGCTCGCCGCCCGCACGGTGCTCGCCGAGGAGCATGTCGCCGAGGTGCTCTGGGCCTCGGACTTCCGGGCGCGGGCGGCGCTCGCGGACCGCTTCCGGTCCGGCCGGGTCTTCCTGGCGGGCGACGCGGCGCACGTCCACTCCCCGGCGGGCGGCCAGGGACTGAACACGAGCGTGCAGGACGCGTACAACCTGTCGTGGAAGCTGGCGGCCGTGCTCGCCGGGGCTCCCGAGTCGCTCCTGGACACCTATGAGGAGGAGCGGATACCGGTCGCGGCGGGCATCCTCGGCGTCAGCACCCGCATCCACCGGTCCGAGACCCCGGTCCGGCGCGGCGGCGAGCTGCGCCAACTGGGCATCGGCTACCGGGAGTCGGCGCTGACCGTGGAGACCCGGACGGATCTGCCCGAGGACGCGCTGCGGGCGGGCGACCGGGCGCCGGACGGCCGGCCCGGCGGCATCCGCCTCTTCGACGCCTTCCGGGGACCGCACTGGACGCTGCTCGCGGTGGGGACGGGGAGTGCGGCGCCGCCGGCCCTGGACGGCGCGTCGGTCCGCACGGTCACGGTCCCGGCGTACGGGGCGTACGGCACCGGTGTCTTCCTGGTGCGGCCGGACGGATACGTGGGGTGGGCCGGGGAGTCGGCGGAGGGGGCGGTGGAGTATCTGGCGCGGGCCGGGATCGTGGCCGGGGGGTGAGGTCAGTCGCCGTCGCCGTCGAGGAGCATGTCGACGGGCAGCTCAAGCGCCACCCCGACGCTCTCCGGCACGGGGACCGTCTCCCCTCGCTTGTAGACCGTGCGCCCGCCATAGGACTCACCCAGCGGCTCGCTGAACAGCACCACTTGGTCATGCTTGCGATCGGCGACGACGTAGACCGGGATGCGTGCGCCGGCGTAGGACTCGACCTTCGTGATGAGGTCGTTCTCCCAGTTGGACGAGGTCACTTCGAGAACCAGGCGGAAGACGGTCGCGGCGTAGTAGTTCTGCTTGACGTGAGCGTCCTTGTAGTCGGCCTCGACGATCGCCCAGTCCGGCTCCGCGCGGTCGTCCGGCCCGGTGCCGAGCCAGAGCCCGATGCCGGGCAACCCCTTGACTCCGGCGTCTCGCCCTCCGACCTGCCGGAAGAGGTGGACGAGCTCGCCCACCGTTTCCTGGTGCGGCCCATCCGGCGGTGGTGTCACGACGATGTTCCCCTTCAGGACCTCCACACGGTGCCTGGGCAGCGCCCTGGACAGACGGTCGACAGCTTCACCGATCGTCATCTCGTGCAGTACGGCCGCCACGGCATCCTCCTCGGGGAGTCACACTCCACGAGCGTAACCGGCAGTGCAGGAGATCCACCTCGGATCACTCGATCGAGCCACGCCCGCCGTTCGCCTACACGCTGGCCAGCGACAGCTTCACCGCGAAGCCGAGGAACAGCACCCCGGCCGCCGACGTGGCACCGGCCGACAGGCGCTTGCGGCGGCGGAAGGCGGCGGCGAGCCGGGTGCCGCTGAAGATCAGGGCCGAGAGGTACAGGACGCTCGCGATCTGCGCGAAGGCGCCGAGGACCACGAAGGAGACCGCCGGGTAGGCGTACGAGGGGTCGACGAACTGCACGAAGAAGGCGATGAAGAACAGGATCGCCTTCGGGTTGAGGAGGCTGATCACGAAGGCGCGGCGGAACGGACGCTCCTGGGCCTCTCCCGCCGGCTCCCCGGACACCTCGGCGGCGAGCCGCTCACGGCGGGTGCGCCACATCGACAGGGCGGCGCGCAGCATGCCGACCGCGAGCCAGGTGAGATAGCCGGCGCCCGCGTACTTCACGATGCTGAAGATCACGTCGTTGGCCTGGAGCAGGGAGGCGACACCGGCGGCGGACAGGGTCATCAGGACGGTGTCCCCGCACCAGACTCCGGCGGCGGCCTTGTAGCCGGTGCGTATGCCGCGGCGGGCGGCGACGGAGAGCACGTACAGCGAGTTCGGCCCCGGGAGGAGGACGATGAGGACGAGACCCGCGAGATAGGTCGGAAGATCGATGACACCCAGCATGCCCGGAGTGTCGCACACGGGTACGACACTCCGCGCCGGGGTTCCACATCACGGAGATGATCAGGGAAGCGCAGGTCAGAACGTGTCGGAGGGGACGTAGGTGCCCCACACCCCGCGCAGCGCGTCGCAGACCTCGCCGACCGTGGCACGGGCCCGCAGGGCGTCCTTCATCGGGTACAGGACGTTGCTGGTGTCGTCGGCGGCGGCCTCCTTCAGGGCGGCCAGCGCGGTGTCCACCGCCTTCTGGTCGCGCTCGGCGCGCAGCCGGGCCAGCCGCTCGGCCTGCTGGGCCTCGATGGCGGGGTCGACGCGGAGCGGCTCGTAGGGCTCCTCCTCGTCGAGCTGGTAGCGGTTGACGCCGACCACGACGCGCTCGCCGGAGTCGGTCTCCTGGGCGATGCGGTAGGCGGAGCGCTCGATCTCGGACTTCTGGAAGCCGTGCTCGATCGCGCTGACCGCGCCGCCCAGGTCCTCGACCCGTTCCATGAGCGCGAGGGCGGCGGCCTCCACGTCGTCCGTCATCCTCTCGACGACGTAGGACCCGGCGAAGGGGTCGACGGTGGCGGTGACGTCGGTCTCGTAGGCGAGGACCTGCTGGGTGCGCAGGGCGAGGCGGGCGGACTTGTCGGTCGGCAGGGCGATGGCCTCGTCGAAGGAGTTGGTGTGCAGCGACTGGGTGCCGCCGAGGACGGCGCCGAGGCCCTGGACGGCGACCCGGACCAGGTTCACCTCCGGCTGCTGGGCGGTCAGCTGCACCCCGGCCGTCTGGGTGTGGAAGCGGAGCATCAGCGACTTGGGGTTCTCGGCGCCGAACTCCTCCTTCATCACCCGGGCCCAGATGCGGCGCGCGGCACGGAACTTGGCGACCTCCTCCAGGATCGTCGTGCGGGCCACGAAGAAGAAGGACAGGCGCGGGGCGAAGTCGTCGACGTCCATGCCGGCGGCGACGGCGGTGCGCACGTACTCGATGCCGTCGGCGAGGGTGAAGGCGATCTCCTGCGCGGGCGAGGCCCCCGCCTCGGCCATGTGGTAGCCGGAGATGGAGATGGTGTTCCACTTCGGGATCTCGGCCCGGCAGTACTTGAAGATGTCCGCGATCAGCCGCAGCGACGGCTTGGGCGGGAAGATGTAGGTGCCGCGGGCGATGTACTCCTTGAGCACGTCGTTCTGGATCGTCCCCGTCAGCCGGTCGGCGGCCACCCCCTGCTCCTCGCCGACCAGTTGGTACATCAGGAGCAGCAGGGCGGCGGGGGCGTTGATCGTCATCGACGTCGACACCTTGTCCAGCGGGATGCCGTCGAAGAGCACCCGCATGTCGTCGACCGAGTCGATGGCGACCCCGACCTTGCCGACCTCGCCCGAGGCGAGGGGCGCGTCGCTGTCGTGGCCCATCTGGGTCGGCAGGTCGAAGGCGACCGACAGGCCTGTCGTGCCGTTGGCGATGAGCTGCTGGTAGCGGGCGTTGGACTCGGTGGCCGTGCCGAACCCGGCGTACTGGCGCATCGTCCACGGGCGGCCGGTGTACATGGTCGGGTAGACGCCGCGGGTGAAGGGATAGCCGCCCGGTTCGCCGAGCTTCTGTTGCGGGTCCCAGCCGTCGAGATCCGACGGGCCGTAGACCGGCTCGATGGGCAGTCCGGACTCGGATGCGCGCGCCATGGTGGTGCCTCCAGCGGTTACTTACCAGTAGTCATCGACCCTCGGGACGGACTGTAGTGGCAGTTCGCAACGTTTCGGCGCCGGGCAGCATCAGTAGAGACACAAGGGAACGACGCGACAGACGGGGGACGTCATGCGGTCAGTTGTCATACGGAGCACGCTCGCCGCCACCGGGGTGCTGGCCCTGGTCGGCGGTTGCCGGGCACAGGTGGTCGAGGGCGGTGCGTCGGCGCATCCCTCGGCGGCGGCGTCCGCGGGCGCTTCGGCGCCGTCGTCCCCGGCTCCCTCCGCGTCCCGTCCGGCGTCGGGCGACGACGCCAAGCCGTCCGGTTCCGGGTCCCCGTCCGCCACCGCGCCCGCGAAGCCGGGCCGGACGCTGTGGTCGTCCGGGGACGAGGGGAAGGAGGTGCGGGAGCTGCAGGCGCGGCTGCGGCAGGTGGCGTGGCTGTTCGACGGGCCGACGGGGACGTACGGGGCCTCGACGGTGAAGGCGGTCGAGGGTTTCCAGGGCAAGCGCGGGCTGCCGCGCACCGGGACGACCGACACCGTGACCTGGCAGCGGCTGCTGCGGATGACCCACGAGCCGAGCCGGGACGAGTTGTACGCCTCGGGCGGCCGGCCCGCGGCGAAGCCGGATCCGCGCTGCATGACGGGCCGGGTGCTGTGCATCAGCAAGACCAGCCGGACGCTGTCGTGGATGGTCGACGGCAAGCGGCTGATGACGACGGACGTGCGGTTCGGGTCCCAGTACACGCCGACCCGCGAGGGAGTCTTCCACGTGAACTTCAAGTCCCGGCACCACGTCTCGACGATCTACCACACGCCCATGCCGTACGCGATGTTCTTCAGCGGCGGCCAGGCGGTGCACTACTCGTCGGACTTCGCGGCCCGCGGTTACGCCGGCGCCTCGCACGGCTGCGTGAACGTCAGGGACGAGGGGAAGATCGCGAGCCTGTTCGCCCAGGTCCACGCGGGCGACAAGGTCGTCGTCTACTGGTGACGGGAGGCGGCGGGTGATGAGCGGCGTGGGTGGGACCGGGGGAACGTGTCCCACCCACGCCAGTGGCACTGAGCCGAAGGTACGGGGGGAACCCCGGCTCGTGCGCGGCCGATGACCAGTCGGCTCACTCAGTACTGCGTCACAGGCCTCAAAAACGTCACACCTGTTGCGTAGATTTTTCTACGGGAATTTGCGGGGGCCGCGTTTTCGCAGGTCAGAGCCGGTCGGTGCCGGTCAGCGCAGCTCGAAGCCGCGCGAGGCGGACGGTGCGGGCGAGGCGGACGGGAGCTGAGGGGCGGCGCTGTAGGACCGGCTCGGGGTCGGCCCGGGCTTGACGTAGTAGCCGAGGCTGTCGCCGCCGCCGTCCGTGGTGCTGTCGGTGTGGGTGTTGCTGTTGCCGAACCCGTAGCCGTTGCCGGATCCGTTGCCCTCGCTGTCCTCGTCGCCGTCCTGGCCGCCGTTGTGCCCCTCGGAGCCGTGGTCGCGGCCGTCTCCGTCGCCGTGGTCGCCGGTGTCGCCGAGCACCCGGTCGCAGATGCGGGCGATGTCGGCGGGGCCCCGCCCGTATCTCTCCGCGGAGTCCCGCAGGCGCTGCCTCTCCGTGGGGTTCAGCCGGCCGCCGCGGTACTTGACGCAGGCCTTGGCGAGTTCGCGGCGCAGCGCCTCGGCCGTCCGGCCCTTCTCGGACGGCCGGGGGCCGGGCGGGCGCGGTGTGGCCGTGTCCTTCGGCGTCGGCTCCGTGCGGTCCGGGCCCGCGGAGTCGCCGCCGGGGCTCGCGGAGCCGTCCGGCCGCGTCCCGTCGGCGCCGTCCGTGGGGCGCGGGGAGCCCGTGGCGAGCGGCCGCTCGGAGCCGGCGGCGGACACCGAGGAGGCCGGCACCGGTTCGCCCCGGTCACCGAACGGTGAGGGCAGCACCCCGGTCCCGGCGGCGACGGCGACCCCGCCGAGCATGCACGCGGCGACGGCCGCGGCGAGCCCGAAGCGCACCGGGCGGCCCCACCGCCGGGTGCCCGCGGGGCGGGCCGCGACGGCCGCGCGGTGCCGTCCGGCGCTGCCCGCGGCGGTCCCGGAGGTCGCCGCGGCGTCTATCGCGGACTCGGCGCGGGCCTCCCGGAACGCCCTCAACGCGGCTTCCTCGCCCGGGAGTTCGCCATCGGGGCCGGACGGGACGGCGCTCAGCGCGTCCAGCGCCCCGGTCAGCCGGCCGGCCCGTCGCGCGTCGTCGGCGTCGACGGCCTCCAGCGGCTCCCCGCGCAGCACACGCTCCGCCGCGTCCCGGTCCAGCCACCTGTAGTGCTCGTCGGCCATCACATGTCCTTCTGCGTCCGCGTACGCGATTGCGTCACACCGGCGGACGTCACCGTGCGTGTTCTCGGTTGCCTCGGCTGCGGCAGCGCGACGAGGGCTCCGGGGTCGTTCCGGGTTCCCGGGGTGTCCGGTCCTCCCGGGTCCTCCCTGTTGTTCTGGGTGTCCGCGCCGAGGAGTTCCGCGAGCCGCTTCAGGCCGCGGTGGGCGGCCGTGCGGACGGCCCCCGGCCGCTTGCCGAGGGTCTGCGCGGCACTCTTCGCGTCGAGCCCGACGACGACGCGCAGCACGACGGCCTCGGCCTGGTCCTGCGGCAGTTGGGCGATCAGCGCCATGGCGTCGCCGGTGGCGAGGGACTCCATCGCCTCGTCGGCGGTGTCGGATGCGGCGGGTCTGCCGGTGAGTTCGGTCTCGTCACCGCCTACGGCGGGCCGGCGTCCCCGCATGCGTATGTGGTCCAGGGCGCGGTTGCGCGCGATCCTGGCGGCCCAGCCGCGGAACCGGTCGGCGTCGCCCTCGAACCGCTCCAGGTCCCTGGCGATCTGCAGCCAGGACTCCGACGCGACGTCCTCGGCGTCCGGTTCACCGACGAGTGTGCGTAGATATCCGAGCAGCCTCGGATGCACGGCGCGGTACACAGTCCGGAACGCGGCCTCGTCCCCGTCCTGTGCCGCAAGCACCGCGGCGGTCAGCTCCGCGTCGTCCCCCAGCACTCCCAGTCCCTGCCCACTTGGTCTCGTGCGCCCCCAGCGCGAATCAGCACGCTACGGCGTGAAACGCCGCCGCGTCCATGTTTGTACAACGCGCAACCAACGGCGCACACAGCGGGGTGTGACAGAAAACGCACCCCCGGCGCTGAAGGGAGTACGGGCCGCTCGCGACCCGTGCCGCGCGGCGGCCGGGGTCTCTCCTGTGGGGGGTGGCGACCTCGGCCGTCCCGTACCCCGGCGCCTACTTCTCCTCGCCCTTGCCGCCCTTGTCGTTCTTGCCGCGGCCGTGGCCGACGCCGGGCGGTGTCCTGTCCGCCGCGGCCCCCGACGTGCCCCGGTCCGCCGCTTTCCCGTGCACCGGGGTCGCCGTCGGGGTGGCACACCCCTCGGTCGCCCGCTCCGACCGGTTCAGCCCGTGCCCGTTCTCGTACGCCTTGCACCGCGCCCGCTGGTCGCGGGTCTGCTCCGGGGACGCCGAGAAGGCGTCGCGCTCCGGCACCGCGGCGGCCGAGGTGCGCGGGGCGGGCGTCGCGGACGGCGCGGGCAGCACGGGCGCCACCGTGCTCGCGGGCCGGGACCGCTCACGGGGCTCGTCGGTCGTGGCCACGGAGCCGATGCCCGCCACCGCGACCCCGCCCACCGTCAGGCTCGCGAGGACCGCCCCCACCGCGGCCCGCGCGGACCAGCGCGACCGCCCCCGCCGGGGCCGCCAGTCGTCGCTGGGGCGGGGCGCCGCCGCGAGGGCGCCGGTGTCGCGCGCGGCCCGGAACGCGGCGAGCGCCTCGCGCTCCCCGTCCGTTCCGGACGGCTGGTGCGCCCGGACGGCGGCGGCCAGCGCGTCACCCAAGGGGTGGGCGTGTTCGTCAGTCATCTCGACTCACCCAGCGTGCGCGGGCTGCCATCCGTCACACCTCGCGCTTCTCATCCGGTCCCTCACCTGTTCCGGCACCTGTGCCCCCGCCCGCCGTGAGCTGTCGCGCGAGCCGCTTCAGCCCCCGGTACGCCGCCGTGCGCACGGCACCGGGCCGTTTGCCGAGCACGCGGGCGGCGGCGGGCCCGTCGAGACCGACGACGACACGCAGCAGTACCGCCTCGGCCTGGTCGGGCGGGAGGTCGGCGATGAGCGCGAGGGCGTGCTCGGTGGAGAGCGTCTCCAGGACCTGTTCGGCGGTGTTGTGGGCGGCCGGCAGGTCGAGCACGTCCTGTTCGGTGCCGGACGGGCGCGGCCGCGCCCGCTGCCGCCGCAGCAGGTCGAGGGCGCGGTACCGGGCGATGGTCGCGGTCCAGCCGCGGAACCCGGCGCCGTCGCCGCGGAAACGCCCCAGGTCCCGGGCGATCTCCAGCCAGGCCTCGGCGGCGACGTCCTCCGCCTCGTCGCCGACGAGTCCGCGCAGATAGCCGAGCAGTCCGGGCTGGACGAGCCGGTAGGCCACGGCGAACGCCGTCTCGTCGCCTCCCTGGGCCCGTGCGACGGCGTCGCCCAGTTCCTCGTCGTACACATGCGTACGACGAGGCTCCCCTGCCTGGCCCAACCGCTGTCCTCTTCGTACGTCGTCGGGGACGGCCGATCCGCGGCCGTCCGAACTCCCCATAGGTGATCAGCGTCCGGGCCCACAGAAATGTCACAGCCGCGGCGGCCCGTCCCGTCTCAGACCGCGAACACCGAGTCCTCGTCCGGCGGGAACTCCACCGTCAGCGCGGCGTCGGGGCGGCGGGCGGGCACCGGTTCGCCGTACGCGGAGAAGCTGATGGACAGCGGCATGCCGCCCGAAGTCCCCTCCACGGAACGCAGGTACGGCTTTCCGTCGGCGTCCACGTAGACGGTGCCGGTGTCCTTCGAGGCCGGGGAGTCCGGCGGCGGTACGAGAGGGACGAGCCGGTGCCCGGCGCGGCGCACGACGGGCCGCGCCCGGGTGCCCGCCACGTCGGCCGCCATGGTGCCGAGGGTCTGCCCGATGCGGCACTGCTTCGCGAACGCGTCGGTGCCCCGCGCCCCTTGAGGGAGTTTCACGTACTTGCCCCGCGCCTGCTGAAGACGCGGCAGCACCCGGTCGGCGACGGACGGATCGGCGCGCAGCGCCATGACACGCAGTTCGTTCAGCGCGGTGTCGGTGTACTTCAGGTATCCCTCGGCCGCGTGCCCCTTGCGGGCTGCGATGAAGACGATGTCGCCGCGTTTGCCCGGCCCGGCGTCCATGGTGCCGGCGCAGTCGCCGCCCCGGTTCATGCGCAGGTCGAGGCGGATCCGCTGCCCCTTGGCCCTGATGTCCTCCGCGATCCGCACCGAGTCGGCCGCGCGCAGCAGCGAGACCGCCTCCGTCAGGAGCCGTTCCCCGCGCACCTGGTCGGCGGGGAGCGGCGGCCGCGCGGCGCGCTCGGCGATCGACCGGAGCCAGTCGCCGCCGGACTCCGGCGCGGCGGCGCGGGCCGCGGCGGGCGGAGCGGTCACGGGCTGGTTCAGCGCACCCGCCGCGAGCAGTGCCACGGCGAACGCGGCCGTGGTGATCACCGAGCGGCGCACGCGCGGCTCTCCCGCTCGGTGGCCGGCCGCGGCGCCGCCGCCCGGCCCGGCAGCGTCAGATAGAAGGTCTGCAGGGACTCCTCGGCGCCGACCTCGTACCGGTTGACGACCTTGCCCAGCGGGCTCCACACCCGTCCGTCCGGCATGCGCACGCCGACCCACTGCCCGAAGTACGCCCGCTGGGCCTCGTCCAGGTCCACCCACACGGCCCCGGCCCGCCGGGCCAGCACCTCGCCGACGTACGCGCCGAGTCCGAACAGGACGACGTCCAGGCGCGCCGGGTCCGCGTTCGCCCGCCCCTTGCGCAGACCGTCGATGAGGAAGTCCACGACGCGCAGGCTGGCCACGGTGTAGTCCAGTGGCAGCCGCGACGAGGCGACCCTCGCGACGAACCCGTCCGCGTGCTTCCGCATCTCGGCGGCGGCCGCCGGTTTCCCGCCCTCAGGCATGGTGAGCACCCCTCTTTTCCCTAGGCACTTCACCAGCGGACGACCGCACACTGCCGTCACACGTTTCTCACATGTCGCTTCTCACAGAACAAGTTGCGTGCGTTCGTACAACCTTTTGCGGCGTCAGGTCGTCCGGAGCCGGAACCCGCGGCGGGGGCGGGCGCGCCCCGGGCACGCGCCCGCCCCCGCCCGGCGCTCCCCCGCTCAGCCGAGGGCGAGGGCTCCCAGCTCCTGCGGCACTCCCACGGTGGCCCGCATGACGGTGCGCGCGGCGTTGCGCAGATCGTCGAGGAAGAGCGCGGCGAGGCGCGGCGTGAACCCGGTGCGGACGACCACCCGGAGCACCCAGGTGTCGGTCATCCCGGTCGGCAGCGGATAGGCCGGGACCTGCCAGCCGCGGGCCCGCATCGCCAGCGCGATGCCGCGCTCGTGCAGGCCGAGCGCGTGGGCGCGGTCGGTGAGGCGGAACGCGAAGGCGGGCAACTCGTCGCCGTCACTGAGGAGTTCGAAGAGGTCGAGGTCGGCGATCCCGGCGGCGAGGCCGCGCGCGGTGCGCCGGGACTCCAGGTGCAGCCGGCGCAGCCCGGCGTGCCCGTACCGGTGGAAGGTGTAGTACTGCGCGGCGACGTGCGAGGCGGGCCGGGTGAAGGTGAGCGAGAAGGTGTTCATCTCGCCGCCCAGGTAGTCGACGTGGTGCACGAGTTCGGCGGGCAGGGCGTCCGCGTCCCGCCACAGCGCCCAGCCGAGCCCGGGGAAGACCTGCCCGTACTTGTGTCCCGAGGTGTTGATGGAGGCGACGCGCGGGAGCTGGAAGTCCCACAGCAGGTCGGGGTCGAGGAAGGGAGCGACCAGGGCGCCGGACGCGCCGTCGACGTGGACGGGGATGTCGTGCCCGGTCGCGTCCTGGATGCCGTCGAGCGCGAGGCACAGGTCGGCGATCGGCTCGTACGACCCGTCGAAGGTGGAGCCGAGGATGCCGACCACGCCGATGGTGCGGTCGTCGCAGTACTCGCCGAGCGTCTCGGGGGTGAGGTGCAGCCGGCCGGGCGCGAGCGGGACGAGCCGCGCCTCGACGTCGAAGTAGGAGCAGAACTTCTTCCAGCAGACCTGGACGTTGGCCCCCGCGACGATGTTGGGCCGCTCGGTGTCGCGCCCCGCGTCGCGGCGGCGCCGCTCCCAGCGCCGCTTGAGGGCGAGCCCGGCGAGCATGGCGGCCTCGCTGGACCCGGTGGTCGAGCAGCCGGTGGCGCGGGCCGCGTCCGGGGCGTGCCACAGGTCGGCGAGCATCCGCACGCAGCGCGCCTCCATGTCCGCGACCTGGGGGTACTCCTCGGTGTCGACGAGGTTCTTGTCGGCCGTCTCGGTCATCAGGAGGCGGGCCTCGTCCTCCATCCAGGTGGTGCCGAAGGTGGCGAGGTTGAGGCGGCTGCGACCGTCGAGGAGGAGTTCGTCGCGGATCGCGTCGTAGACGGCGCGCGGCTGGGACTCCTCACGGGGGAACAGGGTCTCGACGGGGGCGGTGGCAGGTGCGGGGAGCGGGGCGGGGACGGGCGCGGAGGTGTAGGACATGACCTCTCCAGGGCGGATGGCGGCATGAGCCGATCACTGCCGAACCTAGATCGATGCATGCCCCCTCGACCTGCGCGAATTCACCCACGCGAGGGAGGGGAAACCGAGGTTAAACACATTCTTTGCCGCTCGATTGATGCGCTTTACCCCGCCTTAGGCATATGCCTACACCGTTCTTATGCCCCCTCGACACGACCACCCCCGGCTTCAGACCCGCAGGGTCACCACGGCCTCCGCGCCCGGCAACTGCTTCAGGTACGCGCGGATGTCATCGGGGTCCGAAGTCGCGACCATGGCCGCACTCACCTGCAACGCGGTGAGCGCCACCAGCCCGTCGACCGGATCGGGCCGCTTCTTCGCGAGGGCGACAAGCATCCCCGCGTCGGACACCACATCACCGAGGGTGGACGGGGCCGGGCAGGTGGATCATCCCGGGTTCACGCGCCCCCACCCCTGCGGCGCGCCGCCGACTCGGCCCGCGCGGCGGCGATCTCGGCCTCGATCCGGGCGGCCTCCTCCTCGCTCACCTCCACGGGCGCCTCCCAGCCGAGCTCCTCGGCCTCGGGCCTCGGCCCGCGCGATAGAGGCATCGATGTCCGCGAACGAAGCGGCGATCCGAGCGAGCCTGGCGGCCTCCTTGCGCCCCGCCATCACCAGGAACGCCGACACGTCGAGACCGTGTGCTCGAAGTCCCGTCCTTCGTGCGGCAATGCCAGTTGTCCTACGATCACGCCATGGGCGACGCCCTGTCGCATCGGGAGTCCCTGGCACTGATCCGGTCCATCGCAGAGGAATACGCGCATGCGCAACTCGCATGAGCAGCCCCCGACGATCGCGGACGCCTCGACCCTGACGATGTGGCGCAAGTCCAGCTACAGCGGCGGTGACAGCGGTCAGTGCCTCGAAGTCAGCGACGCCTGGCGCAAGTCCACGTACAGCGACGGCGAAAGCGGTGACCGCCTGGAAGTCAACGACACCGCCCGCCCCACCCACATCCCCGTCCGCGACAGCAAGAACCCCACCGGCCCGGCGATCGCGTTCGGCGCCGGGGCCTGGACCACGTTCATCGAGTCGACCGTCAAGGGCGGCAAGGCCTGACCGTGTCCGATATCGACATACCGTCGCTCCCGCCCGAACTGGAGTGGGACATACCCGAGTTGGCGCCGCTCGCCCGCACGGCCACCCTCCTCCTGAACGTACCGGACACACCGGGCGAGCCCACCCCCGCCGACAGCTCGATCGGCGGCCCGCTGCTGTGGCCGGCCGACGAGCCATGGCCGTACTGCGACCTCCCGAACCACGACGCGGCGTGGCCGCACAAGTCGCCGCCGGACCACCCGGTACCGACGGTGGCAGCCGTGCAGCTGTACGCGCACGACGTGCCGGAACTGCCGTTCCCCGAGGGCACGGACGTCCTCCAGATCATCTGGTGCGCGCTCCTGCACGAGGAGCCCGACGAGTACGCCCCGCTGCCCCGCATGTACTGGCGCAACGCCGAGCGGGTCCGCGCGGCGGGAGTGCTGGACGACGTACCGGCACCGGCCGAAGGCGAGTACGACGAAGACTTCGTGCCGACGCCGAGACGGGTACGGCCGACGAAGGCCCGGGAGTACCCGAACCAGGACCTGCCGCGAGAGATCACCGACGCCATCTGGCCCCGGGTCGAGGCGCTGGAGGCCCGCCACGACACCTACTACACGGAGTGGTGCGCCCTGCAGACCAAGGTCGGCGGCTACCCGGCCTGGTGCCAGCCCCCGAACTGGCCCGACTGCGAGAAGAGCCACCGCATGGAGCACCTGCTCAGCGTGACGGGCGAGGAGGACATGATGATGGGCGACTGCGGCGGCATGTACTTCTTCGTGTGCCCGGAGTGCACGACGGGGACGGAGATGCCGTACGCGTTCCGGTACGACTGCCACTAGGGAGGCCCTGGCGCCCTGGGTGAACGCGGTCGACCTGGAGCGGCTGTACACGGGGGGGCGTGATACCCGCAGTCCGGGCGCCTGTTCAGCGGGGCGGGCCAGCGGTTGAAGTTGATGACGAGGGCCCTGGCGTACTGCGTGAGATGGTCGATCAGGTGCTCGCTGCCCGCCCCCCTGACGGAAGCAGGCCCCGACGCCACTATTGGCTGCGACCCCGCAGCAGCTCAGGCCCGCGCGGACTCATCAGCCGCGGGGAACCAGCCGTCGAAGGCGGCCGCGCTCTCCGCCATGTACGCGGACATCGACGCCCTTCCCAACCAGGGCCCCCTGCTCTCCGCCGGCGAGGCAAAGTGGCACAAGGAATGGACGTACGCCACCGCGACCGTCTCCGCCACACTCTTGCTCTCCTGACGGCCCGCGGCATCAACACGCCCCACGCCCGCCTCGCCTGCCACAGCGGCGTCGGCTTCAGCCGGGAACTACGAGCCGCGCAGAAGCGGGGCGAGGTGATCCTGGTCGCCCCGGAACGGCTGTACGCGGGGACGTGATGCCGGCAGCCCGGGCGCCTGCTCGACGTCGGACCACCACGCGTCCGGAATCAAGTCTGCCGATCAGGACTGAGAAAACCTCAGTACGCCCGGTAGTACGGCGAGCCAACGGCCCCCGCGATCCCGAAAGGCGAAAAATCGGCATCGGTCAGAATCCGGTACACGAATTCCGATGCGCACATATCAAATCGCCGGAACGGCTCCAGTGGGTCGACGCGGGCCACGATCGGCCACGTCGAGGGGTCCGCCTCAACATCGACCAGCCAGTAATACTCCTCCTCGATGAACGAATAGCCCCACTGCACGAGGCCTTTCCCGCTTTCCGGCTCGCTTGCTCCGAGAATGCCATACGGCTCAAACATCCGCCGACTGTCCGGGTTTCCCCGGACAGCCTTGAGCAGGGATTCATGATTGGCG
The DNA here is from genome assembly GCF_040529335.1 of Streptomyces sp. HUAS MG91. Lineage (GTDB taxonomy): Bacteria > Actinomycetota > Actinomycetes > Streptomycetales > Streptomycetaceae > Streptomyces > Streptomyces tabacisoli. The sequence continues at coordinate 5,216,701 of NZ_CP159534.1, read as the reverse complement.
GGAACGGACTCCGACCCGCCCTGCGCCTTGAGCAGCAGAACATGGTCACAGAACGCGCCCCATGCGGGGAATCGACGCCGCATCTCCTTGAAATCAGCCGGCAGAGGGGCACCCAGGACCAGTTCAGCTTCCGACCAGTCCGGTTCGCCGGGTTCGGCGTCCCAACCGATCTCTGCCACCAGACGATCGACCCATTCCATGTGCCCCCCCCCCCCCCCCCCCCCCCGCGGCTGACTCCGTTACGTCTTCGTCAGGGCTTGTTCAGAATTGTCTGGATGACTATCTGGACGCCCGTAGAAGTATAGGCGGTCATCGTAACACCCGAAGGAATCGGATTGGTCGAATTCTCGTAGATCGGAATCGACGAGTAGTAGACCGTATTCCCTGCGGCAATCGCGTCCGCGATCCTCTGTTCGGCCCCGGACATGACCGGTGAATTCGCATTCCGGTACAGCGGGACCAGATTGCGGCGGTCCGTGCCACTGCCACCGAGCTGACGCGCCAGCAGATGACCACGGTTCATCGTAGGGTCGTTCCCCAGCTTGAAGCCCGGAGGAACGCTGTCCCAGAAACCGGGAGTCGAGGGCGGCCACGGTGCGCTGCTTCCCATGATCTCCGTGTCCGGTCCGCCGAGTACGTTGTTTCCCTCCTTGTCGACAAGTGCGGCACGATCTTCGAGGGCCGCGCGGGCGGCGTCGACAAGCCCGTCTACGGCGCGCACACCTACGGCTTCAACACCGACACCAGCGGCGTCGCCGTCCTCGGCGACTACAACACCGCGACCTCCACGGCCGCCGTGCGCGACTCCATAGCCCAACTCGCCGCCTGGAAGCTCGGGTCGTACGGGATCAACCCGGCGGGCTCGCTCGTGATGGCCGCCGGCGCCGACAACGGCAAGTTCACCCAGGGCCAGCTCGTCACCATGAACCGGATCTCCGGGCACCGCGACGGCTACCCGACCGAGTGCCCGGGCGACAACCTGTACGGCGACCTGCCCGCCATCCGGACCGCGGCCGCCGCCCTCAACTCCCGCTCCGTGTACGGCGACACCAACGGTGACGGGCGCGCCGACCTGGCCGCAGGCAGCCCGGGCTCCACCGCCAATACGCACCCGGGCGCCGGTCAGGTCACCGTTCTGCCGGGCGCGCGCACCACCCCGTACGCGGGCGACAAGACCGTCGTCACCCAGGAGTCCGAGGGCGTACCCGGCGGCTCCGAGGACGGTGACGGGTTCGGTTCCGCGACCGCGTACGGCGATCTCGACCACGACGGGTACACCGATCTCGTCGTCGCCTCGCCGGGCGAGGAGGTCACCGCGGGCGCGAGCGACGAGGGCGGCGTCAGCATCCTGCGCGGCACCCCGAACGGGCTCGCCGGACAGGCCGGGATGATCAACGAGCCGGCCACCGTGCGCGCGAGCGGCGCCCGCTTCGGGTCCGCGCTCGCCACCGGCGACTTCGACGGGGACGGCGACGACGACATCCTCGCCGTGGCGCCCGGCGCCGGACGCGCCTGGTCCGTCGACGGCACCACCCGCGCCTTCTCGGCCCCGCTGCAGCTCAGGGACGGCGGCCCGGTCGCGGATCCGGCCGTCGCCACCGGGGACTTCGACCACGACGGGTACGAGGACGCGGCGCTCGCCTTCCGTACGAGCGGCGGGGCCCGTCAGCTCGTCGTCGTACGCGGCTCCGCCGAGGGCCTGCGCACGGACGCGCCCGCCGTCCTCGACGGGGCGGGCGGACGCTCCCTCGCCGCCGGTGACCTGAACGGCGACGGGTACACCGACCTCGTCGTCGGCCGCCCGGATTCCGGCACCGGTGGCGAGCTCGCCGCGTACCATGGCTCCGCCCATGGGCTTACCACCACCGGCGCCACCGACGTCACTCAACTCGTCTCCTTGGGCGAGGAGTTGGGTGCGTCGCTCGCCGTCCGCGACACCGACGGCGACGGGTACGCCGATGTCCTCGCCGGAGCCCCGGGCGCCGACTCCGGCGCCGGGCAGGCCTACTTGCTGCGCGGCTCCGCGGCCGGGCTCTCCGACACGGCCGCCACCACGTACGCCGAGGGCGCGGGCGCACTGCCCGGCGCCCCGGCGTCCGGCGACCGGTTCGGCGTCGCCGTCGCGCTCGCCGACCTCGACGGCGACGGCACCCCGGAGCCCGCCTTCGGCGCGCCGGGCGAGGACGCCGTCACCGTCCCGGGTGCCACTTACGGACCAGCCGCCACGGGCACCGCATCCGGCACAGGACTCGGCTCGGAGCTCACTCAGTGACGTACAGCACATCCGTACAACATGTGACGTTCTTCGAAGGTCTTTCGCTGAATAGGACATCTACCCGCGTGATGCGCGGGACCGGTGTGAACTTCATCAAGGGGTGGGGCAAGTGAGCCCGCGACATTCGCGAGGAAAAGCGCCTGACACGCGCGCCGCGCACGCGTACAAACCGCTGAGTCTCAAGCGCAGAGCCTGGATCACGGTCGGCGCTGTCGCTCTCGGCGGCGCCGGTGTGGTGACGTACGCGATGGCCGACCCGGGCGCCACCGTCGACGGCGTGCCCGCGCACCGGGCCGCGGCCGTGCACTCCGTGAGCATGCAGACGAAGAGCGACCGCAAGGTCGTACCGCAGAAGTCGACGCAGCTGTTCAGCGCGGTCACGGTCACCTGGAGCGACCCCGAGGACAAGCTCGACGGCTCGGCCCAGTTCCGCTCGCGCGACGCGGCGTCGGGCGACTGGAGCGCGTGGACGACGCTGCCGAAGGAGACCATCGACGCGGACGGCGCCGAGCGCGAGCGGGCCGCCCTGCGCGGCGGCACCGCGTCCGTGCCGACGAAGACCGACGCGGACGGCGTCGAGGTGCGGGTGGTCGACGCCGACGGCAAGGCGTCCGGCCTGCCCTCCGGCATGGACGTCAAGCTGATCGACCCGGGCACCGGCTCCGCCAAGGGCCGCAGCGCGGGCATCGAACCGGCCGCGTACTCCGCGGAGACGACGACCCCGACCGCCGGCGCGTCCCCGGACGCCGGGAACAGCGCGGCGGCCGTGACGGCTCCCGAGTCCTCGGCGCCGGAGAGCTCAGCCCCCGCCTCGGACGACCCGAAGGACGCCACGACCTCCGCCGCGCCCAGCGCCGCCGCCTCCGAAACACCGCCCGCGCCCCGCCCGTCGACGGTCGTCAAGCCGCACATCATTACGCAGGCCCAGTGGGGCGCCGGCACCAACTACGACGGCACGCCCACGTACGACACGGAGATCAAGGCCGCCGTCGTCCACCACACCGGCGTCGACTCCGACAACGCGGTGCCCTGCGCCCAGTCCGCCAAACGGCTGCGCGAGATCCAGCAGGAGCACATCGCCAAGGGCTACTACGACATCGGCTACAACTTCGTGGTCGACCGCTGCGGGCAGATCTTCGAGGGCCGCAGCGGCGGCATGGACCTGCCGGTGCACGGCGCCCACGACTACGGGTTCAACACCGACACCGTCGGCATCTCCTACATCGGCAACTTCGAGTCGGCCAAGCCCACCAAGGCCGCGCTCGACGCGATCTCCCGGGTCGTCGCCTGGAAGTTCGGCCAGTACGGCATCGTGCCGACCGACAAGGTGACCCTGACGTCCAACGGCGACCTCGGCCAGGACGGCAACAAGGTCCCCCTGGGCAAGACCATCACGCTGCCCCGCGTCTTCGGCCACAAGGACACCAACTCCACGCTCTGCCCGGGCGCGAACCTGTACCCGAAGCTGAGCCGCATCGCCACGCAGGCCGCCGCCCCCGGCGTCTCCCACGCGCTGCCCTCGCAGAACCTGACCGGGGACGCCACCGCCGACATCGCCGCGGGCATCCCGAAGGGCGCGAGCGGCGGCCAGGTGGCCATCGTCCCGGGCGGTGTCTCGGGCCCGACGACCACCGGCAGGAAGCTGATCTCGCAGTCCACCGGGGACATCCCGGGCGCGGGCGAGAGCGGCGACGAGTTCGGCGCGTCCACCGCGACCGGCGACGTCAACGGCGACGGCTTCACCGACCTCGTCGTCGGCCAGCCCGGCGAGGACGACACCACGGGCCACAAGGACCGCGGCGCCTACACCATCGTGTACGGCCCGGACTTCACCACCGGCACCGGCGTGAACCTCGACGCGAGCTACGACCTGTCGGGCGCCCGCTTCGGCTCGGCCGTCGCGGTCGGCGACTTCAACGCGGACGGCACGGCCGACGTCTTCGCCGCCTCCACCGGCTTCGGCGGCACGTGGTCGGCCCGGTACGGCGACGGCTGGGACAGCGACTCCATGGTCACCACCTCCGAGGACAACCTGTCCTACCTGGACGCCGCGTCCGGCGACTTCAACCGTGACGGCTACGCGGACGTCGCGCTCAACTACCGCGACGGCGCGGGCCTCGGCAAGGTCGTCTGGTACAAGGGCGGCGCGGGCGGCCTGCGCAAGGCCGCGACGCTGACGGTCAAGGGCGGCCGCTCCATCGCCGCCGGTGACCTCAACGGCGACGGCGTCGACGACATCGTCATCGGCCAGCCGTACACCTCCGAGTCGGCCGCCCACTCCGGCGGCCAGGTCACCGCGGTCTACGGCGCGGCGGCCACCGGTCTCGGCACGAAGGTCACGACGGTCCACCAGTCCACCAGCGGCGTCCCCGGCGCCTCCGAGGCCGGTGACGCCATGGGCGCCTCGGTCGCGGTCGGCGACTACAACAACGACGGCTACGCGGACGTCCTCACCGGCGCCCCGAACGAGGACATCACCCGCAGTGGCAAGAACCAGTCCAACGCCGGTACCTCGCTGCTCCTGAAGGGCTCCTCGGCCGGCCTGACCGGCACCGGCGCGCTCGCCGTCTCGCAGGACGAGCCCGGTGTCCCCGGCTCGACCGAGACGAACGACAACCTCGGCTCCTCGGCGGCGCTCACCGACCTGTCCGGCTACGGCCGGGCCGACCTGGTGCTCGGCGTCGCGGGCGAGGACACGGGCAACGGCACGCTGCTCTACGTACCGAGCAACAGCGGCGGGCTCGGCCTGTCCACGGCCAAGTACTACGGCGTGACGCAGGTCGGCTCCCCGGCCGGCGCCCGCCTGGGCACCGACCTGGCACCGTAACCGCACCGCACGACGAGGCCCCCCTCTCCCGGGAGAGGGGGGCCTCGTCGTACCCGTCCGAAATGCGCCCCTGCTTGCGCCGCGCACGGCCGATGGGTTACTCACTACCTCCCACGGGCGCGGCCCCGGCCGTTGAGGGGGCGGCCGGGTCCGGGCCACGTGCCGGAGGAAACGTCACATCGAGACGACGCCGAGCCGGTCGAGGAACCGGAAGAACAGCTCCTCCGCCGACGGCTCGGCCTGCGCCCGCAGCACATCGAGCAGCGGCCCGCGCTCGACGGTCCGCTCCCCCTCGCCGGCCCAGGCGACGGCACGCCCGGCGGCGTCGTCGGGCGGCAGGAAGTAGTCCTCCAGGGCGAGTTCGTCACCGCCGATGTACCGCGCCATCGCGGCCCGCCCCAGACAGGTCGTCCAGGCCCCGCCGCTCGGCGCCGCGGCCTCCACCACGGCGCACCGGCTGTCCATGACATAGGCGAACAGCGCGGGCGCGCCGGTCTCGGCGGCGAGGGAGTTCATGCTGCCGGGGTCCGGCGCCTGCTCCCCGTCGGCCCCGCCGCCCGGGCACTCCCACACCTGCCAGCCCCCGGCCCGCTCCTCCAGGAGCGTCAGCGCCTCGCGCACCCCGCCCAGCGCGTCCAGTTCCTTGAGCGGCCGTTCGCTTCTGGCCACCACGTAGTAGCCCCAGTACCCCATCCCCGTGCCCCCGTCCCGATGCTCTTCGCGGCTCGGGCCGAATACACCACAGGCGTACGGGACTTCGCCACCTGAAACACAAACTGGGACAGCCTGTACTCAGCCGTCCAGCCGGTCGGCCAGTTCCTTGAACCGTGTCCAGGTCAGCTCGGGCTTCCCCGGGTCCCACAGCTTCTGCACCGTCGCCCGCAGCGGCATCCTGATGCCCCGCGCGACCTGCTCCTGCGTCTGCGACCGCGCGAGGTCGCACCAGACGGCGAAGGAGCCGCCGAGGATCTGGTCGTCGTACTTCGCGGGGACGGGACGCGTGCCGCGCACCACGAGCGGGGTCCAGCTGTCGTAGATCCGCTCGCCCGTCGGATAGACGAAGGTGTTGGGCTGGCCGAGGACGTAGTAGAGGTACTCGTCGTTGTAGTTGGTCAGCTCGCGTCCGGCGCTCAGATAGGAGACGGGGTCGCGCGCCCCGATCTCCTTGCCCGTCCAGTACGCGACCTCCAGCTTCTTGTCGGCCTCGACGACCCCGCCGGTGAAGAACCCGTCGTTCCACGCCTTCAGCCTGCGGTCGAAGGGCTTCATGGTCGCGGCCCGGTCGTTCAGCCAGCCCTGGGCGAGATCCTGCACGCGCGCCCTCGCCCCGTACTTCTCGCGTGCGGCGCGCGCGAGCTGCGGGAAGGACGCCTCGGGGTTCGTCCGCGTCAGCGCCTGGTACTCGTCGCCGCCCAGGTGCCAGTAGGCCCCCTTGAACAGTCCGGCGTACTCCTTCAGCAGGTCGTCGACGATGTCGGCGGCGGCGGGCTTGGAGATGTCGATGGCGCCGCGGGTGGCGACCCCGCCCACGTCGCGCAGCTGGAGGTCGGGGTGGGCCCGGATGACGGCGCCCAGGTGCCCCGGCGAGTCGATCTCCGGCACGACGGTGACGTGCCGCTGTTCGGCGAGCGCCAGGATGTCCCGTACCTGCGCCTTGGTCAGGTGCTCGGAGGAGACGATCTCGGGGTGCGAGTCGGACTCGATGCTGAAGGACTGGTCGTCGGAGAAGTGCAGCCCGAGCTGGTTGTACTTCAGGTCGCCGAGCTCCCTGACCCGGTCCTTGATCCAGCCGGCCGAGAAGTGCTTGCGCGCCATGTCGAGGCTGAATCCGCGCTGCGGCTTGGCGGGCTCGTCCGCGACGACGCCCTCGGGCGCGGTGCCGCCGCCGTGCACCTCCTGCTTGAGGGTGCGGGTGCCGTAGAAGACGCCGGTGTCCCGGGGCGCGACGATCCGCACCCGCCCGTCCGCGACGGTCATCCGGTACGACTCCGGGCCCGCCCCGGACGCCCCGCCGAGGGCCAGCTCCACGTCGCCGGGGCCCGCCTTCGCGTCCTCGCCCGCGTAGCGCAGCCCCAGCTCCCCGGCGATCAGCCGCCCCTCGTCGTCCAGCGCGCCGTCCCGCACCACGACCCGTCCGCCGTCCGGCTTCCAGCCGGGGCCGTGCGCCGGAGTGAAGTCCCGCACCGCGGGGATCGTGCGCGGGGGCGTGGACAGCGGATAGGACCGGCTGGGCGACGGGGACGAGGACGACGCGGAGGACTCCCGCGCCGCGGCGCCCCGCTCACCGTCGTCCTTGCCGTCGGGCCACAGCACAGCGGTGACGGCCACGGCCCCGGCGGCGACCACCACGGCCCCCGCCAACAGGGCCTTCCGCTCCTTCTCCATGAAACCTGGCTCCGATCTGCGCCCCGAAGGGGCGCGGGGAACTGTGCGACCGACCATGACGAAAGCCGCGCCCGCGACCGCACCTCATCGCTACGGCGAAAAGGCGCACCCCGCAACGACACCCACCCACACTTGTCCACTCGCGGCAGTCAAACTCCCCGTCCGGGTGAAATTCGCGCATCCGTCGGACACCCGCAATCAGCCCTCGCTAGCGTTACGCCACAAACAAACGCCGCACAAACTCCGTACAGCCGATCCCAGCCGCCGGAGGCACCCGCTGTCCGCGCTCCGCCCCCCTCCCGGTCCCGACCGCCTGCCCATACCGGCCCAGGTCACACCGCACGAGGGACTCACCAGGCTCAACGGGCTGCCGCGCCACGCCGCCGAGCAGGCCCTGCGCACCTGCTGTGCCAGCGGCGCCTGGGCGCGCCGGCTCGCCGCGCACCGCCCGTACCCGGACCTCGACGCCCTGCTCGCGGCGGCCGACGAGGCGTCGTACGACCTGGCGCCGGTCGACATCGCCGAGGCGCTGGGCCGCGAGAGCCTGCCGCTGCCGCCGGTCGCCGCCGTGTACTCGGCCGCGCACACCGCGCTGGCCGCGGCGCACGCCGCCTACCAGGACCGTTTCGGGCACACCTTCGTCGTCTGCCTGGACGACACCGCGCCCGACGAGGCCCTCGACCACCTGCTCAGCGCCCTGCGCGACCGGCTCGGCAACGACCGGGAGGAGGAGCGGGTGCTGGCCGCCGACGAGCTGCGGCGACTCGCCCGGGGGCGCATCGTCCGGCTGGTCCGGAACTTCCCGGACCTCCTGGACCGTCCGGATCACGCGGGTGCCCCGGGTCCGGGCCCGGAGGCGGCGGAGCGGGAATGCGTCGGCAATAGCCCGTACGTGCCTGTTTGATTGCCTGTTTGATCACACCGCAGGCCCCGGCGCGAGCGAGCCGACAACTCGTCGATACGATGACGAGCGGCCGGTGGACCGTACCCGGCCGGGCCCGACCGACACCGAAGCCGGCGCGGCCCTCAGTCCCCGCTCCCGGAGGGTTCTTCCGTGCCGGCTGGAACGCTGTACCGCGGCCGGGAAGGCATGTGGTCGTGGGTGGCTCATCGAGTCACCGGTGTCCTCATTTTCTTCTTCCTGTTCGTACACGTCCTGGACACCGCTCTCGTCCGCGTCTCCCCCGAGGCGTACGACGATGTTGTCTCCACCTACAAGACGCCGATCGTCGCGCTGCTGGAGTACGGCCTCGTCGCCGCCATCCTCTTCCACGCGCTCAACGGCCTGCGTGTCATCGCCGTCGACTTCTGGTCGAAGGGCCCGCGCTACCAGAAGCAGATGCTCTGGACCGTCGTGGGCATCTGGGTCGTCCTGATGGTCGGGGCCCTGTACCCCGTCCTCGGCCACGCCGTCCGTGAACTCTTCGGGAGCTGAGGCCAGACATGTCCACTGACACCACCTCCGGCGTCGGTCCCGTCGAGGGCGTCTCGCTCTACGACGTCGACAACCCCGCGCCGTACATCGAGGCCCCCCGCAAGCGCACCTCGAAGACCCCGCGCTCCACGCGCGGCAACTTCGAGATGGCCGCCTGGCTGTTCATGCGCCTTTCGGGTGTCGTCCTGGTCGTCCTGGTCCTCGGCCACCTGCTGATCCAGCTCGTGCTCGACGGCGGCGTCTCCAAGATCGGCTTCGCCTTCGTCGCGGGCCGCTGGGCGTCCCCGTTCTGGCAGGGCTGGGACCTGCTGATGCTGTGGCTCGCGATGCTGCACGGCGCCAACGGCCTGCGCACGGTCATCAACGACTACGCAGAGCGCCCCAACACCCGTATGTGGCTGAAGGGCCTGCTGTACGCCGCGACGGTCTTCACCGTCCTGCTGGGCACGCTGGTGATCTTCACCTTCGACCCCAACATCCGTTAAAGCCGAGGCGAGCGAAACCGTGAAGATTCACAAGTACGACACCGTCATCGTCGGCGCCGGCGGCGCGGGCATGCGCGCGGCCATCGAGTCGACGAAGCGCAGCCGCACCGCCGTGCTGACCAAGCTGTACCCCACCCGCTCCCACACGGGCGCCGCGCAGGGCGGCATGGCCGCCGCGCTGGCCAACGTGGAGGAGGACAACTGGGAGTGGCACACCTTCGACACGATCAAGGGCGGCGACTACCTGGTCGACCAGGACGCCGCCGAGATCCTGGCGAAGGAGGCCATCGACTCGGTCCTCGACCTGGAGAAGATGGGCCTGCCGTTCAACCGCACCCCGGACGGCACCATCGACCAGCGCCGCTTCGGCGGTCACTCCCGCAACCACGGTGAGGCGCCGGTCCGCCGGTCCTGCTACGCCGCGGACCGCACGGGCCACATGATCCTCCAGACGCTGTACCAGAACTGCGTCAAGGAGGGCGTGGAGTTCTTCAACGAGTTCTACGTCCTCGACCAGCTGATCGTCGAGGTCGACGGCGTCAAGAAGTCCGCCGGTGTCGTGGCCTACGAGCTCGCGACCGGTGAGATCCACGTCTTCCAGGCCAAGGCGGTCATCTACGCCTCCGGCGGCACCGGCAAGTTCTTCAAGGTGACGTCGAACGCGCACACGCTGACCGGTGACGGCCAGGCCGCCTGCTACCGGCGCGGGATCCCGCTGGAGGACATGGAGTTCTTCCAGTTCCACCCGACCGGCATCTGGCGCATGGGCATCCTCCTGACGGAAGGCGCCCGTGGTGAGGGCGGCATCCTCCGTAACAAGGACGGCGAGCGCTTCATGGAGAAGTACGCGCCGGTCATGAAGGACCTCGCGTCCCGTGACGTCGTGTCCCGCTCCATCTACACGGAGATCCGTGAGGGCCGCGGCTGCGGTCCCGAGGGCGACCACGTCTACCTCGACCTCACGCACCTGCCGCCGGAGCAGCTGGACGCCAAGCTGCCGGACATCACCGAGTTCGCGCGCACGTACCTCGGCATCGAGCCCTACACGGACCCGATCCCGATCCAGCCGACCGCGCACTACGCCATGGGCGGCATCCCGACGAACGTCGAGGGTGAGGTCCTGGCGGACAACACCACCGTCGTCCCCGGCCTGTACGCCGCCGGTGAGGTCGCCTGCGTGTCGGTGCACGGCGCCAACCGTCTCGGCACCAACTCGCTGCTCGACATCAACGTCTTCGGGCGTCGTGCGGGCATCGCGGCCGCCGAGTACTCCCACACGGCCGACTACGTCGAGCTCCCGGAGAACCCGGCGTCGCTGGTCGAGGAGCTCGTCGAGCGCCTGCGCGACTCCACGGGCACCGAGCGCGTCGCGGTGATCCGCAACGAGCTGCAGGAGTGCATGGACGCCAACGTGATGGTGTTCCGCACCGAGCAGACGATCAAGACGGCCGTCGAGAAGATCGCCGAGCTGCGCGAGCGCTACCGCAACGTGTCGATCCAGGACAAGGGCCGGCGCTTCAACACCGACCTCCTGGAGGCCATCGAGCTGGGCAACCTGCTCGACCTGGCCGAGGTCATGGCGACCAGCGCGCTCGCCCGCAAGGAGTCCCGCGGCGGTCACTACCGCGAGGACTTCCCGAACCGCGACGACGTCAACTTCATGCGCCACACCATGGCGTACCGCGAGGTCGGCGACGACGGCACGGAGACGATCCGTCTCGACTACAAGCCGGTCGTCCAGACCCGCTACCAGCCGATGGAGCGTAAGTACTGATGGCTACTCCGACCATGGACAAGCTCGAGGCGCTCGAGGCGGACAACGGCTCGCACCTCATCACGGTCACCTTCCGGATCCGCCGGTTCAACCCGGAGGTCTCGGCGGAGTCGACCTGGGAAGACTTCCAGCTCGACATCGACCCGAAGGAGCGCGTCCTCGACGCCCTCCACAAGATCAAGTGGGACCTGGACGGGTCGCTGACCTTCCGCCGGTCCTGCGCGCACGGCATCTGCGGGTCCGACGCGATGCGCATCAACGGCAAGAACCGCCTTGCCTGCAAGACGCTCATCAAGGACATCAACCCCGAGAAGCCGATCACGGTCGAGGCCATCAAGGGCCTCACCGTGCTGAAGGACCTCGTGGTCGACATGGACCCGTTCTTCCAGGCGTACCGGGACGTCATGCCGTTCCTGGTCACCAAGGGCAACGAGCCGACGCGCGAGCGCCTGCAGTCCGCCGAGGACCGCGAGCGCTTCGACGACACCACCAAGTGCATCCTGTGCGCCGCGTGCACGTCGTCCTGCCCGGTGTTCTGGAACGACGGCCAGTACTTCGGTCCGGCCGCCATCGTGAACGCCCACCGCTTCATCTTCGACTCGCGCGACGAGGCCGGGGAGCAGCGGCTGGAGATCCTCAACGACCGTGACGGTGTGTGGCGCTGCCGCACCACCTTCAACTGCACGGACGCCTGCCCGCGTGGCATCGAGGTCACCAAGGCGATCCAGGAAGTGAAGCGCGCGCTGATCACGCGCCGCTACTGACCTTCCCGGTCCCGCCCGTGCCGTGGGCCCCGCTCCTTCCCGGAGCGGGGCCCACGGCCGTTTCGGCGGCGGCGCACACGGCGACGGCCCCCGCTGCACGGCTTTTGCCCGACTCGGCGGCTAATCTGACGGAATGTCACCTGACAATCGACTCGACGCCGCCCCCGACCTCCCCGCCCTTGAGGTACTCGGCTTCGACAACGCCCTGTTCCCCGTCGGCGACCTCGCCGAGGCCGTCGCCTTCTACGAGCGCGCCGGGTTCTGCGTGAAGGTGCGGTTCGACGAGGCGGGGATCGCCCTGCTCGGCGCCGGCAAGGAGACCCCTGGGCTGTTGCTGCGCGCCGAGGAGGAGTTCGGGCGGCGCTCCCCGGCGTGGCCCGCCGCGCGGCTGTGGCTGGAGGTGCGCGACGCGCGGGCCGCGGGCGAGCAGCTGACCGCGGCCGGGATCGACCTCCTCGACCCGCCCTTCTCCACCTCCACCGGATACGTCGTCGAGTTCGCCGATCCGTGGGGCAACGTCATCGGGTTCACCGACTACCTCAAGCGGCCCGAACTCGCCCGCAGTTGAGACTCCCGTCACGTGCGGCCCCCTAGGGCGACTCTCGCTTGAACGTGTTCAAAAACAGGGCTACATTCATCCCTGTCAGCGTTTTTGAACGCGTTCAAGGAGGGTGGGGCATGGACCTCACAGTCGTCGCGTACGTCGTCTACCTCGTCGTCAGCATCGGGCTGACCGTCTGGGTGGCGCGCACCCTGAGCCGCAACGGCCGGATCTTTCTCTCCGACGTCCTGCACGGCGACGAGAAACTGGCCGACGCCGTCAACCACCTGCTGGTGGTCGGCTTCTACCTGGTGAACCTCGGCTTCGTGGCCCTGTATCTGAGCGGCGACGGGACCATCACCACCACGCGCGAGATCTTCGAGAACCTCTCGACCAAGCTCGGCGTCGTCCTGCTCGCGCTCGGCGTGATGCACCTGGGGAACGTCTACGTCCTCAACAAGATCCGGCGGCGCGGCCTCATGGAGCGCGAGCAGCAGCCGCCGGTCCCGCCGCAGGGGTGGGCCGCTCCGGCGGCCGGGGTGTGAGCGCGGTGGGAGTCGTGGGGGAAGCGGACCGGGGCGCCCGGGGGGACGTCCCGGTCCGCCGGCTCACGGTGCTGTACGACGCCGAGTGCCACCTGTGCACCTTCGTACGGAACTGGCTGGTGAAGCAGCGCCAGTTGGTGCCGCTCGATCTGGTCCCGGCCGGGCACGCCCGGGCCCGGCAGCTCTTCCCGGACCTCGATCACGCGGCGACGCTCGGCGACATCACGGTGATCGGCGACGGCGGGCAGCTCTACCGGGGCCCGGCCGCCTGGGTCGTCTGCATGTGGGCGCTGCGCGCGTACCGGCCCACCGCCCACCGGATGGCGACGCCCGCCGGGATGAAGGTGGCCAAGCAGGTGGTGCTCGCGGCCTCCCGGTACCGGGAGGCCCAGTGGGGCCCGCAGGCGGGCGGCGGGGCGTACCGGCGCGCGGACGGCTGGCGGTACGACCCGAAGGACGGCTGGTTCCACGAGGCCTACGGGTACGGGGAGGAGCCCGCGGACCGGGCGGCGGGCTGCGACAGCGGCTGCCGCACGGCCGATTAGGCTCGGCGGCGTGGCAGCAGAGAAGACCGTGAAGAGCGAGCAGACGCGGGCACTGATCCTGGAGACCGCGATGCGGCTGTTCCGGGAGCGGGGCTACGACAGGACCACGATGCGGGCGATCGCCCAGGAGGCCGGGGTCTCGGTCGGCAACGCGTACTACTACTTCGCGGGCAAGGAACACCTCATCCAGGGGTTCTACGACCGGATCGCCGCCGAGCACCAGGCGGCGGTCCGGTCCGTGCTCGACACGGAGACCGATCTGGAGGCGCGGCTCGCCGGGGTGCTCGGGGTCTGGCTGGAGATCGCGGAGCCGTACCACGAGTTCGCGGCGCAGTTCTTCAAGAACGCCGCCGATCCGGAGTCCCCGCTCAGCCCGTTCTCACCGGAGTCGGAGCACGCGCGGCAGGCGGCGATCTCCGTGCACCGGGAGGTGCTCGCCGGTTCGAAGGCGAAGGTGCCGGCCGAACTCGCCGAGATCCTGCCGGAGTTGATGTGGCTGTCGCAGATGGGGCTCGTCCTGTACTGGGTCTTCGACTCGTCCGAGGACCGGGAGCGCAGCCGGCGGCTGGCGGGCCGGGGCGCGCGGCTGACGACGCGGGGGGTGGCGCTGGCCCGGTTCCGGGTGCTGCGGCCGCTTGTCCACGAGGTGCACGAGCTGTTCACCGACTTCCTGCCGGGGATGACCCGGCCCCGGCAGAGCCGATAGACCGACCCCTCTTACCTTTGCCTCAGCTTTGAGCTGTACCTTCGCGGGATGCCCGGCACAGCCTCGTCCCCGCAGCACCCGTCGTCCTCCCCGTTCGGCCGTCGCGCCGCGCTCGGTCTCGGCATCGGAGCGGCCGCCGCTCTCACCCTTCCCGCGCAGCGGGCCTCCGCCGCACCGGTCGTGGGCGGCGCGCGGCTCGGTGCGGCCGGGGTGCAGGTGCGGCGCGGCGCCGGGGTGCCGAAGCCGCCGGGGCTCAGGGCCCGTGCGTGGCTCGTCGCCGACAACGACAGCGGCGAGGTGCTGGCCTCGTTCAACGCGCACAAGGCGCTGGCTCCCGCCTCCACCCTGAAGATGCTCTTCGCGGACACCGTGCTGCCGAAGTTCGCCGCCACCGACCGGCACCGGGTGACCGCCGAGGACCTGGCCGGGATCCCGTACGGCTCCAGCCTCGTCGGCGTCCAGGCCGGCACCACGTACACCGTCCACCAGTTGTGGCAGGGCGTCTTCCTGCGCTCCGGCAACGACGCCGTGCACGTCCTCGCCCACATGAACGGCGGCGTCGAGCAGACCGTCGCGCAGATGCAGGCCCGCGCGAAGGATCTCCAGGCCGAGGACACCCATGTCGTCAGCCCCGACGGCTTCGACCACAAGGGGCAGCTCTCCTCCGCGTACGACCTCACGCTCTTCGCTCGCGCGGGGCTGAAGAACGACGACTTCCGCGGGTACTGCGCCACGCGCGTCGCCGACTTCCCCGCGGGCGGCTCCAAGACCTTCCAGATCCAGAACACCGACCGCCTGCTGACCGGGCAGGGGGTCGCCCCGTACCAGGGGCTGATCGGCGTCAAGAACGGCTATACGACCAACGCCGGGAACACCTTCACCGGTGCCGCCACCCGCGACGGGCGCACGCTTCTGGTGACCGTGATGCATCCCGGGTCCGGGGCCGAGGTGTACGAGGAGACTGCGGCGCTGCTCGACTGGGGGTTCCGGGCCGGGGGCAGGGCCGGTGCCGTCGGGGAGCTGGTCGTGCCGTTGAGCGAGCGCCCCAAGGAGTCGGCGTCGCCGGTCGCCGGGGCGCCGGCGGCCTCCTCCGGCGGGTCGGCCGAGGGGCGGGAGGGGTGGGCGCTCGGGGGGTCCGCCGTGGTGGCTGCGCTGGCGGGCGGAAGCCTGGTGGCCCTGCGCCGCCGCCGTCGGCCCACCGGCCGCCGCCGGGCCTGATCCCAGTTCGTCACGCGCGCCCCGGGGGCGGACGGCGAAACCGGGGATGTGGAGAGGGCTGGGGCAAGGCCCCGCTCCTTGGGGGGGTCAGGAACGGACCAGGGCCCAGACCGTTTTGCCGTAGCGGCCGCGCTGCCAGACCCCCCACGCCTCGGCAAGCGCATCAACCAGATGCAGCCCCCGACCGTTCTCGTCCTCGGCCGGGTACGGCACCTTCACCTCGGGCTCGGCCGACGCCGCGTCGGACACCTCGATGAAGCACGAGCCGTCCGCGAGCACCGTCACCGCGACCTCGAACTCACGCTCCCGCACGGGACCGTGCCGCACGGCGTTCGTCGCCAGTTCGGACACGAGCAGAATCGCGGTGTCCAGCGCTTCAGCCGGCCCTGTGTGCCCCCAGACCGCGAGATGATCGCGCACCCGTAGCCGCGCGATCCCCACCGAGGCCGGGTGCCGGGGCAGTCTGAACGCACTGCGCCGCAACACACGTAGCCACCTCCTCCTCATCCGTCGCCGGACGTACTTTGTCCGTTCACGCATACCGTGAACACAGTTGCGACACATGATGCTGCGGCATGAATACGCTGAGTGCCACCACGGTCACCGACAGCACGTCGGTATTCGGTCAGGCGCCCGCGGCCGTGGTCAGGCCTGACGCGACGCCAGCTCGACGACCGTGATGTCGGACGGCGCCCCCACCCGCACCGGTGGGCCCCAGGCCCCGGCGCCCCGGCTGACGTAGAGCTGGGTGTCGCCGTAGGACTCCAGGCCCGCGAGGGTCGGATTGGCCGCGTCCGCGACGAAGTTGCCGGGCCACAGCTGTCCGCCGTGGGTGTGGCCGGAGAGCTGGAGGTCGACGCCGTGCTTCACCGCCTCGTGGATCATCACGGGCTGGTGGGCGAGGAGCACGGCGGCGCGGGAGGTGTCGCGGTCGCCGAGCGCCTTGCCGTAGTCGGGGCCCTCGCCGTGGTTCGCGCCGCTGATGTCGTTGACCCCGGCGAGGTCGAACGCGCCCATCTCCACCCGGGCGTTGGCCAGCGGCCGCATCCCGATCTCGCGGACGTGCGCCACCCAGGGGTCGGCGCCGGAGAAGTACTCGTGGTTGCCGGTGACGAAGTACGTGCCGTGCCGGGAGCGGAGCCGGGCCAGCGGGGCGACGGCCGGGGCGAGGTCCTCGACGCTGCCGTCGACGAGGTCGCCGACGACCGCGATCAGGTCGGGCTGGGTGCCGTTGACGATGTCGACGACGCGCTCGGCGAAGCCGCGGCCGAGCACCGGGCCGAGGTGCACGTCGCTGACCACCGCGATCCGGAACCCGTGCGCGGAGCGCGGCAGTTTGGCCAGCGGGACCGTGACCCGCTTCACCTTCGGGCCGCGCAGCACGCCGTAGGCGCCGTTGCCGACGATCCCGGCGGCGGCGACGGCCGAGGCGGCGCCCACGGTCCGGGCGAGGACCAGCCGACGGGTGGGAGCGGCGACGGGCGCCGGTTCGGGGGCGGGGGCCGGTTCGGGGGCCGGCTCCGGCGCGGCCTCGTCGGCGGCGGGCCCGGGGCGGCGCGTCCCGCGGTCGAGCACTCGCCGCAGCACCGGCCGCACCGCCTCCCCCACCAGCAGCGCGAGCAGCAGGTAGAGGGCGAACGCCATCCACAGGAACCCGGGCCAGGCGAGCGCCCGTTGCAGCGGGAACGGCGCTCCGGCCCGCTCCGCGGCGATCGCCGCGAACATCAGCACCGGGCCCGCCACGAACACCGCGGCACCGAGGCGCCGGGGCCACCCGGGCCCGGCCGTCGTGGCGCGGACCAGGCGCCGGTACGCGTAGTAGTGCAGCCCGGCGAAGGCCGCGAGCACGGCGACGACGGCGAGGACGAGGAGGACGACCATGACCCGCCGCCGCTAGGCGGAGTCGCGCTGGGACCGCACGCCGCGGAACCCGATCACCCCGACCACCGTCCCCAAGACAAAGGAAACGATCGCGAGGGTCAGGTGGACCCAGAAGTACGTGGTCGGATCCCCGGCGTCGTCGAAGGCGAGGCCGCTGCCGTCCTTCCACAGATTTTTGGCGAAAGTGACCCAGATGATCCACGACCACACCCCGAAGGCGAGCAGGAACCAGGAGACGGGGCGACTGAGCTTCATGCGTTCAGTATCGCCAGCGCGTGCGGCGCACCGCCGCCGGGGTGGGGCGGAGGAGACACAGAACACCTCGGCGGAGACTTACGGGCCGGGTACCTGTACGTTCTCGTGCGTGTCTGCCACTCATGCGTCGTACGTCACCTCGTACGTGAAGAAGTCCGCGCTCGTCCTGACGGCCTGTGCCCTGACGCTGGCGGGGATCGCCCCCGCGGCGGTCGCCGCCGACAAGGACGACAAGCCACCCGCGACCATGTCGGACATCGGCGGCGCCCGGCTGGCGAAGGCGGGCACCCAGGTGGACCTCGGCGGCGGCGCTCCGGTCCTGCCCAAGGATCTGACGGCGAAGTCCTGGATCGTCAGCGACGCCGAGTCGGGCGAGGTGCTGGCCTCGCACAACGCGCACTGGAAGCTGCCGCCCGCGAGCACCCTGAAGATGCTCTTCGCGGACACGGTCCTGCCGAAGTTCCTGAAGTCGACGACGCACAAGGTCGTCCCCTCCGACCTGGCGGGGATGGGCGCGGGCTCCAGCCTCGTCGGCGTCAAGGAGGGCTTCACGTACACGGTCCACGACCTGTGGCTGGGCGTCTTCCTGAAGTCGGGCAACGACGCGGTGCACGTGCTGTCCGCGATGAACCACGGCGTCCCGCAGACCGTGAAGGACATGCAGGCCCACGCGGACACGCTGCAGGCGCACGACACGCACGTGGTCAGCCCCGACGGCTACGACATGCCGGGCCAGACCTCGTCCGCGTACGACCTGACGCTGTTCGCCCGCTCGGGGCTGCAGAAGCCGGACTTCCGCGAGTACGCGGCGACGGCGCGGGCCAAGTTCCCCAAGGAGCAGAAGAAGGGGAAGACGACCGAGCGGTTCGAGATCCAGAACACCAACCGGCTGCTCACCGGGGACTCCGGCATCTCGCCGTACAAGGGCATCGCGGGCGTCAAGAACGGCAACACCACGAACGCGGGCGCGACCTTCACCGGGGTCGCCGAGCGCGGCGGCAAGGTGCTGCTCGTCACCGTCATGAACCCCAGCTCCGGAGAGTCCTTCGCGGTCTACAAGGAGGCCGCGCGGCTGCTCGACTGGGGCTTCGAGGCCGACGGCAAGGTCTCCCCGGTCGGCCACCTCGTCCTGGCGAAGACGGCCGCCGCGCCGTCGGCCTCGGCCGCCCCGAAGGGCGACGCGGGCCCCGCGAAGCCCGACGCGCACGCGGCGGTCACCTCGACGAGCGGCGGCTCCAGCGGTGTCGGGATCGCGCTGGCGATCACGGGTGGGGTGCTGGTGGTGCTGGCCGCGGGGGTGTTCGTGGTGCGGAAGAAGTGGCCGGCTCAGAAGCGGTCCTGACCCCGGTCGCCGACCAGGCGGCGCAGAACAGCAGCAGCTTCGCCGTGAAGTTGATCCACAGCAGCAGGGCGACCGGCGTGCCGAACGCCCCGTACATGCTCTTCGCGGCGACGCCCTTGATGTAGCCGCCGAGCAGCATCTTCAGCAGCTCGAACCCGGCGGCGCCGATCAGCGCCGCGGTCACCAGATCGCGGCGCTCGGGCGCCACCCCGGGCAGCAGGGTCAGGACGTAGAGCAGCAGCAGGAAGTCCGCGAGCACGGCGATCGCGAACGCGGCGGCCTGGAGCAGGAAGCCGCCCCAGCCGTTCTTGTCGAGGCCGAGCCCCTCGGCGGTGGCGTCCACGGCCGTGGAGGCGACCGTGGAGGCGACGAGCGAGGCGAGGCCCGCTCCCCCGAGGCCGATCAGCACCCCGGCGTCCTTCAGCTTGCGCAGGACCGGGTTCTCCTCCTCGTCGGGCAGCTCCCACACGGCGCGCAGGCACTCCCGCATCGAGCCGACCCAGCCGATGCCGGTGAACAGCAGCAGCGCGCCGGCGACGACCCCGACGGTGCCCGCGTTGTCGACCAGCGCCTGGATGTCCAGCTGGTCGGAGATGCCCGGCACCTGATCGCCGATCTTGGTCTGGAGCTCCTGCTGCTGCGCGGTGGACAGCGTGCCGGCCGCGATCGCCGCGGCGACGGTGAGCAGCGGGAACAGGGCGAGGAAACTGATGAACGTCATCGCCGCCGCGAGCCGCGCCCAGTGCACGGCGTCGAGCCGTTCGTAGGCGCGCCAGGCGTGCGTCAGCATCAGCCGGCTCACCAGGGGTCCGACAACGGGGAGCTTCTTCAGCCAGTCCATGATCCAAGCCTGCCCTTGTCCGCCGTTTCAACCGGGCTCGTACGGATCGTGCTCGCGCGGAAAACCAGGGTCCTGGTACCCCAGAACCGCAGCACCGTGGCCAGTGCCATGCCGACTCCCGCCCCGGATACGGTGTCCGCCCGCGCCGAGGTCAGCCCGAATCCGTAGTGCGACACGGCGAGGCACAGCAACTGCACCAGCGCGCCCACCACGTTCACCGCGAAGAACACCCCGTACTGCCGCAGCCGGGTGACCTGCGGTGCCGCGCCCCGGTACGTACCGAGGGCGTTGCCCGCGTACGCCACCGAGCAGCCCGCCACGAAGGAGAGCGCCTTGGCGGTGAGCGGGTCGAACCCGGCCGGGCCGCGCAGCCACACGAACAGGCCGAGGTCGGCGGCGTACGCGCAGAGCCCGACCCCCGCGAAGGCGGCCAGCTCCGGTCCCAGCGCCCGCAGCCGGCTCACCAGTCGACGACCGCGAGTCCGTACATGGCCAGCCACACCAGGCCGATGACCGCGAGGGCCCGGTCGCGCAGCACGACGTCCTCCGGCTCACCGGCCGTGCCCCGGTCGGCGAAGACGGCGTAGCGCAGCACGGCGAGGATGAACGCCACCATCGACAGCTGCCGCCAGGGCAGCAGGCTGGTGCGCGCGACACCGCCCTCCTCCATCGCCCACAGGCAGTAGGCGAGCACGGCGACCCCGGCCGCGAGCTGCCAGACGAAGCGCAGGTAGCCGGTCGTGTACTGGTTCAGCAGGGCCCGCGTGGCGCCCTCCTTGCCCGCCATCTGCACGGCCTCGGAGTACCGCTTGGCGGAGACCATGAACAGCGCGCCGAACCCGGTGGTGATCAGGAACCAGCGCGACAGCGGGATGCCGAGCGCGACCCCGCCGATCATCGCCCGCATCAGGAAGCCGGTGGTCACGACGGTCAGGTCGACGACGAGTACGTGCTTGAGGCTGACGCAGTAGGCGAGCTGCATGGCGACGTACGCGGTGAGCAGCGCCGCGGTCATCGGGTTGCACAGCGCCGCCGCGAGGGTCGGCGCGAGAGCCGCGAGGGCCGCGCCCGCGGCGTAGGCGACGGGGACCGGCACCTGGCCCGCCGCCACCGGGCGGTGCCGCTTGACCGGGTGGGCGCGGTCGGCCTCGGCGTCGCGCGCGTCGTTGATCAGGTACACCGCCGCCGAGGCGAGGGTGAACAGGCAGAAGACCAGCACCACTTGGGTCAGCGCGTGCCGGGAGAAGAGTTCACCCGCGGCGGCGGGGGCCGCGACGACCAGGGCGTTCTTCACCCACTGCCGGGGCCGCGCGGTGCGCAGCAGCCCGGCGGGCAGCCCGAGCGGGGTGACCCGCTGCCGTACTTCGTGCGGCCGTTCCAGGACCGCCGCGCCCTTGGCGCCGTCCGTCATCGGGGCGCACCTCCGGCGGCCGCCCAGCGCGCCCCGAGCCGCGCGGTCAGCGCCCCCAGCGCCGCGCCCGCCGCCACGTCGGACGGGTAGTGCACGCCGACGACGAGCCGCGAGACGCACATGGCGGCGGCGATCGGCGGCGCCAGGTGCGCGCCGACCGGCCGCACCGCGCCGTAGGCGACGGCGGCGGCGGCCGCGGCGGTGGCGTGGGAGCTGGGGAAGGAGTGCCGGCCGGCCGTGCGCACCAGGGGCTCGATCCCGGCGCCCGCCTCGGGCCGCGGCCTGCGCACCACACGCTTCACGCCCATGCTGGCCAGGTGCGCGCCCGCGGTCAGGGCCGTGGCGCGCAGCCAGGCGGGGCGCCGTTCCCGGTCGGCGGCGGCGCCCACGAGCCCGGCCGCGAGCCAGAGCGCGCCGTGCTCCCCGGCCCAGGACAGCGCCCGCGCGGCCGCCGCCACACGCCGGTCCGAGCCGCAGTCGCGCAACGCTGACAGCAATCGGCGGTCGATGTCGTCCATGTGGCTCACTGTGGAGGCCGGGCACCCCGCAGACCGGGCCATTTCCTATGACACCCCCTCAATCACCCATTTCGGTGAGGGAATATGAGATTTGGGGCAAAGCGGCCTTCTATGGACGATACGGTCGCCGTCATGGCTGCAGCTCCTTCACCCACGGCACCCACGAGCCCCGGTTACGACACCGTGCCGGTCACCGGCTGGGGCCGCACCGCCCCGACCTCGGCGCATCTGGTGCGCCCCCGCAGCTACGAGGAGACGGTGGCCGCCGTCCGGGAGTGCGCCGTCACCGGGCGGCGCGGCGGCATCGCCCGGGGCCTCGGCCGCGCCTACGGCGACGCGGCGCAGAACGCGGGCGGCGCGGTCCTCGACATGACCGGCCTGGACCGGATCCACGCCATCGACGCGGCGGGCGGCACCGTCCTGTGCGACGCGGGCGTCTCCCTGCACCGGCTGATGGAGGTGCTGCTGCCGCTCGGCTGGTTCGTGCCGGTCACCCCCGGCACCCGCTATGTGACGGTCGGCGGCGCGATCGGCGCCGACATCCACGGCAAGAACCACCACGTCCACGGCTCCTTCTCGCGGCACGTCGAGGCCCTCGAACTGCTCACCGCCGACGGCGAGGTGCGGATGGTGGAGCGCGGCACCGAGCTGTTCGACGCCACCGCCGGCGGCATGGGCCTGACCGGCGTCATCCTGACCGCGACGGTCCGGCTCCAGCGCGTGGAGACCTCGCTGATGAGCGTCGACACCGAGCGCGCCACCGACCTCGACGACCTGATGGCCCGGCTGACCGCCACCGACCACCGCTACCGCTACTCCGTCGCCTGGATCGACCTGCTCGCGCGCGGCAGCGCCCTGGGCCGCGCCGTCCTCACCCGCGGCGACCACGCCCCGCTGGACGCGCTGCCCGCCCGCGCCCGCCGCGCCCCGCTGGAGTTCCGCCCCGGCCGCCTTCCCGCGCCGCCCGCCTTCGTCCCCGAGGGCCTGCTGGGCCGCACCACGGTCGGCCTCTTCAACGAGCTCTGGTACCGCAGGGCGCCCCGGCTGCGCACCGGCGAGCTCCAGAAGCTCGCCGCCTTCTTCCACCCGCTCGACGGCGTGCCGCACTGGAACCGGGTCTACGGGCGCGGCGGCTTCGTGCAGTACCAGTTCGTCGTCGGGTACGGGCAGGAGGACGCCCTGCGCCGCGTCGTGCGGCGCATCTCCGAGCGGCGCTGCCCGTCCTTCCTCGCCGTCCTCAAGCGGTTCGGCGACAGCGACCCGGGCTGGCTGTCCTTCCCGATGCCGGGCTGGACCCTCGCCCTCGACATCCCCGCCAGCCTGCCGGGGCTCGGCGCCTTCCTCGACGAGCTCGACGAGGAGGTCGCCGCCGCCGACGGCCGCGTCTACCTCGCCAAGGACTCCCGGCTGCGCCCCGAACTGCTCGACGCCATGTACCCGCGGCTCGCCGACTTCCGTTCGCTGCGAGCGCGGCTCGACCCGGCCGGCGTGTTCCGCTCGGACCTGTCGCGCCGCCTCTCCCTCTGACTCCCCCGACCCCTCACAGGAGTTCGCCTCTCATGAAGGACGCCTTCGGCATCCCCCAGTCCCTGCTCGTCCTCGGCGGCACGTCCGAGATCGGGCTCGCGACGGCCCGCCGCCTGATCACCCGGCGCACCCGCACGGTGTGGCTGGCGGGCCGTCCGTCCCCGGCGCTCGACGCGGCCGCCGAGGAGCTGCGCGGCTCGGGCGCCGACGTGCGGACCGTCGCCTTCGACGCCCTCGACTCCGAGGCGCACGAGGAGGCGCTGGGGAAGGTGTTCACCGAGGGCGACATCGACATGGTGCTGCTCGCCTTCGGCGTCCTCGGCGACCAGGCCCGTGACGAGGGCGATCCGCTGGCCGCCGTACGCGTCGCCCAGACCAACTACACGGGCGCCGTCTCGGCCGGGCTCGTGTGCGCGCGGGCCCTCCAGGCGCAGGGGCACGGCTCGCTGGTGGTGCTGTCGTCGGTCGCGGGTGAGCGGGCCCGGCGCTCCAACTTCATCTACGGGTCGAGCAAGGCGGGGCTCGACGCGTTCGCGCAGGGGCTCGGGGACGCGCTGCACGGCACCGGGGTGCACGTCATGGTCGTGCGGCCCGGGTTCGTGCGCACGAAGATGACGGCCGGGCTGGCCGAGGCGCCGCTCGCCACGACGCCGGACGCCGTGGCTGCCGCCATTGAGCTGGGGCTTCGGCGGCGGTCGGAGACTGTGTGGGTGCCGGGGGCGCTCCGCGTGGTCATGGCGGGCCTCCGCCACGTCCCCCGCCCCCTCTTCCGCCGCCTCCCGGTATAACCCGGGCCCGCCCCTGCCGTCCTGGGCGTGCGGTCCGCCCCGCCCCGCCCCGCCTTGGGCAGCCGCCCGCCGCCCGTCTCGCGACCCGGGCGAGCGCCCGCCGTCTTGGGCAATCTGCCGCCTGGGGCGGCAGGGTGGGCAAGGCGGCCCCCGGCGCGGGGCTAGCGCCTAAGGGGCGGCCAGTACAGCGCCGTTCGCGGGTGCAGCCCCGGTGGGGGCTGGTCGCGCAGTTCCCCGCGCCCCTGTCGGGGCGGGCACAGCGCCCCAGGCGGGGCTGGCAGCGGCCCGCGCGGCACGGCTACGGGGTGCTGTTGGCGCGGCCGGCGCCTCGGCGCGGGGATTGCGGGGGGACCGTGGGACCCGGGAAACAGAAGTCGCGGAGGCGCCGCCAGATGCCGTCGGCCCCCTGCTCGTAGAGGGCGAACCCGGTACAGGGCCAGGCCGCCTCGTAATCGGCCAGCTCCGCGAACGCCCGGTCCATCGCCTCCTCGGCGATCCCGTGCGCGACCGTCACATGCGGGTGGTACGGAAACTGCAGCTCACGGGCGACCGGCCCGGAGGCGTCCCGTACCTGCTTCTGCAGCCAGGTGCACGCCTCCGCCCCTTCGACGACCTGCACGAACACCACCGGCGAGAGCGGCCGGAAGGTACCGGTGCCGGACAGCCGCATCGCGAACGGCCGCCCGGTGGCGGCGACTTCCGCGAGATGCGCCTCGATCGCCGGCAGCTGCCCGCCGTCCACCTCGGTCGGCGGGAGCAGCGTGATGTGCGTGGGGATGCCGTGCGCCGCGGCGTCGCCGAAGCCCGCGCGCCGCTCCTGGAGCAGGCTGCCGTGAGGCTCCGGGACCGCGATCGAGACACCGATCGTTACGGTCCCCACGTCGTGCTCCTGTCATCGAGTGGCGGGCGGGCGGTGGTACTGCTGCTGCGCGAGGCGTGCGGGCTCAGTGCTTGGCGGGCAGGAAGCCGACCTTCTCGTACGCCTGGGCCAGGGTCTCGGCGGCGACGGCCCGCGCCTTCTCCGCCCCCTTGGCCAGGATCGCGTCGAGGGTCTCCGGGTCGTCCAGGTACTCCTGGGTGCGGGTCCGGAACGGGGTCACGAAGTCAACCATGACCTCGGCCAGGTCCGTCTTGAGCGCACCGTACATCTTGCCCTCGTACTTCTGCTCCAGTTCCGGGATACCGATGCCGGTGAGGGTGGAGTAGATCGTGAGGAGGTTGCTGACGCCGGGCTTCTTCTCGGCGTCGTAGCGGATGACCGTGTCGGTGTCGGTGACCGCGCTCTTGACCTTCTTGGCGGTGGCCTTCGGCTCGTCGAGCAGGTTGATGAGGCCCTTCGGCGTGGACGCCGACTTGCTCATCTTGATCGACGGGTCCTGGAGGTCGAAGATCTTCGCCGTCTCCTTGAGGATGTACGGCTTCGGGATCGTGAACGTCTCGCCGAACCGGCCGTTGAACCGCTCCGCGAGGTCGCGGGTCAGCTCGATGTGCTGGCGCTGGTCCTCGCCGACCGGCACCTCGTTCGCCTGGTACAGGAGGATGTCCGCGACCTGGAGGATCGGGTACGTGAACAGGCCGACGCTCGCGCGGTCGGCGCCCTGCTTGGCGGACTTGTCCTTGAACTGGGTCATCCGGCTGGCCTCGCCGAAGCCGGTGAGGCAGTTCATGACCCAGGCGAGCTGCGCGTGCTCGGGCACGTGGCTCTGCACGAACAGCGTGCAGCGCTCCGGGTCGAGCCCCGCGGCCAGCAGCTGCGCGGCGGCGAGCCGGGTGTTCTCCCGCAGCACCTCCGGGTCCTGCGGGACGGTGATCGCGTGCAGGTCCACGACCATGTAGAAGGCGTCGTGGGACTCCTGGAGGGCGACCCACTGGCGGACCGCGCCGAGGTAGTTGCCGAGGTGGAACGAGCCTGCGGTGGGCTGGATTCCGGAAAGCACGCGAGGACGATCAGTGGCCATGGCCCCATTGTCTCAGGTGTCCCTCGTGGAATGGGGGCAGGTGCACGACAGGTCTCTGCCACTACGGTGTTCCCGTGACCCGGATCACGCCGGGTACGGCGCCGGGGGTGAGTGATGCGCGGAATGCGGGCGGGCCGTCGGGCCCTGGCGGCGGCGGTGCTGCTGATGCTGGTGGGTGCCGGGCCCGCACAGGCCAGGCCGGTGGGGCCCGGCTCGGCGGACGTGCCCGACCTGGCCGTGGTGATCGCCCCGGGCGCCGCCGACGGACCGTCGGTGTCCCTGCACTACGAGGACCCGGACTTCGCCCGCCTCGAACAGCTGACCGCGGAGTTCGACGCGGTGACCGAGCGGGTGCCGAGCGCCTGGGACGACGGACGGTTCCCGCCCGTGGTGGCGACGATCGTGTGGGGCATGACCGGGGTGGGCGGCTGGCCGGAGACCCGGCGGGCGCCCGGCACCGACACGGCCATCGAGCGCCAGGACCAGCTGATCGTCGCCGACGACGGCACACCGTGGATCCGCACGGACCCCATGGTCGACGTGAACGACGACGATCTGCGCTGGCACCGCGTCTCCCCGGCGCTGGTCGCCGAGCTGCGCCACGCCGGAGTGTTCCCGCCGGAGCGTGCCGCCCCGGGCGTACCGCTGTGGGACCGGCTGCTGTGGGCGCTGGGCGGGCTCGTCGCGGGGCTCGCCGCGGCCGCGGTGCTGTGGCGGTTCCGCGAGCGGCTGCCGCGGGCGGGGCGGGAACCCCGGGGCCCGCGGCAGGAGCTCGTCGGCTGAGGCCGGGCTCAGCCCAGGTCGATCTGCCCGTACAGCGGGAACGGCCGCAGCAGGTCGGCGGCGCGCTGGGCGACCTCGTCGGAGATCTTCTGCTCCAGGACGTGGCTCGCCTTGGAGGGGGCGCCGGACTTGGTGGTGCCCGGCTCGGCGGTGGTCAGGACCCGGTCGATGAGGGCGGCGATCTCGTCCATCTCGGCGGTGCCCAGGCCGCGCGTGGTCAGCGCGGGGGTGCCGATGCGGATGCCGGAGGTGTACCAGGCGCCGTTCGGGTCGGCGGGGATGGCGTTGCGGTTGGTGACGACGCCGGAGTCGAGCAGCGCGGACTCGGCCTGGCGGCCGGTGAGCCCGTAGGAGGAGGCGACGTCGATGAGGTTGAGGTGGTTGTCGGTGCCGCCGGTGACGAGGGTGGCGCCGCGCCGCATGAGCCCCTCGGCCAGCGCCTTGGCGTTGTCGACGATCCGCTGGGCGTAGTCCTGGAAGGCGGGCTGCCGGGCCTCGGCGAGGGCGACGGCCTTGGCGGCCATGACGTGCGGCAGCGGGCCGCCGAGCACCATCGGGCAGCCGCGGTCGACCTGGTCCTTGAGGGAGTCGTCGCACAGCACCATGCCGCCGCGCGGGCCGCGCAGCGACTTGTGGGTGGTGGTCGTCACGATCTGCGCGTGCGGCACCGGGTCGAAGTCGCCGGTCAGCACCTTGCCCGCGACGAGACCGGCGAAGTGCGCCATGTCGACCATGAGCGTCGCGCCGACCTCGTCGGCGATCTCGCGCATGATCCGGAAGTTCACCAGGCGCGGGTAGGCGGAGTACCCGGCGACGAGGATGAGCGGCTTGAACTCCCGGGCCTGGGCGCGCAGGGCCTCGTAGTCGATGAGGCCGGTGGCGGGGTCGGTGCCGTACGAGCGCTGGTCGAACATCTTGCCGGAGATGTTCGGGCGGAAGCCGTGGGTGAGGTGGCCGCCCGCGTCGAGCGACATGCCGAGCATCCGCTGGTTGCCGAAGGCCTGGCGCAGCTCGGCCCAGTCGGCGTCGCTCAGGTCGTTCATCTGCCGGACGCCGGTCTTCGCGAGGAACGGCACCTCGACGCGGTCGGCGAGGACGGCCCAGAAGGCGACCAGGTTGGCGTCGATGCCGGAGTGCGGCTGGACGTAGGCGTGCCGGGCGCCGAACAGCTCGCGGGCGTGCTCGGCGGCGATTCCCTCGACGGTGTCGACGTTGCGGCAGCCGGCGTAGAAGCGGCGGCCGACGGTGCCCTCGGCGTACTTGTCGCTGAACCAGTTGCCCATGGCCAGCAGGGTGGCCGGGGAGGCGTAGTTCTCGGACGCGATCAGCTTGAGCATCTCGCGCTGGTCGGTGAGTTCCTGGCCGATGGCGTCGGCGATGCGCGGCTCGACGCTCCGTACGACATCGAGGGCGGCGCGGTACGCGGTGGACTCGGGGGTGAGATCGGGCTTGCTCATGAGGGCTGCCTCCGGACACGGTCGGTTCGCGGTCGGCCCAGGCGCACGGCACACAGTTCACGAGCCGCTCCCCGATGGTCGGTCCCATCCCAGCGCGCCAGTCACGGCTCGTTTCTCACATTACCGGGCGCGCCGTCGGGCGAGGTTTCCGCGTCCGGCATGCGAGCCACGATAGGAACGGGCCACAAGCCCGTCCCGCACCGCCCGCCGAGTGCCGTACGAACGGAGATCCCGTGACTTCTGTGACTCCCGACCACGCCACGCAGGACTTCATCAGCGCGTCCGACGCGCACAGCGCGCACAACTACCACCCGCTGCCGGTGGTCGTCGCCACCGGTGACGGCGCCTGGCTGACGGATGTCGAGGGCCGCCGCTATCTGGACATGCTCGCCGGGTACTCCGCGCTCAACTTCGGGCACGGCAACCGGCGGCTGATCGACGCGGCAAAGGCCCAGCTGGAGCGGGTGACGCTGACGTCGCGCGCCTTCCACCACGACCGGTTCGCCGACTTCTGCACGCAGCTCGCCGAGCTGTGCGGCAAGGACATGGTGCTGCCGATGAACACGGGCGCGGAGGCCGTCGAGACCGCCGTGAAGACCGCCCGCAAGTGGGGCTACCGGGTCAAGGGCGTCCCGGACGGGCGGGCCCGGATCGTGGTGGCGTCCGACAACTTCCACGGGCGCACGACGACGATCGTCAGCTTCTCCACGGACCCCGAGGCGCGGGCCGACTTCGGGCCGTACACGCCGGGCTTCGACATCGTCCCGTACGGGGATCTGGAGGCGCTGCGGGCCGCGGTCACGGACGAGACGGTGGCCGTGCTCCTCGAACCGATCCAGGGCGAGGCGGGCGTCCTGGTGCCGCCGCCCGGCTATCTCCCGGGCGTACGGGAGCTGACGCGCGAGCGCGGGGTGCTGTTCATCGCGGACGAGATCCAGTCGGGGCTCGGGCGGACCGGCCGGACGTTCGCGTGCGAGCACGAGGGCGTGGTGCCGGACATGTACGTGCTGGGCAAGGCGCTCGGTGGCGGGGTCGTACCGGTGTCGGCGGTGGTCGCCGACCGCGATGTGCTCGGCGTGTTCCGGCCGGGCGAGCACGGCTCGACGTTCGGCGGGAACCCGCTCGCCTGCGCGGTGGGACTGGAAGTGATCGCGATGCTGCGCGGCGGGGAGTTCCAGCGGCGGGCCACCGAACTGGGCGAGCATCTGCACGCCGAGCTGGCGCTGCTGGCCGGGACGGGCAAGGTCACCGAGGTCCGCGGCCGTGGCCTGTGGGCGGGCGTCGACATCGACCCCGCGTACGGGACCGGCCGGGAGATCTCGGAGAAGCTGATGGCCCGGGGTGTCCTGGTGAAGGACACCCACGGGTCGACCATCCGGATCGCGCCGCCGCTGGTGATCGGCAAGGAGGATCTGGACTGGGGTCTGGATCAGCTGCGGGCGGTGCTGGGCGCGTAGCCCGTCACCGGATCACGTGCGGGAGGAAGCGGGCGTAGCCGTCGGTGACGAGGCCCGCCGACTCCCGGATGCCGAGGCCGGCTGCCTCGCCGTCGACGACCCAGGCGCCGAGCACCGTGCGGTTGCCGTCGAAGTCGGGCAGGGGCGCCAACTCCTGGTAGCAGCAGGGCTCTTCGGACAGGGCGGCGGGGGCGGACCCGGGTTCGTGCAGGGTGACGCCCTCGCCCTCCCTGCCCAGCAGCGGCTTGGCCACGTAACCGGTGGTGGCGGCGAGGTCGCGGGGGCCGTCGACGTAGGCGGGCAGCAGGTTCGGGTGGTCCGGGTACAGCTCCCACAGGACGGCGAGCAGCGCCTTGTTGCTGAGGAGCATCTTCCAGGCGGGCTCGATCCACAGGGTGCTGCCGGTGCCGCCGCCGTTGTCGAGGGTGTCCAGGACGTGGTCGGCGAACGCGTCCGTGGTCAGCCACTCCCACGGGTACAGCTTGAAGCAGCTGCGGATGAACCGGAGTTGGTTGTCGACGAAGCGGCCCGAGAGGTCGTCCCAGCCGATCTCCTCCATCGAGATCCAGTCGGTGGCGAGGCCCGCCTGCTCGGCGGTCTCCTTCAGATACCCGACGGTCATCAGGTCCTCGCCGAGTTCGTCGGCGGCCGAGTGCGCGAAGTGCAGGGGGCTGCCGGGCGGCAGCAGGGCCGCCTGCCGCTTCCAGGCGTCGACGAGGCGTTCGTGGAGGGAGTTCCACTGGTCGGCGCCGGGGAAGCGCTCCTCCATCCAGAACCACTGGGGGCTCGCCGCCTCGACGAGGGAGGTGGGGGTGTCGGCGTTGTACTCCAGGAGCTTCGCCGGGCCCGTGCCGTCGTAGCGGAGGTCGAAACGCCCGTAGAGGGAAGGGAGTTCGTCCCGGCGGCGCCAGGACTCGGTGACCGCGCGCACGACGCGCGGGTCGGTGATGCCGAGGTCGGCGAAGCGGTCCCGGTCGACGATGTGCGCGGCCGCGGCCAGGGACATGGCGTGCAGTTCCTCGACGATCTCCTCCAGCGCCTCGACCTCGGGCAGCGAGAACTCGTAGTAGGCGCTCTCGTCCCAGTACGGGCGCAGCGAGTCGTCCGGGTAGCGGGTCAGCGGGTAGATGAGCCCCTGCTCCTCCACGGTCCGCTGCCAGCCGGGACGCGGCGTGATGACGTGTCTGCGCATGGTGTGCCTCAGCCGCCCGATCCGCCCTTGCCGCCGAACCCGCCGCGCGAGACGCCCGATCCGCCGCCGGAGGACTTGCTGAACGACCCGCTCTTCATGCGGCTGCCGCTCTTGGAGCCGCCGTAGTACCAGCCGGTGTGGCCGCTCGTCGATCCGTCCTTGCAGTACTTGTCGTCGACGACCTTGTAGCCCTTGCCGGAGGTGTAGCTGTCGCGGTCGACGCAGCGCTTGTCCGGGTCGGAGTCGCAGGCACTGAGGGTGGCGGCGAGCAGTCCCACGCCGCCGAGCACGACGGTGCCGGAACGCAGGCGGCGTCGGGTGGTGCTGTCTGTCATACGTGTTCCCCCGTGTGTCCGATGGTGACGATGTGGCCGGTGGTGTTCCGGCGCTCGGATTGCTCAGCGTAGAGAGCGCCTGGCGTGGCCACGCATCCGAGTACCCCTAGATTCCTCGTGTGACTCTGGGAATGCTGTGCGCGCTGGCTTCGGCCGTCTGTTTCGGAACGGCCTCCGTGCTCCAGGCGATGGCCGCGCGGGCGGCTCCGCCGGGGACCGGGTCGGGGGTCGATCCGGCGCTGCTGGTACGGGCGTTGGGGCAGTGGCGCTATGTCGCGGGGCTCGGCCTCGACGCGGTCGGGTTCGTGTTCCAGGTCGTGGCGCTGCGCAGCATTCCGATCTACGCGGTGGGGGCGGCGCTGGCCGCGAGTCTGGCCGTCACCGCGGTGGTCGCGGCACGGCTGTTGCGGGTGCGGTTGAGCGGGGCCGAGTGGGGCGCGGTGGCGGCGGTGTGCGCCGGGCTCGCGATGCTGGCGCTGGCCTCCGGCGCGGAGGGGGACCGGGCCGGGTCGGACGCGCTGCGGTGGGCGATGCTCGGGGTGGCCGTCGGGGTGCTCGGGGTCGGGGCGGCGGCGGGACGGCTTCCGGGGCGCGGGCGGGCGCTCGCGCTGGGCCTCGGCTCGGGTTTCGGCTTCGGAGTGGTCGAGGTGAGCGTCCGCCTGATCGACGACGTGTCGCCCGGGGCACTCCTGACGAACCCGGCGACGTACGCGCTGCTGGTCGGGGGTGGGGCGGCGTTCTTGTTGCTGACGTCGGCGTTGCAGCGGGGGTCGGTGACGGTGGCTACGGCCGGGATGGTCCTCGGGGAGACGGTTGGGCCGGCGCTGGTGGGTGTGGCGTGCCTGGGCGATCGGACGCGGGCCGGGTTCGGGTGGCTGGGGGTGGTGGGGTTCGGGGTGGCCGTGGCAGGCGCCCTGACCTTGGCCCGCTTCGGAGAGGCGCCGGCCCCATCGGACTCCGCGCCGTAGTCCCGGTGACCGCTTCTCGCGCCGTTCCCCGCGCCCCTGGAGCCTTGCGCTGCGCGCGGCTTTTCGTTGCCGGGTGCGGCTCTCGTCGTGGCTGGTCGCGCAGTTCCCCGCGCCCCTGAGGCATGCGCTGACGCGCAGCCTCCCCTTTGAGGCTGCGCTCCGCGCGCCTCCGATCAAGGACACGGGGCGCGCCTCTGATGAAGGGCGGGTGCCGCGCCTCTCCGATGAAGGACGGGTGGCGCGCCTCTCTGGTGAAGGGCGGGTGGCGCGCCTCTCTGGTGAGATGGCGCACGAAGTGCGCATCTCAGGGGCGCGGGGAACTGCGCGACCAGCCACGACGAGAGGCGCGCGTGGCAGATGGTTTTAGGGGCGCGGGGAACTGCGCGAGAAGCGGCCACCGGGCCGCGGACGAACGACAACCCAGGGGCGCGGGGAACTGCGCGGCCGGCCCCCTACGGCAGTACCCGGCACAGCGCATCCAGCGCCCCACCCCACCCATGATCCGGAGGCGTCCCGTACCCCACGACCAGGGCGTCGAGCGGATCCGCGCCGGAGGCGTCGGCATGCCGATAACTGGACAGCCCCACCACCCCGAGCCCCTGCCAGGCGGCAGCCCGCACCACGGAGTCCTCGGTACCCGGCGCCAGCGGAAGCACGGCATGCAGCCCGGCCGCGATCCCGGTAACCCGAACAGAAGGCGCCCGTTCGGCCAGCGCGGCGACCAGCTGATCCCGACGACGCCGGTACCGCAGTC
The DNA here is from genome assembly GCF_040529335.1 of Streptomyces sp. HUAS MG91. Lineage (GTDB taxonomy): Bacteria > Actinomycetota > Actinomycetes > Streptomycetales > Streptomycetaceae > Streptomyces > Streptomyces tabacisoli. The sequence goes on along the minus strand of NZ_CP159534.1, from coordinate 5,183,734 downwards.
GAGCGCCCCGCAGATGACGGTCGTAGGCCCCGGAGTTCAGGAACTCGGCGAGGGTCAGCTGATCGAGCACCCCGCACGACCAGTCACTGACCCCCTTGGCGGCGGCCACCTCGTCGGCGAGCCCGGGCGGCAGCACCATCCACCCCAGCCGCAGCCCCGGCGCGAGCGACTTGCTGGTGGTGCCCAGATAGACGACCCGGTGCGGATCGAGCCCCTGGAGCGCGCCGACGGGCTGCCGGTCGTAGCGGAACTCCCCGTCGTAGTCGTCCTCGATGACGAGCCCGCCGGTGCGCCGCGCCCAGTCGACGACGGCGGCCCGCCGGTCGGGCTGGAGCGGATCGCCCATCGGGAACTGATGGGCGGGGGTGAGCAGCACGGCCCCGGCAGACCCCAACTCCGCTACCGCGGTGCCGAGTTGGTCGAGCGGCAGCGGCCGCGTGCGCAGCCCGGCCCGGTTCAGGATCAGCCAGTGCGGAGGCAGCCCGTACGACTCGACGGCGACATCGGTGACCCCGCGCCCGCGCAGCACCTCCCCGAGCAGCATCAGCCCGTGCGCGAACCCGGAGCAGATCACGATGCGCTCGGGATCGGCGTGCACCCCGCGGGCCCGCGCGAGATACCCGGCGAGCGCGGCGCGCAGTTCGGGACGCCCGCGCGGGTCGCCGTAGCCGAGGGCGTCGTTCGGCGCGGCGGTCAGGGCGCGGCGGGCCGCCTTGAGCCAGGCGGCGCGGGGGAAGGAAGCGAGGTCGGGGGTGCCGGGCTGGAGGTTGTGGACCAGCGGCCCGGCGGCCCGGCGGGCCGGGGTGGGGGCCGCTCGGGGCGTGTCGACGGGCCGCTCGGCGACCCGGGTGCCGGACCCCTGCCGCGCCGTGAGCCAGCCCTCGGCGACGAGATCGGCGTAGGCGTCGGCGACGGTGTTGCGGGCCATGCCCAGGTCGGCGGCGAGGGTGCGCGAGGAGGGCAGCCGGGTGCCGGGGGCGAGGCGCCCGCCGCGTACCGCCTCGCGCAGCGCGTCGGTCAGCCCGCGCCGCAGCCCGTGCGCCCCGGCGGGGTCGATGTGGAGGTCGATCCCGAGCGCCTGCCCGGACGCCGAAGTGGCCCACTCATTTGCCATGGAAATGGACCATACACGTGGGCTACTGGCTTCGTAGGCTGGCAGCATGAACACGAACAGCGGCAGCACCCCCGAGTACGTCCACGAGCACACCCCGCGCCTGGCCTGGGCCAAGCACGCCCCCGAGGTCTACAAGGCGATGATCCAGCTGGACACCGCCGCCCGTAAGGGCCTGGATCCGGTGGTGTTCGAGCTGGTCAAGATCCGCGCCTCGCAGCTGAACCATTGCGCGTTCTGCCTCGACATGCACACGAAGGACGCGCTGGCGGCCGGCGAGAGCGTCGAGCGGATCGTGCAGCTCAGCGCGTGGGAGGAGAGCCGGCACTTCTACACGGAGAAGGAGGTCGCGGCGCTGGCGCTGACCGAGGCGATCACGGTCCTGACGGACGGTTTCGTGCCGGACGACGTGTACGAGGAGGCGGCCCGGCTCTACGACGAGGCCGAGCTGAGCCGGCTCATCGCGGCGATCACGACGATCAACGCGTGGAACCGGTTCGGCGTGACCACCCGCATGGTCGCCGGCCACTACAAGCCGCAGACCGCCAAGTGACCATCCGTACGCACCACTTGGACCCGGAGGTTCGCCGCGCGCTGCAGTCCGCGGGCGCGGCGGCGAAGCGGGGCCTGGGCGATCCGGTCCTCGCCGAACTGGTGATGATCCGGGCCTCGCAGCTCAACGCGTGCGCGTTCTGCCTGGACATGCACGTGGACATCGCCGTGGAGAAGAACGGCGAGAGCGCCAAGCGGATCGCCCTGCTCGACGCCTGGCGCGAGGCCGGCGACCTGTACAGCGAGCGGGAGCGGGCGGCGCTGGCCCTGACGGAGGCGATCACGCTCCTGACGGCCGACTCCGTACCGGATGATGTGTTCGAGGTGGTGTCCGAGCACTTCACCGAGCCCCAACTCGCCCATCTCATCGGGGTGATCACGGTCATCAACAGCTGGAACCGTCTGATGGTCGCCCGCCGCATCGAGCCAGGAGGCCCAGCATGGTGAACCCGGCCGCGACGTTCCGCGCCCTGCACCACGACCGCTCCCCCGGCGACCCGCTGGTCCTGCCCGGCCCGTGGGACGCGGCGAGCGCCCGCGCCTTCGAGGATGCGGGCTTCCCCGCCCTCGCGACGCCGAGCGCGGGGGTCGCTGCGTCCCTCGGCTACGAGGACGGTTCCACCCCCGCCGACGAGATGTTCGCGGCGGTGCGGCGCATCGCGCGCTCGGTGTCGGTGCCGGTCAGCGCGGACGTCGAGGACGGTTACGGCCTGCCCCCGAAGGAACTGGTGGCCCGGCTCCTGGACGCGGGCGCGGTCGGCTGCAACCTGGAGGACTCGACCCGCGCGGATGGCCTCAAAGACCCTCGCGCACACGCCGATTGGCTCGCTGAGGTCCGGGCGGCGGCGGGCGACGCCCTCGTCCTGAACGCCCGTATCGATACGTTCATCAGGGGCGCCGCCGACCCGGTGGCGGAGGCGGTCGACCGGGCCCGCCTGTACATCGCGGCGGGCGCCGACTGCGTCTACCCGATCGGCGCCCCGCTGACGGCCCTGCCCCACCTGCGCGCGGCCGTCGAGGGCCCGATCAACGCGGGCGCCCCGGCGGACGGCTCCGTGCTCCGGGAGTGGGGCGCGGCGGGGGCGACCCGGATCACGTTCGGCCCGGGGTTGCAGAGGCGGGCCGCGACGGCGGTAGGGGAGATCGCGGAGCGGATCCGGCGCGGGGAGTAGTGCGCACGGGCGCGACGGGAGGCGCCGGTCACCCGGACCGACGCCGCGCCCGCCGCACCTCCTGGTCGACGGCCCAGGGGTCGGCCACCGGTCCGAGGTGGGTCAGCTTGTCGGGGTTGATGACGGAGCGGATCGTGCGGATCCGCCCGTCCAGCACGTCCAGCACGAAGGTCCGCAGGATCTTCCCGTCGCGATCGCGGAAGAGCGCTCCGGGCTGACCGTTGATGCGGCGCGGCGTGCAGGTGATGCCGGTGCGCGCCATCAGCGGGTGCACGGTGGCCAGCAGCCGTGCCACGTTCCGGTCACCGGCGACGGCCCGGGCCAGCTGCGGCGCCTTGCCGCCACCGTCGCCGACGAGCTGGACGTCGGCGGACAGCAGGCTCCGCAAGCCTTCCATGTCCCCCTGGGCCATCGCGTCGAAGAACCGTCGCGCCAGTTCGTCGCGCTCGCCCTGGTCCGTCGCGAACCGGGGCCGCCCCTCGTCCATGTGGCGCCGGGCGCGGACGAGCAGTTGGCGGCACGCCGCCTGCGAACGTCCGGTGGCCGTGGCGATGTCGTCGAACCCGAAGGCGAACACCTCCCGCAGCACGAACACCGATCGCTCCAGCGGGCTGAGCCGTTCCAGGAGCACCAGGGCGGCCATCGACAGCGAGTCGGCGAGTTCCGCCGCGCGGGCCGGGTCCTCGTACGGGTCGTCGAGCAGCGGCTCGGGCAGCCACGGCCCGACGTACGCCTCGCGCCGCACCCGGGCGGAGCGCAGCACGTCGATCGAGATCCGGGTCACCGTGGTCGCCAGGTACGCCTTGAGCGACTCCGGCACCACGGGTGAGGCGGCGTAGCGCAGCCAGGTCTCCTGCACCGCGTCCTCCGCCTCGCCGACGCTGCCGAGCATCCGGTACGCGATCGAGAACAGCAGGGGTCTCAGTTCCTCGAACTCCGTCGCCTCGCCCATTTCCCGCTCCCCCTGCGCGCCCGAATGCCCCTGTGGATCATGGCAGTTGCGGCCCCGGGCCGCGGCGCTTCCGCTCGGCCCGGGTGTGATCCACGTCTCCCCGGATTCCGGCTCCGCGATGTCACGGACAGCCCAGCTGTCTCGTCCCGCGTCAAGAAGACCTCGTGGCCCGCCCGCTCACCCGTTCCGCCCGCTTCGGACAGAAGGACAACTGGCATGAACATCCTCCGGTACGTGTTCCTCGTCTTCCACCTCTTCGGGTTCGCCGCGATCCTGGGCGGCATCTTCTACCAGTTGCGCGGCAAGGACCCCGTGACCGGCGGATACATGGTGACCAGCGCGGTCGTCCAGTTGGTCACCGGCGCCGGCCTCGTCTGGACCCGTCTCTCCCTCGACCTGCCGGTGTCGCACGCGAAGATGGGCGTGAAGCTGGGCCTCGACGTCCTGGTGGCGGTGTTCGCGCTGGTGGGGATGGGCTCCAGAGCCGCCTGGGCCTTCTACGCCGTGGCCACGGTCACGGCGGCCGCGGTGATCGTGGCGGTGGCCTGGACGTAGTCGCCACGGACGGATCTTGAGGCCGGCGGCGGCCCGTGGCAGTGTCGTTCGGCATGATCGATGAGTTCGCGAAGGACCACCTGCACAGGAGGCTGCGCCGGGACCGCGAGGCGCTGCTCTGGAAACTCGACGGCTTGTCCGAGTACGACGCCCGCCGCCCTTTGACGGCGACCGGGACCAACCTCCTCGGCCTGGTCAAACACGTGGCCACCGTCGAGGCCAGATATTTCGGCGAGGTCTTCGACCGCCCTTCTCCGGAACCGCTGTCCCGGTGGCAGGACTCCGACGGCAGCGATCTGTGGGCGGCCGAGGACGAGACCCGCGATCGGATCATCGCGTTCTACCGGCGTACGTGGGAGCACTCGGACGCGACGATCGGCGAGCTGCCCCTCGACGCCCCCGGTCACGTGCCGTGGTGGTCGGAGCCGTATCCCAACACGACCCTGTTCGCCGTCATGGTCCACGTCCTCAGCGAGTCCGTCCGGCACACCGGGCACGCCGACATCCTGCGCGAGGGCCTGGACGGCCGGACCGGGCTGCGCGCCGAGCACGAGCAGCCGATCGACGAGGAGACCCGTGCGGCCCACCGCGCGAAGATCGAGCAGGCCGCCGTCAACAGCCTGCTCGCACGATGACTTGGACGTCACACCATGGAGAACATGGGCTCGCGCCACTTGTTGTCGTGCAGACCGGCCCGCCTGGCCAGCTCTTCGCGCTCCGGACCCAGTTCCCGACGCCGCGGCTCCGACTTGCCCCAGTCGTCCGGCTTGATGAAGAGCATGGCTTTGGCAGTAGGAGAGAGGAGCACTCCTCCGTACGGGAGATCACCGGCCACCCACCCGCCTTCCTCGAACCCCGCGGGCCACTTCGTGCTGCCCGTGGCGTTGAGACCGCGCATCAGCGGAGCGCCATGCTGCCCACGGGTGGAGACACGCAGCGCGAACACGACGCCGTACAGCTTCCCCGTCTCCTTCTTCTTGACGACCCGCGAGTAGGGCACGAGGGGATAGAGACGCAGGATCCGTCGGCATGCGAGGAGGCGGGTGGCGTACCGGAGCCGGTACGCAGCCGTGAACAGGAGGTACAGCCCCGGGAGAATGGGGAGCACGGCGATCACGGAAGCCGAGAAGAAGCCCAGGTTGACCCCGACGACCGGCCCCAGAGTCAACGGGAGAATCAGGCAGAGGCGCACAGCCGTGAACTTCGCGAGCGCCCGTTTCGCGTACGACAGCGCCAGCTCCACATCAGGCGCTCCGGGCATCCCCTCCGGAACGGCAATCTCGTCGGCCATGCCGGGTCTCCTTCTCGATGCATGAACATCTCAGCGCAGGAACGTAGTTCGTGACCGCAGTCGGCGGTGGCTGGGCGACACGGAGCGCGGGCAGCTCTCTGCGCCTGACCGGGATCAATGCCAAGGACCGCATGCCACCCGCTGCACACGAACGAGGGTGGAGCCGGCGCCGTCGACGACTGCCCCGGTTCCAGCTCAAAGGCCGGATCGTGCCGTTGACTGGCCCGGCCGCCGGGCGGACCCTGCGATGTAAAACGTCCGGGAAAGGTGGACAAAGTGACGTTTGCACTCCAGGTTGCCCAAGATGCCTTGGCGGCTGCACCGCGTAAGACGACCACGCTGACCGCCGTCTGGGACTCGGTCCTCGTGCGGGGCATAGGCGTGACGTCCGTCTTCCGCTTCGGCACGGGCCAGTACGCCGTGTTCTTCGACCGGGATGTCTCCCAAGGCACGTACATCGCCACCTTGGGAACCGCGGGCACGTTAGCTTTCATGCCCCCGGGTGAGATCACCGTGGGCCCTGCCAGCATTCCGAACGCCGTAGTCGTGCTCACTTTCGGCAGTGCAGGGATTCCTTTCCAGGATCGCGGTTTCCATCTGGCGGTTCACCTGCCGCAATGAGAATCGGGGGCCGCGCCGCACCTCCGGGCCGGAAGACGACGTCGTGACCGGGGCGGGTGGCCCTCGAAGGGGGCCGGGGGAGGAGAGGTCGCTACCTCGCCCGAGCCGAACGCGATGCCGCTGATCCTGACGCACGGCTGGCCCGGCTCGGTCCTGGAATTCCTTGACGTCGTCGGCCCGCTGACCGACCCCCGGGCCGACGGCGGTGACCCCGCCGACGCCTTCCACGTCGTGATCCCGTCCATTCCTGGTTTCGGTTTCTCAGGCCCGACGAGGGAAACGCACTGGGACTACCGCCGCGTCGCTCGCGCCTGGGCCGAGCTGATGGAACGGCTCGGCTACCAGCGCTATGGCGCACAGGGCGGCGACTTCGGCTCAGGGATATCCAGGGACCTCGGCCTCATCGCCCCCGAGCGGCTGATCGGCATCCACCGCAACAGCCCACCGACCTTCCCCGCGGGCGACGCCTCCACGCTCGGCGAACTCGACCGCGAACGTCTGGGCAGCTGGACCCGTCACCAGACGGAGACCTCCGGCTACGTGGCCGTGCAGTCCACCCGGCCGCAGACCCTCGCCTACGCTCTGAGCGACTCACCGGTCGGTCAACTGGCTTGGATCGCCGCCATGGAGGAACCAGACCTGCTCACCGCGGACATCCGGGCCTTCTTCCGCACGCTCGCGGCCTGATCAGGCCGGAGCCGTCCCGGCTGCCGGAAGCCGCCCATGTGGGTAAAGTATGAGAGTCACCCACATGGGATACAAAGGAGTCTGCGATGAGCGTGACCAACGTCGACGTGGACGACGATGTCCTGGCCGAGGCGGCTCGGCTCCTCGGCACCAGTACCAAGAAGGACACCATCAACACGGCCCTCGAAGAGGTCATAAAGCGCCATCGGCGCCGGGCCGCCTACGACCGGCTGGCCGAGCGTGGCGCACGCGGTGGGCTCGACCGGCTGAAGAGCGACCTGGAAGCACGCAAGGCAGCGCGGCGGAGCGACACGGCCGAGTGATCACGTATCTGCTCGACACCAGCGCCTTCGTCCACCTGGGCTCCGATCCGGAAGCGCACCGCCGCTGGGACCCGGAGATCGAGACGGGAGCGGTCGGGATCTGCGAGCCCACCCGGGCCGAGATCCTGTACAGCGCGCTCGGCCCGGACGACCGGGACGAGATCGACGAGGAGCTCTCCGACCTGTTCGAACCGGTCACCGTCCCCAAGGACATCTGGCGGTGGGTGAACGCGGCACAGTACAAACTCACGCGCGCCGGACAGCACCGGGCCGCGGGCGTCGTCGACCTCGTGCTCTGCGGCACAGCGGCTCATCACGGCCTCACGGTGCTGCACCGCGACCACGACTTCGCCACCGTGTCACGGGTCCTCAAGGACCTGCACGAGTGCGACGTCCGCCGGGCACAGGCCTGACCGAGCACCGGCCACCCCTCGCATCGCGTTCGACCCTGGGCTCCCCTGTGATCTCGCCCTCCACTTCCGTCACCTGTTGCTCACGACGAGTCACGGATGGCAGGATCGTTGGCCATGGATGGCATACGGGGGCCTGAAGAACTGCTCGACGGTCCGGTCGAGAAGGTTTCTCAGGAGCAAGTGGAGGCCGCGCGCAGCGAGTTCACGGCGCTGCTGGGCGAGTTCCGGCGCACGCCGGTGCTGGTGCCGCTGGACGATCAGGACGGTCTGTGGTCGGCGGAGTCGGGTGGGCTGCGCTGGATCTGCGCGTTCTCGCACGAGGAGTCGCTGGGCCGTTTTCTGGAGGGGCGGGGCGCCACGGCCGCCGACCGGGGCCGGCCCTTTGTGAAGGTGCTGGGCGCGCGGTTGCTCGACGAGGCGGTCGGCGCCGTGGGCGTCCACACCCGCCTCGCGTGAGTATGTTCTGAGGCACCTCCAGGAGTCAGTCAATAATGGGTTTGGTCGAAGCTTTACGACCGAATATGGAATATTCGGAGTAACGAACTCTGTAATCTATGGCCCCCACGGGATTAGAGGGGTTGAGAGCACATGGCAGTTCATGCCCGACGGAAGCCATCGCCTTTCTACTGTAATTTTCAGAGGCGGTTCACGACGGTCCCGAGCACGGAGCAATGATGCAAGAAGCCTTCCGGATTCCCCTTGAGGCAGAGTTTCTCGAGGAAATCGGCGTGGAACCAGTGCGCCGCGATGCCGGAGACACACTCGAACTCAACTTGAGTGAAGTGACCGGAGAGTCCTTATTCCTCACGACGAGCGAGACAGGGAGGTCCGTTCGGATCAAATGGGGTGAAGAAAAAGGAGAATGGGCGGTTGACATTTTCAGAGAGGGTGCCACTTGCATGCGCATCGACTCTCAGCACAACCGGACATCCATCCTCATCGACTTCTCTCTAGGGGCAACAAAGGGAGAACTGAAGCTGCAGATTTTTCCCAGAGTAGCGATCTCCGACCAGCAGCTTTTTTCTCAGTAGACCCGCCCCTTCCTCCTGGTGGGTGGGCCCCACCTCCACGCCTCCGGATTTCAGCGCCCGCCTGACACATCGAGCGCGAGACGGCGATGCAGGCCGAGCTGGACTCCTCGCCGCCGACGCCCGCCGCCACTGTCCGCCAAGTCGATCGAGCCGAAGAGATGAAGCGCCTCATCGGCGCACTGGAGAGCAAGTCATGAACGGAATGAAGTCCGTCGCGGAATTCGTGGCCACAGGAAAGTTCCACGGATTAGGGCTGGGCTCACCCTTGAGCGCGGTAACCGAGAAGATTCGCGTCGACTTCATCGAAGAAGCCGACGAGGAAAATCTCTCCCTGAGAAGGGACTACGGGTTCATTGAGTTTCATTTTTCCCAGGAACCGGAGTGGGTCGTGACAAGTGGCATGCTGGAACTGCACAGAATCGCCGGCAACAGCACTTTGATGGCCGAATGGGAAGAAACTATGCAGGAAGTTTTCCCTCGATACTTCAGCTGGGGTGAATTCAGCCAGCAGTACCACCGAATTCCGGATGCCCCGCCCCTGATCCGCACAGCACAAGGCGGTTTTGTCGAGTACCGCTCAGCGGCCACAAGGGTCTCCGTCCTGGTGGTGGACGGAGAAGACGGGCGAGACGATTGGCCTGGAGGCTGCGACGTATGGAGCGTTAGCCTTGGCTAAGGGCTGTCCCGTATTCGCCTCATCCTGCGGCGTACGCGAGGGTTAAACTCTCAGTCACCTTCCAGGTGGAGTTCAAGGCTCGCGGCTTCAGCGCAACGCTCGGCAAGCCCGCGAATCTTCTCCAGGACGTCCCGCTCTTCCTGCCCCATCACGAAGTCACAGGTGGCATCGATCTCGGAGAGGAACTGGGGCATGTCTGCCGACGTAAGGATTCGGGTGCGGTACGGATCCACGCGGGCGAGCATCGGCAGACTGCTATTCACGCACAAAGTGGAGAACAGGTCCGCCCCGTCCTGGACGAAGTCCACCATGGTCAGCCGACGACTCTTGGGGCTCGTCCCCCGCTGCGCCACCTGCATCAGCAGCACGTCAACACCCATTCCTCATACCTCTTCCAGCATCCTGAACCCTCACCAAGAGGCTGCGAAACGGGCTCCAGGCTCCGTCCACGGCCAAGACGACGTCACCCTGTCGCACCAGGATCGTCTCATCCGCGGCCACCCTCGCCATTTGCGGCACAGCCCTTAAAGGTTGTTGCACAAGGCTGCGTTCTGGCAGGTCAGAGCCGGTGGAGACGGTTTTCTGGTCATGATGCGAGGGCGAGGTTGTGCATCTGGGCGACGGCCTGGACGGCGTGGTGGAGGCCGTCGCCGTGCTGCCGGCAGTCGCGGAGGATCTTGTAGTTCTTCATCCGGCCGATCACGTGCTCGACCCGGGCGCGGACCTTGCGGTGGGCCGCGTTGTCGTCCTCTTCGCCCGGCAGCAGCTCGCGTCGGGGGCGTTTGCGGTGCGGGGTGACCATGCCGCAGTTCAGGTAGGCGCCGTCGCCGAGGACCGTCACGCCCCGGCAGCGCGCGGCCAGGCCGGAGGCGCGCCAGGCGTGCGCGTCCGCGGTGGTGCCCGGCACCGGCCGGGCCGCCGCGATCACCAGGCGGGTATCGGCATCGACGATGACCTGCACGTTCGCCGAGAACCGGTAGTTGCGGCTGGAGGTGCCGACGTGGCGGTCCCGGACCGGGATCAGGGTGCCGTCCACGATCCACAGCCGGTCCGCCGCGTCGGCCGGACGGGCCACCGGCTCCAGCGCGAGCAGCGGGCCCAGCTTCTGGATGACCCGGCACACCGTCGAGGAGGAGACGCCGAACAGCGGGCCGAGCTGCCGCATGGTCAGGTTCGTGCGGTAGTACACGGCCACCACCAGGACCCGTTCGGCCAGCGGCAGGCTCCACGGCCGGCCCCGCAGGGTGCCGTTGCCGCCCCGGTCCCGGACCGTCTTCAGCAGCCGCCCGAACTTCTCCAACGACAGCCCCGTGAACGTCTCCACCCACACACGTTCAGCCCTCAACACCCCAGCCATACACCGGAGATGCCCAGATCACGGCCTTGTGCAACACCCTTTAAAGGGTGTTGCACAACCGCGATCACGCCTGAATTCGGCCACCACAGGCATGATCGACTGCCCGCTTGTGCACCGTCTTCCACCGGCCTGGCCGGGGCCCGCAGAGCGGATCTGGAGATCGTCCGCGCCTTGTGCAACACCCTTTAGAGTTCGTTGCACTATCAGTGGACGGGGAGCGTCTCTGCGCTGTCACCACGGAAGAAGACGATTTCTGGTTGGTGACGCACATCTTCGGCTCGTGAGGCGCTCAGTATCCGAGCGCGAACTCGGCAAGCCTGTGGAAGTCGTCCACTCCCAAGCCGACCCGCGGATCGACGTGGTGGAGGAGCGCGCGACCCGGGTGGTGTGCGGCTACGTGTGTCTCGTCGAGTGTGCTCTGCTCGTCGTCCACCCAGGCGAAGGGGCGGCCGTTGGCGTGGTCCAGGAGGGGATCGGTCTTCCAGTGGACTCCGTCGGGGCGCTCTTGGAGCAGGACGCCGCCGAAGTCGACGAAGGGCAGTTCGGGGAGGCCGAGCACCGGAGCGATCCAGCGATTGGCGTCGCCCATCCAGGCGGTGGCCCAGCACAGTTCGTAGTCGAGCCGGAGAAGAGCCCGACCGTGCGCGGGGTTGAGCCACACCCGCAGAGGCCGTCGTTGGATCGATGGTCCTTCGTCGTTCTCCGAGCTCTCTCGGGGAACCCTGATCGTCGTGTAGCCGGCAGGACGTCTTTGCGGCTTGGCCGCATAGGGGTTGAGCGGTCCGTCCACGTCGAGAAACAGCAGTGGTCGTTTCACGATCCCCCTTTCCCCTCTGCCAGTTGTGTCGTTGAAGCCCAGCTACAGCGTCCGGGACCTGGTGGTCTTCATCAACTCTGTTTGGTGGGTCTGCTTCCTTGAGGCCTCCCGTTGGTCGCGGTCGGGGCGTCCGCCAGGAGCACCGTGTAGACGTCGTGGTCGAAGACCTGGACCGTACTCGGCTCCCCGCTCATCCACGCGATACCACCCGCCGCCGCCTCGGCGTCCTCGACCGCGGCCACCATGCGGCGCAGGACGTCACCGTCGCGGCCGGTGGACAGGAAGTGCTGCGGGGTGAGCCGCCTGCTCGGTACGTGCAGCAGCATGGCGTTCGGGCCGTCGGACAGGTTGACGGCCGTGTGTTGGTAGCCGAGGACGTGGACGAGCCCGTGCTCGGGGTGGTGCGTGCGGCCGCAATACGCGATCGTTCCGGAGGAATCGGCGGCGCCCGCCGATGTGCACATGCCGGAAAGGTACCTCCCCCTCCTCAGCGCGGCGGACCGGTGACCGGGATCCGCGGCGGGGGACGCGGTTCCGGCCACGAAGCCGGGCCGCAGCACGGGCGGCCGGGGGCGTGGCGCCGTGGGCCGAGGGGCTCGCGGGAGGGGTCCCTGGCTGCCGTCGGGGCGGCTGGACCGGTGGAACGGCGACGCGGGGGAACTCCGTGGCCCCGCACTCCGCAGCCGTTCCTCAGTGCACAGCGGACCTCAGTGCACAGCGGACCGAGGCATTTCCGCCAGATCCCCTCGGTCTCCCCGCCCACAGTATCGAACGGTTGTACCGTTCCCGGAAATCAAGACCACGCACGCGAGAGCTGGGGCCAAGGGGCCAATGGGGGCTGATCTCTGATGACGGCGCAATCCGATCCCGAGGGTTCGCGCGCCCGGGGAGGCATGAGCAAGACCGACACCGACCGCATGGACCAGGCAGCGAATTCGCTGGTGGAACTGCGAGGTGAGACGGCGAGGGTGGACGACCGCGCCGACGAGGACACGCTGAGCGCCGTCAAGGGACTCAACAAGCACACCGCTCCCGGCCCACCAGACGCGGGCTCCTGGATGACGGCCGGCTCTCTGATGACGATGGACATGCGCTGGGGCGAGCAGGTGACCCACCTCAAGAACATGTTGCAGGACATCAGCGACCGCATGCACACCACCACCGGCCACTACACCCGCACCGAACAGGAAGAACGAGCCCGTATGGCCTCGGTCCACACCCCGTTCGGATAGCCGGTCCGGTCCGGCGTCGCCGCCGCACGTCTCCGAAGGAACACCGCGCATGTTGTCTTTCGCGTACCTCAAAGAGGCCGACCTCGCGCCTCTGGCCACTGCCGCCGACTCCTGGAAAGGCCTCCCGGCCAAGTACCAGAGCCTGCGGGACGAGTTCACCCGCCGTGTCCTCGACCGACTCGAAGGCCACTGGGAAGGCGACGCGGCCGAGTCCGCTTTCGCCACCATGAAGAAGGCGCGCAAGCAGTACGAGGACGCCGCCGTCGAGGCCGGACGCATCGCCCGGCTGCTCGCCGACGCCCACGACGAGTTCAGCACGTACCAGAAGCAGCTCCACGCCCTGCTGGAGGAAGCTCCTGGCGACGGTTTCCGGATCTCCGACAAGGGCGTGATCGAGGATGTGGACAAGCGCTGGGACAGCCCCACCGCCTCGGCTGCCGAAGGATTCGCCACCGAGCGCAAGGAAGCCTGGAGTCCCGCATGAAACGCATCCTGGAACTCGCCACCGCGGCCGACGCCGCCGCGAGCGGCGCCCTGGAGCGGGACGCCAACGGCGAGGACAGCACGTCGTTCAACACCAGCGTCTACACGAGCCTCGACGCCTTCGAGGCGGACGAGGCCGCGCACCTCATGAAGAAGAAGGGCCGGCTGACCCCCGTCGAGTTCGACCAGCTGAACGCGGTTCTCTCAGCCAATCGCGACGACCCGGAGTTCGCCCGGCGCTTCGCGGTGAGGACAGGCGCCGACACCACGCTGGAGCGGTACAACGAACTGGTCAACCCGCCGGCCGGGACGCATCTCTCGAAGAAGGACATCGCCGAACTCAAGTCTTTCCAGAAGAACCTGGGCACCACCCTGGGAACCGCCACCCGGTCCGACGACCACGGCAAGGCGGATCCCGCCATCACCAAGTTCCAGGAGGACCTTCGCGCCGCGGGTCAGCACGAGTTCAAGGCCAACCCGACCGAGTCCGCCCACGGTTTCAGCGGCTATCAGGTCGGAGCCAGCCTGATGAGCCAGGGGAAGTGGGACACGAACTTCCTCCAGGACTACGGCGACGATCTCATCAGCGCCGAAAGACACGGCACGTCCGGTGGCGGGCAGAGACCCGAAGCCTTCTGGAGCGCCGGCAACACCCGCAGCCCAGGCCTGGCCAACATGGTGCCCCTCGACCCCATGAACGGCTTCGCCGATGCCCTCGGACACAATCCCGAGGCCTCCACAGAATTCCTCACCGGCAGCACCACCGTCGGCAACGAGAAGGTGGACCACCTCGACTACCTCCTCAAAGAACGTCAATGGCCCGAGGGAGGCGCCTACACCGGCGACGCCAAGAACCCCAGCGGCTACGACCATCTCGGGCACGCCCTGGAATCAGGCACCACCGGACGTTCTTACGACGACGTGGACGCCGAGCCCGTCAAGCACAGTGCGGAACGCGCGGCGCTGATGCACGACGTGGTCGACACGGTCGGCGTGCAACCGGAGATCCTCACCGAAGGCGGGCGCGACGCGATGCGCGACAGCCTGGGGAACATGACCGCCGACTACATGGCCGACTTCCAGGCGGCCGTGGGCAACGAACAGGGCACCATCGTGCCGTTCGGGGAGGACGCGAGACTCGACACCGCGCCCTTCCAGCCCTTCCTCTCCGCAGTGGGTCAGGATCCCGACGCCTACGCGGCCATCACCCAGGCCGAACAGGCCAACACCGCGGTTCTCATGCGCCGCGTCATCGACAGCCATCCGGCGGATCTGAACACAGCAATGGAAAACGTCACTCACCCGGGGGCCGTCGTCGCCGGAATCATGGGCGGCGCCCGCGCTCATGCCATTCATGAGGCACACTCCGCCTCGGACGCGGACTACAACAGCGCCGTCGCCACCACTGACAAATGGGTGGGACGCGGATTGTCGATGGCCGTCGGCGGCGCCACCGCCGCCGTCTCTCCCGTAGCCGGGGTCGTCGCCGGATTCGCGGTCGAGGACATTCAGGAGCTCGTCGTCGACCGGGCTCAGCGGGACACCACCGCTGAGGCCAGAAACGAGGCGGACACCTCGTACGCACAAGGAATCAAGGCCATCAGGACGTCCAGTGCCGACTCTCTTCGGTTGGCCCTACAGGCTTCGGGAACCAACATGTCGCAACGGGAAATTGACGTGCAGGCAGATGCGGTCGCCCGTGCGGCCTCTGTGGGATACACCTCGGGCGTGGCCTGGAACTCCGCGGTGAACGGCTCATGAGCACACCGTTCCCCACCCACCTGCGGCAATGGGCGACAGCTGTGCTGGCGCTGCTCCTGCTCACT
Organism: Streptomyces sp. HUAS MG91; assembly: GCF_040529335.1. GTDB lineage: Bacteria > Actinomycetota > Actinomycetes > Streptomycetales > Streptomycetaceae > Streptomyces > Streptomyces tabacisoli. The sequence continues at coordinate 5,168,635 of NZ_CP159534.1, read as the reverse complement.
CTGACCAGTTGCAGCGGTGACGACGATTCGCCCCGCGCGCCACGCACTGCCGCCACCGTCTGCGACCACAAACTCTCCGGTCCGGTGTTCGGCCGCCTGCTCGGCGACGACGGCGTCAGGTCGGAGGACACCAGCCACTTCCATCCGACCAAATGGCGGGCAGGCGGATACTGCTGGCTGCACGGCACGGAGAACCGCTTCATCAGCGTCTCCTACCTCTGGAAGAAGACCCTGAAGAACAAGCCCGGCACATCGCCGAGCCCCACTCCCTCCGCGCCGCACGACACCTTCACCGTGGGTTCGACCACCGGCACGGTCGCCGACCACCGGGCGTCGATCGACATGCCCTGCGAAGCACCGGGCGTGTTCAAGAAGGGGGAGGTCGTACTGAACGTCGAGGTCATGGACATGCCCCCGTACCAGCCCTTCGACCGCGCCCTGCGTCGACACCTGGCGGAGGCGGGCATCAAAGCCACTCACTACCTTGCGGGAGAGGTCTTCGCCTGTCCGGCGGGGAGATCCAGTTGACCAAGGAGTCTGCCATGAGCCTGCCCAGCGTCGACGTGGAGCAGCGCGGTGGAGCGAAAGGGGCGTCCCCCATCGCAGGTCATGATTCACGCCGTCAGGTCCGAGTGTGGGCGACTATCCGGAGATCAAATAGTGCCAAGCGAGGAACTTCGCAAGAAGATCCAGTACCGCAGTGAAGCAATTGAAGCCGAAAAGCTACCGCTCAAACTTACCGACTTCCGCTGCTTCGGATACGTGCAGGAAAGGGATATTCCCGTATGGGTCGGCCGCCACGTTTCCCAGTGGCAACAGACCAACTCGGAACCTCACTCACGGATTGACGACGACCGCGAGGAGCGAATCAATCGATGGGTTGAGCGTTTTACCGAGACTTCAGGAGTCGGAAGGAGATTCTACTGCCGGACGGGACTGGAGTTCTTTCCATGGATTGACTGCGAAGCAACAGAGGAGACGTGGGGCGGCAATCTCCGTGAGGCCCTGGGAAGTGATTTGATTTTCGTCTCCCACAATAAAACGCGCATAGCAGTCGTCTTCGAGGAAGAGTACGAACTTCTGGGGTTTTCGGGGTCCGCACTCGAACGGTAGAGCGGGGTGGTCCGATCCCGGCAGTCCCTGCCTCGACGTTGCCTTCCGGCAAGAGAGTCGATGTCACATTTCAATGGTGCCGATTCGCCTGAAAGGTTCCGGCGACGCGCTCGACTGCGTTCAGGTCGCCCGACAGCAGGTCGCGGTGGCTGATGGAGAAGTCGCCGTTCGGGAGTGACTGTTCGGGGCCGTAGTGTCGGCCGATCACGGACGCGGGGAGGAAGGCTCGGGTGCGGTGGCGCAGGGACGTGGGGTGGGTGACGGGGGCGCCCCAGGTGGGTGGGGCCTCGTCGGTGGAGTAGAGGATCCAGTGGTCCACGGGGACCCGGGCGTTCAGGTCGGGGGCCTTGCCGGTGTGGCTGTCCACGGCGGGGACGGTCAAGCGGTCGGGGTCCAGGGGCGTGTACCAGAGCAGCAGGGGCTTGGCGCGCTGCGCGTCCGCGTTGTCGAAGCAGCACACCGCGATGGTGTGGTCGGGGTAGTGGGACGCGTAGAAGTCCAGTAGGTCCGGGGCGAGGTGGGGTCGTCTGTGCTGCGGTACTCGTCCCAGCGCGGCGTTGATCGCGGTCGGATCGTCCGCCAGGAGCACCGTGTAGACGTCGTGGTCGAAGACCTGGACCGTACTCGGCTCCCCGCTCATCCACGCGATACCACCTGCCGCCGCCTCGGCGTCCTCGACCGCGGCCACCATGCGGCGCAGGACGTCACCGTCGCGGCCGGTGGAGAGGAAGTGCTGCGGGGTGAGCCGCCTGGTCGGTATGTGCAGGAGCATGGCGTTCGGGCCGTCGGCGAGATTGATCGCCGTGTTCTGGTAACCGAGGACGTGGACGAGCCCGTGCTCCGGATGGTGCTGCCGGCCGCAGTACGCGATCGTGCCGGAGAACTCCGCCGCACCCGTCGATATGCACATGGCGGGAAGCTACCCCCGGAGTCCCCTCGCGCCAAGCCGTTGCCCGGCCGGCAGGCAGACTACGCACATGCGACTGCCTGCCGAAGCCGTTGCCGCCACGGCGTTGATCGAGGTCGTGCGGATCTCCGCCCTTCCGGCCGAGCGGGGCGATCCGTATCCCGGCAGGGTTGTCGCCCACTGGGTCGGGAGTGAGGCCGCCGATGCCCTGGGCTTGGTCGAGAGCTTGCCCGGCGGTGAACAGCACCGCTGCGGGTTCTCACCGGGCTGGAGCATCCGGGCGTACGAGGACTCTCTCGATCTGGCGCTGTTCGAGGCGGCGTTCTGTTTCAGCTGTCACGAGGTCCGCATGCACGGAACGGCCGTGCCACCCGCGCTGACCACACAGTTCTTCGACGCGGACGGCCTGCCGGCCCAGGATCTTCTTGCTCTCTTCCGCGCGGCGGTCCCATAGCCGGGCAGCAGTTGATACCAAGAGGTGCCGCCGCTCGACGTGAAGCGAACGGTGAAGTGGTGGCCCGCAAACCGGATGGCACACCGTTCGATCACATCGCAGACTTGCAGCAAGCAAGGAACGGGCTGGATAAAATTCGCAGAGTCATTGAAAGGGAGCTTGAAAATCCAGGCCAAGAAGTTACTAACCGAGGCCTCGAAGTCTTGATGCATAAACGCGACCGGGTCATATACGAGCTGGACCGGATGAACGGTTTCCTCCACTCAATAGGCAATCGAAAGTAAACCAATTAGGTACAAAAAGGGAAGGCTAACCGAGGGCATAATGTCAGATTTGCCATTCGACCCGCGACTCACTCTCGAACAGCTGGAGGGCGAGAAATGGAGCCCTCCAGCCCCGCATTCCACTACACTCGAACGTAGCGTCGCCGACCTCCGTGGGCGCCCGGTCGACAGCCTCTCGGCGTGGGAGCTGGCGAGGTTGATAGGCCAGAAAATTGGACTGAAATTCCTGGTCCCCTACGCTCTCGAACGCCTCCTCGCCGAGCGGGAGCAAGGTCTGATGTTCCTGGATGACGACCTGCTCACGGCGCTGCTGCGCTGCGGTGAGTTCTTCCGTGAAAACGAGGCTTCCCTTGCCGCGAAGCTACTGGCTTTCGCCGAATCGCTCGACGACGAGGGCCCTTACCTGCCGCCCCTGATCGAGAAATTTCGCTGCGAAACGAGCCGTTGACCAAGGGATCTTCCCGGCGGTATGCACATGGCCCCGCGTTGTGCCGCCTCGGCGCGACACCGGGGCATGCAGTGGAAAATCGGGGGCGATCGACGGCAGCCCGTGCTGTGATCGGCCACTATGGACGATCACTCCCCCGACAAACTCGGCGAAGCCGACCTGCTCGACAGGATGGAACGGAATCTGGCGGAGCACGCCTGCCATCTGCACCGGAACATGGCCGGTGCGACCGTCGCGGACGGGCGCGGGCTGCTCGTCGCCGACAGTGGTCTTGACGACGACACCTTCAACATCGTCGCCGCGGCCCGCTTCACCGCCGCCGACGCCCCGGCCCGTATCGCCGAGACCGTTGACGCGCTGGCCCGCACCGGCCGTACCTTCTCCTGGTGGGTGGGGCCCGCCTCCACGCCCCCTGATCTCAGCGACCGTCTCACCGCGGCCGGTCTGCCGGCGTCCGAGCACGAGACGGCCATGTGGGCCGAACTGGACTCCTCGCCGCCGACCCCCGACGTTCCAGAGCTGGACATCCAGAGCGTGGCCACGCCCGACCAACTCGCCGACTACGCCCTGGTTCTCGCCGCGAACTGGGATCCGCCCGCCGCCACCGTCCGCCGCTTCTTCGCCCAGGCCGTCCCGGACGCGCTGGCCGCGCACTCTCCCGCCCGATATCTGGTCGGTTACGTGGACGGGCGCCCGGTCTGCTCCGCCGAAGTGTTCCACCACGCGGGAGTCGCCGGCATCTACAACATCTCCACCCTCGCCGCCGACCGCCGACAGGGCTACGGCGGCGCCATCACCCTCGCCGCACTCCGCGCGGCCCGCGACCGCGATCACCGCATCGCCGTCCTCCAGGCGTCGGCCGACGGCGAGCCCGTCTACCGCCGCCTGGGGTTCCGCGCCTGCGGCCGGTTCACCGAACACGCCATCAACGCCTGAGCCCTGAGCCCTGAGCACCTACGCTTCCGGTTTCTCTCCCGGTACGCGGATCAGCTCGAACCACACCGACTTGCCCACCCCGCAGTCGCGCACCTCCGCGCCCCACTCCCCCGCCAGCATCTCCACCAGCGCCAGCCCCCGCCCCGACTCCTCCTCCGGGGACGCCGAGCGCGGGGTCGGCAGTACGTCGCTCGCGTCCGTCACCGTTACCCGGAGAGTGTTCTCCGTCAGGGTCGCCCGCGCCCTGATCTCCCGGCCCGCCGGGGCCTTCGCGTGGCGGTACGCGTTCGTCATCAGCTCGCTGAGCAGCAGTTCCGCCGTGTCCGTGACATCTGTGGGCAGCGCCCAGCGCGCCGCCGTCTCCCGGAAGAGCAGGCGCGCTCTGCGCACACTCCGCGCGTCACGCGGCAGGCGCCACTCGATGTCCTGGGGGAGTTGCGTCGGCGGTGTGGTCTGCATGCGTTCACCGTCCCGGTTCGCGCGTACGCTCGGGAGTAACGGCGCATGTACTTCGGGTAGTTGTACCTGTCGTGGCCCCTGAGGGAAGTGGTGCGTGCCGATGTCAGCCGAGACGAATCTCGCGTGGCGCTACTGCGGTAGTCAGATCAAGTTGTGGCGCACCGAGGCGGGCGTCGACCGCGAGATACTGGCCAAGGAGGCCGGGTACGGCTGCGAGTACGTGAAGTCCATGGAGAACGGGCGGCGGAAGCCCACCATCCGGCTGCTCCAGATCGCCGATCAGATGTGCAACGCGGGTGGCAAACTCATCGCCGCCCAGGAGTTCCTGAAGCCTGAGCCGCATCCGCAGCGATCGCAGGAGTTCATGGCTCTGGAGAAGGACGCCATCGCGGTCAGTTCGTACGAGCCGCTGCTCGTCCCTGGGCTTCTCCAAGCGCCCGAGTACGCGAAGGAGCTGATCGGCGCCAGTTCCCCGCCGCTCGACGACGAGACCGTGGAGGAGCGCGTCGCCGGGCGGCTCAAGCGTCAGGAGGCGTTGAAGGTCCGTACGGGCGTGATGTTCAGCTTCGTGATGTTCGAGGCGGCGCTGCGGTCACAGGTGGGCGGGCGCGAGGTGATGCAGCAGCAGCTTCAACATCTGCTTTCGGTTGGTGAGTTGCGGAACGTGTTGATTCAGGTGCTGCCCTTCGGGCGGGCGTACGGTGTCGCGCTCAACGGTCCCATCGCACTTCTGGAGACGGCCGACCACGAGCGCTACGCGTACGTGGAGGGGCAGGAGACCAGTGCTCTGTACGCCGAGGCGGACAAGGTCAGTCAGCTGACCAGGACCCATGACATGATCCGCATGCACGCTCTCAGCCCCGAGGATTCGGCCGGTTTCATTAGAAAGGTGGCGCAGGCACTGTGAACGCCAGCCTGACGTGGTTCAAGTCGAGCTACAGCGACAGCCAGGGCGGCAATTGCCTCGAAGCCGCCACCTCCCCCACCCGCATTTACCTCCGCGACTCGAAGCTCGGGCCCCAGAGTCCCACCTTCAGCGCCTCCGCGCCCGCCTGGAATGCCTTCCTGGCGCACGCTCGTACCGTCTGAGCTTCGAGCCCCGGTACCCGAGCGCTGCCTGTAAGGAATGGGTGGTCGGGTCTCAACCCACCCTCCCTCCCTGCCCACTTGGGCAGCCGGTGTGACTTTCCGCGACCAGGTTGCGACACACGGTCGCCACCCTTTAGCGTGCCCAACAACAGACGACCCCGACCAGGTGCTGGAACACCTGCCGGGGTCTGACCACCCAGATCGCTAAGGACGATCCAATGGCTACCGAAAACTCTATCTCCGGCCTGCCCTCCCCCGCACACCCCCTGGCCAACCCCGGTTACGGAAAACGCGGCACCCCGGACCAAGGCGCCCTGCGCCGCGACTCCTTCGCGCACCTCCCCCTGCGGGCCCGCTCCCTCGCGGGGTTCATCGACGCGCTGCCCGAGCAGGCCGCCATAGACGCGAAGACGCTCGCCAAGGAACAGCCCCTCTACGGACAGGCGGCGGTGCGCAGCGCGCTGAACGAGCTGTCCGCCGCCGGGCACCTGCGGCGCGTGCGGCGGCTCTCCGAACCCGGCGCCGGGGACGGCACGACCCGGTGGGTGTTCCACACGTACTGGTCGCGCGTCGCACGCGATGACGACTGGTGGGCCCGGTTCCTCGACGGTGACGTACCGGAGCCCGGAGCCGAGGAACCGCAGCCGCAGCAGCCCCGCTCCGACGCCTACCGACGCCTCGCCCAACTCGGGCTCCGCGATCCCCGGTTGACCCTCTCGGCGGCCGACTGCGCCACGCTCGAAGCCGCCGCCGCCGAGTGGATCGCCCGCGAGCCCGACTCGCAGCTGTTCACCCAGGCCATGACCGGCGGCCTGCCCGCCACCGTCCACTCGCCCCGGGCCTTCGTCGCCGTCCGCCTCCGCGACAAGCTGCCGCCGCGGCGCGCGCGGGCCGCCCACGTGCCCGTACCGACGACGCACCGCACGCTCGTGGAGTGCACGGACTGCGGGCGACCGGGGCGGCCGGAGGCCTTGCCGGGCGGGCTGTGCCGGGGATGCCGCTCCGATCTGGACAAAAGGTGAGATCCCACAGGTCTATGTACAGTAAATTGGGAGATTGAGTCTGGTTATGTACATCCAGGAGGCTGCCATGTCCCTCACGCACATCGACATCGACGACGAGGAACTGGAAACAGCCAAGCGACTCGGCGGGCACCGGACGAAGACCGCCGCAGTGGCCGCCGCACTGCAGGAGTACAACATGCGCAGGATTCGCGCGGCCGCCCATGAAAAGTACTTCGAGCTGGCCAAGGACTGGGACATCGAAGGCGCCGAAGCGGCACACCAGGCAGACAAGGACACGCACCGCCAGTGATCAAGTATCTGCTCGACTCGTCCGCTCTCTGGCGCCTCCTGCGCGACCGAAAGCTCCACGAGTCGTGGCACGAGACCATCGCGGACGGCGAGATCGCGTCCTGCTATCCGCAGCGCACCGAAGTCCTCACCTCCGCAAGGAACTTGGTTGAGTTCGACGGCCTCAGCTCCATGTTCACCGACCTCTACGGCGATGTGGCGGTACCCAAGAACGCCGGTCTGTGGATCGGCGGCCTGCAGCGACGCGCCGCCGACGCCGGCTGCCACCAGGCTCTCTCCGCCGTGGACCTCCAACTGTGCGCAACCGCGGCACACCACGGTCTGGTGGTCCTCCACGACGACCGCGACTTCGTCACCGCCTCCCGGCTCGCCGTCGAGCTGAGCCAGCACAATGTGCACGACGGCCCGCGCGTCTGATCCGACACGCGGGCCGACGGTACGGGGCACGGCTACTTTGGCAGCCACGCCTCCCACGTGGACCGGTGACCGTCGACCCACTTCTTCGCCGCAGCCTCCGGCGACAGCTTCTTGTCGGCGATCAGGAGGGAGACCTCGTTCTGGTCGTCCGTCGTCCAGCGGAACTTCTTCAGGAAGGCCGCCGCCTCGCCGCCCGACTTCGCGAAGTCCGCGTTGAAGAACTTCTGGAGCGGTGTCGTCGGATAGGCGCAGGTGATCTTCTTCGGGTCGGCGTCGCAGCCCTCCTTGTACGGGGGCAGCTTCACCTCCGTCATCGGGACCTGCTTCGACAGCCACTGCGGGGTGTACCAGTACGTCAGGAACGGCTTCTTCTGCTTCGCGAACTGCTTGATCTGGGTGATCTGCGCGGCTTCCGAGCCGGAGAAGACGACCTGGTAGTTCAGCTTCAGGTTCTGGACCAGCGCCTTGTCGTTCGTGACGTACGAGGGTGAGCCGTCGAGGAGCTGGCCCTTGCCGCCGCTCTCGGCGGTCTTGAGCTGATCCGCGTACTTGTCGAGGTTCTTCCAGTTCGTGATGTCCGGGTGCTGCTTCGCGAAGTACGTCGGGACGAACCAGCCGATGTGGCCGGTGACGCCGAGGCCGCCGCCCGCGACGATGGTCTTCTTGTCCTTGACGTAGCGGGCCTCCTGGTCGGGGTGGCCCCAGTCCTCCAGGATCGCGTCGACGCGGCCCTGGCTGAGGGCGTCCCAGGCGGGGACCTCGTCGACCTGGACGGTGTCGACGCGGTAGCCGAGCTCGTGCTCCAGGAGGTACTGGGCGACGGCCACGTTGGCCTGGGCGCCGACCCAGGACTGGACGGAGAGGGTCACCGTCTTGGCGCCCTTGGCGTTGGCGAACGGCGACGACTGCTTCGTCATGTCCGCCGCGCCGCAGCCCGTCAGACCGGTCACGGCCAGAAGGGCTCCGGAGGCGGCGACCACGGCCGCACAGCGATGAGTGTGCTTCATCCTGCTCACGCCCCCTTTCCTTCGTGCGTGCGGCGGCCCGTCGGCTGCGTCACCCGGTCCAGCATCAGGCCCAGGCAGACGATGGCGGCGCCCGCGACCAGGCCGGTGGCCAGGTCGCCCTGGGCGAGGCCGAACACGACGTCGTAGCCGAGCGCGCCACCGCCGACCAGGCCGCCGATGATGACGACGGCGAGGGTCAGCACGACGCCCTGGTTGACGGCGAGAAGCAACGCGGGTCGCGCGAGCGGGAGTTGGACCTGGCGGAGCTGCTGGGCCGTGGTCGCGCCCATCGAGCGGGAGGCTTCGAGCGCCGCCGGGTCGACCTGGCGCAGGCCCTGCGTGGTGATGCGGACGACGGCCGGAAGGGCGTACACGACGGCCGCCGCGACGGCCGGGGCGCGGCCGACGCCGAACAGGGCGACGACCGGGATCAGGTACACGAACTGCGGCATCGTCTGGAAGACGTCCAGGACCGGGCGGAGCAGGCGTTCGAAACGGTTGCTGCGGGCCGCCGCGATGCCGATCGCGAAACCGAGGACCAGGGTCACCGCGACGGCGGCCAGGACCTGGGAGAGCGTGTCGAGGGACGCCTTCCACACGCCGAGGTAGCCGATCGCGGCCATGGCGAGGACGGCGGTCAGCGCGGTGCGCCAGGTGCCGATCAGCCAGGCCAGCGCGGCGACGATCAGGAGGACGGACCACCACGGGAGCCAGGTCAGGCCCGAGCGGACCGGGTCGAGGATCCAGGTGGTGAAGTGCGCGGCCCAGTCGGCGGTGCCGCCGACGTACGGGACGCCGGTGTAGAGGTGGTCGGTCATCCAGTCGACGGCGTCGTTCACGGTCGGCGCGATGTTCACGACCCAGGCGTCCGGCCAGTCGAGCCGGTCCGCGAAACGGGCCACGAGCGCGACGACGAGCGTGCCCGCCGCGACGACGCCCCACTTCCAGCGGGCCGGTGCCTCGTGCGAGCCGATCTTCTCGCCCGCCGCGCCGGTGACCCGGTCGAGGATCACGGCGAGCAGCACGATCGGGATGCCCGCGGCGAGCGCGGCGCCGACGTCGACCGAGGCGAGCGCCTGGTAGACGCGGTCACCGAGGCCGGCGGCGCCGATGACGGAGGCGATGACGGCCATCGACAGGGCCATCATGATCGTCTGGTTGAGGCCGAGGAGGAGTTCCTTCCGGGCCAGCGGCAGGCGCGCGGAGAACAGGCGCTGGCGGGCCGTCGCGCCGAGCGAGGTGACGGCCTCCATGACGCCGCCGTCGGCGGAGCGCAGGCCGAGCGCGGTCAGGCGGGCCATGGGCGGGGCGGCGTAGACGACGGTGGCGAGCACCGCGGCCGGGACACCCATGCCGAAGATCAGGACGACCGGGAGCAGATACGCGTACGCGGGCAGCACCTGCATGGTGTCGAGGACCGGGCGCAGCACGCGGAACATGCGCTCGCTGAGGCCCGCGGCGAGGCCGAGCAGGGCGCCGAGCACGACCGAGGCGAGCACGGCGACGACCATCAGCGCGAGCGTCTGCATGGTCGGCACCCACATGCCGAGGGCGCCGCAGGCGAGGAACGCGACGACGGCGGACGCGGCGAGGCGCCAGCCCGCGACGCGCCAGGCGATCAGGCCCGCGGCGGCGGTGACGCCCGCCCAGCCGGCGGCGAGGAGCACGACGTAGACGGCGCGGATGGCGATGATCAGCGCGTTGCTGACGTGGCCGAGGAAGTACAGGAACAGGGGTGAGCTGTCCCGGTTGTCGATGATCCAGTCGCTGGCCCTGCCGAGCGGTTCGGACACGTCGACGGTGAGGGCGTGCGGCCAACTCGCCCCGGACCACTGGGCGGTGGCAATCGGCACGAGGACCGCCGCGGCGACGGCGAGCAGCAGGAGCTTGCCGAGGGCGCGGTGGCGCGGCTTGAGGTTCTTGAGGCCGCCCGTGCCGGTCTTCGACGGCGGGGCGGCGGTGACGGCGGCGGTCATCTATACCGCCTCCTCGCCGGTGGCGGGAGCACCCGTGGTGGCGGGGGCCGGGGCGCCGCCGACGGCCGCGATGAGCCGCTCGTGGTCGACGATGCCCAGGCAGCGGCCTTCGTCCATGACCCGTACGGCGAAGCCGGTCCGCGCGACGGCCTCGATGGCCTCCGAGACCGTGGCGTCCGGGGCGATCGCCGCGCCGCGCTCGGCCTCGTCGGTGTCGGCGGGGCGCATGGCGCGGCGGACGGTCATGACCTGCTCGCGGGGGACATCGCGGACGAATTCCCGTACGTAGTCGTCGGCGGGGGCGCCCACGATCTCCTCGGGCGTGCCGAGCTGCACGATCCGGCCGTCGCGCATCAGGGCGATGCGGTCGCCCAGGCGCAGCGCCTCGGTCAGGTCGTGGGTGATGAAGACCATCGTGCGGCCCTCCTCGCGGTGCAGCCGCACGACCTCCTCCTGCATGTCGCGGCGGATCAGCGGGTCGAGGGCGCTGAACGGCTCGTCGAAGAGCAGGACCTCGGGGTCGACGGCGAGCGCGCGGGCCAGGCCGACGCGCTGCTGCTGGCCGCCGGAGAGCTGGCCGGGGCGGCGGTCCTCCAGGCCCTCCAGGCCGACCTTGGCGACGACCTCGGCGGCTCTGGCGCGTCGCTCGGCGCGGCCGACGCCCTGGATCTCCAGGCCGTAGGCGACGTTGTCGAGGACGGTGCGGTGCGGCAGCAGCCCGAAGTGCTGGAAGACCATGGCGGCGCGGCGCCTGCGCAGCGCGCGCAGCCGGGACTTGTCCATGGCGAGGACGTCCTCGCCGTGGATGGACAGCTCGCCCGAGGTGGGTTCGATGAGCCGGGTCAGGCAGCGCACCAGCGTGGACTTGCCGGAGCCGGACAGGCCCATGACGACGAAGACCTCGCCGCGCCGGACGTCGAAGGACACGTCGCGGACGGCGGCGGTGCAGCCGGTCCTCGCGCGCAGCCCGGCGGCGTCGAGGTCCGCCAACTCCTGCTGCTGCGGCACGCGTTCGGCCTTCGGGCCGAAGACCTTCCACAGGTTGCGGACGGAGAAGACGGTCTCGGTGCCCGTCTCCGTACGCGGATCAGTGGCTGTACTCATCACGCATCACCACCTATCAGCTCGGCGCACTTCTCCCCGACCATGAGCACCCCGATCATCGGGTTCACCGCGGGCATCGTCGGGAAGACGGACGCGTCGGCAATACGGATGGACCGCAGCCCGCGGATCCTCAACTCGGGGTCGACCACGGCGAGTTCATCGTCAGCGGACCCTATTCGGCAAGTGCCCGCGGGGTGGTAGACGGTGTGGGCGACCTTACGGGCGTACTCGCTCAGCTCCTCGTCGCTCGTGACGTCGGGGCCGGGGCACACCTCGCGCTTGAGCCAGCCGGCGAGCGGCTGCGTCTTCGCGATCTCGCGGGCGATGCGGATGCCGTCGACGAGGGTCCGCCCGTCGTAGTCGTCCTCGTCGGTGAAGTACCGGAAGTCGAGGGCGGGCTTGGCCTCGGGGTCCGCGCTGGTCAGGTACAGGCGGCCGCGGCTCTTGGGCTTGGGGATGTTCGGCGTCATGGACACCCCGTGCTCGGGCTTCTCGTAGCCGAGCCGCTCGGGGTTGTCCGTGAACGGAATTTGGTAGAAGTGGAACATCAGGTCCGGCCCGGCGGCCTCGGGGTCGCGCTGAATGAACAGGCCCGCGTCGCTGTCCATGGCGCTGTTGTCGGGGATCGGCCCGTCGGTCTCCCAGACGATGACCGACTCGGGGTGGTCGAGCAGGTTCTCGCCGACGCCCGGCAGGTCGTGCACGACGGGGATGCCGAGCTTCTCCAGGTCGGCCTTGGGGCCGATGCCGGAGTGCAGGAGCAGGCGGGGCGTGTCGACGGCACCGGCGCAGACGACGACCTCGCGCCGCGCGGTGATCAGCTTCTCCTCGCCGTCCTTGGTGCGCACGCGCACCCCGCTCGCCCGGGTGCCGTCGACGAACTCCAGCTTGTGCGCCCACGTCTCCAGCAGGAGCGTCAGGTTGGGGCGGTCGCCGGCCTCCATGTGCGGGTGCAGGTACGCCACCGAGGCGGACGAGCGCTTGTTGTTCTCGGGGTGGTAGGCGAGGTCGAAGAAGCCGACGCCGTCCTTGAACGGCGCCTTGTTGAAGCCGTCGACGCGGGGTACGCCGGTCGCCGCCTGCGCGGCCTCGACGAAGTCGCGGGCGATGGCGTTCCGGTCCAGCTCGCCGACCGCGACGATGTTGTTGCGGAGCTTGCCGAAGTAGGGGTCCATCGCCTTGTGGTCCCAGCCGGTGGCGCCGGCCGCGGCCCACTCGTCCCAGTCGCCGGGCAGCGGCTTGAACGAGATGAGGGTGTTGTGCGACGAGCAGCCGCCGAGCACCTTGGCGCGGCTGTGCAGGATGTGCGAGTTGCCGCGCGGCTGCTCGGTGGTGGTGTAGCCGTAGTCGAGGTCGCCGCCGAGCAGGCCGAGCCAGCGGCGCAGGGTCAGCACGTCGTCGCGGCCGATGTCGCTGGGGCCGCCCTCGATGACGGCGACGGTGACGCCGGGGTCCTCGGTGAGGCGGGAGGCGATCACTGATCCGGCGGTGCCGCCGCCGACGATGACGTAGTCGTACATGTGCTGGGGCTGTTCGGGGTTCTCCGGCATGCGTCAACTCCGTTGGGTTGCAAGGTACTGCGCGTGATGGTGAGGGGGGTTCGGTGGTGGGGCGGCCGCGGGCCGGTGGGGGCTGGTCGCGCGGTTCCCCGCGCCCCTGAAGGCAGGCGCTTCGCGCCGCCTTCCCCTGGGCGAGCGGAGCTCGCCTCAGGGGCGCGGGGAACTGCGCGAGAAGCCCCACCGGCCGGCACCCGACCGCCGACCGGGAAAGCTCAGCCCGCGAACCAGCGCACCGGCCGCGGTGCCAGGTTCTGGTAGATGTGCTTGGTCTCGCGGTACTCGGCGAGACCGGCGGGGCCCAGTTCGCGGCCGACGCCGCTCTTCCCGAAGCCGCCCCATTCGGCCTGCGGCAGGTAGGGGTGGAAGTCGTTGATCCAGACGGTGCCGTGCCGCAGCCGCCCGGCGACGCGCCGTGCGCGCCCCGCGTCGGCGGTCCAGACGGCGCCCGCGAGCCCGTACTCGGTGTCGTTGGCGAGCGCGACGGCCTCGTCCTCGGTGCGGAACGTCTCGACGGTGAGGATCGGCCCGAAGGTCTCCTCGCGCACGACGCGCATCTCGCGGTGGCACTGGTCGAGGACGGTCGGCTCGTAGAAGTAGCCGGTGGCCGGGCGTACGTCGCTGGGCTCGGGGCGCTTGCCGCCGCACCGGGGCACGGCGCCCTCGGCGAGGGCGGAGGCGACGAAGGACTCGGTCTTGTCGCGCTGCTGCTCGCTGACGAGCGGCCCGCACTCGACGTCCTTCTCGGTGCCGCGGCCGAGCCGGATCTTCTCGGCGCGGCGGGCGAGTTCGGCGACGAAGCGCTCGCGCACCGACTCCTCGATGATGAGCCGCGAACCGGCGGAGCAGACCTGCCCGCTGTGGATGAAAGCGGCGTTGAGCGCCTGGTCGACGGCCGTGTCGAAACCGTCCTCGGTCTCGCAGGCGTCGGCGAAGACCACGTTCGGGTTCTTGCCGCCGAGTTCGAGGGCGACCTTCTTCACGGACGCGGCGGCGGCCTGCGCCACCTTGGTGCCGCTGACCAGGCCGCCGGTGAAGGAGACGAGGTCGACGTCGGGGTGGTCGGCGAGGCGGGCGCCGACGGTGGCGCCGGGGCCGGTGACGAGGTTGGCGACGCCGTCGGGGAGTCCGGCCTCCGCCAGCAGCTCGACGAGCACGACCGTGGTCAGCGGGGTGATCTCGCTCGGCTTGATCACGAAGGTGTTGCCCGCGGCGAGCGCCGGGGCGATCTTCCAACTGGCCTGGAGCAGCGGGTAGTTCCAGGGCGTGATCATCGAGCAGACGCCGACGGGCTCGTGCACGACGACGCTGTGGATGTCGTCGGAGCCCGCGTCGACGACGCGTCCGGCGCCCTCGCCGACGACGAGGTCGGCGAAGTAGCGGAAGGCGTCGGCGACGCAGTCGACGTCGACGCGGCCCTCCTCGACGGTCTTCCCGGCGTCCCGGCTCTCCAGGAGGCCGATCTTCTCCCGGTCCCGTACGAGGAGGTCGGCGACCCGGCGCAGCAGCGCGGCGCGCTCGGCGACGGGCGTGTGCGGCCACGGGCCCTCGTCGAAGGCGCGGCGGGCGGCGGCGATCGCGGCGTCCGCGTCCTCGGCGCCGCCCTCGGCGATCACCGCGAACGGCGTGGCGTCCGCCGGGTCGATGATCTCGCGGGTCGCCCCTGAGGCGGCACCGCGCCACTCGCCGCCGACATGGATGGTCTGTTGTGCTGACACGTCCTGCTTCGCCTTCCGTTCATGAGCTGCCCCCGTGCACCGCGAACGGCCGGTCGGCCGGTTCAGGGGTGACGTCGATGGCCCCTGCCCGGGGGCGTCGAGAACATGCGCGAACGGTGCGCAGAAGTGCGCTGTGTCACTGGGAGCGGGTGGCGTCCCAGCCGCGCTCCAGGATGTCGAAGGCGATGTCGACACCCTCGGGGCTGTCGCCGACGCGGATCGCCTGGAGCGCGAACGCGGCCAGCGCCTCGCTCGCCGGATCGCCCTCGGGGGCGCCGGTGTCCTCGGCGATGGCTCGGGCCAGCGCGGTGCGGTGGCGCAGCCACATCCGCTCGGCGTACTCGCGCAGCGCCCGGGTGCCGTCGATCAGCTCGCGGAAGCGCGCGCCCTCCGCGTCGGAGGGGTCCAACTCCTGGTAGCGGTGCGCGAGTTCGCGCAGCGACCGAAGGATCGTACGGCCCTCGGGCCGGTCCCGGACCGCCGCGACGAGGTCCTCCTCCTGGCCCTCGTCGAGGTCGAAGACGAGGGCTTCCTTGCCGGAGAAGTGCTTGAACAGGGTGGTCGTGGAGACGTCGGCGGCCTCGGCGATGTCGCGGATCCCGACCTGGTCGTACCCGTGCTCCAGGAAGAGCCGCAGCGCGGCGTCGGCGAGGGCCTGGCGGGTGGCGGCCTTCTTGCGTTCGCGGCGGCCCAGGGGTTCGACGGTCATGGTCACACTCTACCCCTCTTGGGTTGCCCCGTTCAAAAAGTTGATCCGTTGCACTTATTTAACGAGTGTGCTTTTCTCGATGGCATGCCTGATTCCCTCTCTGTGCGCTGGGCGATGCTCGGCGTGATGCTCGCGATGCTCCTGTCGATGCTCGACAACAACATCGTCGGCACCTCGATGCCGACGATCGTCCGGGACCTCGGCGGCGCGGCCCATCTGTCGTGGGTCGTGATCGCCTACACCCTGACCACCGCCGTCTCCACCCCGGTCTGGGGCAAGCTCGGCGACCTCTACAGCCGCAAGCGCGTCTTCCTGATCTCGATCGGCGTCTTCCTCGCCGGGTCCGTGCTGTCGGGCGCCGCCCAGGACATGGGCCAGCTCATCGGGTTCCGGGTGGTGCAGGGGCTGGGCGCCGGCGGGCTCGGCGGGCTCGCGTTCGCGCTGATCGGGTCCCTCGTGCCGCCCCGCGAGCGCGGGCGCTATCAGGGGATGACCGCCGCCGTGATGGCGCTGGGCACCATCGGCGGGCCGCTCGTCGGCGGCCTCGTCACCGGGCACCTGGGCTGGCGCTGGGCCTTCTACATCAACCTTCCGCTCGGGCTGATCGCGTTCGCCTGGTGCGCGCTGATGCTGCCCGCCGACCGTCCGGCCGACCGCGCCAAGGTCCGCATCGACTGGGCCGGCATCGCCCTGCTGACCCTGACCATCAGCGCCGTCGTGCTCGCCACCTCCTGGGGCGGCGTGCGGTACGCGTGGGGGTCCTGGCAGGTCGCCGGGCTGCTGGTGGCCGCCGTCGCCGGTCTCGCCGCGTTCCTCGCCGTCCAGCGCCGGGTGTCCGAGCCGGTGCTTCCGCTACGGGTCTTCGCGCACCGCAACTTCGGGCTGGCCTCGGTGATGATGCTCGCCCTGGGTGTCGTCATGTTCGGCGCCTCGCTCTATCTGCCGCTGTTCCAGCAGACGGTGCAGCACACGTCCGTGACGGACTCGGGGCTGCTGCTCGTTCCGCTGATGGCGCCGGTCGTGATCGTGTCGCAGATCGGCGGGCGGGTCATGTCGCGGACGGGGCGGTACAAGATCTTTCCGGTGCTCGGCGGGGTCTTCCTCGTCGCCGGGACCGCCCTGCTGTCCACCATGGGCACGGGCACCTCGGCCGTCACGGCTTCCGTGTACATGGTCGTCACCGGGATCGGCATGGGGTTCTTCACGCAGATGACGACGACCATCGCGCAGAACAGTGTGGAGCCGAGGGACCTGGGCGTCGCGTCGTCCGGCACCAATCTGTTCCGGACGCTGGGGGCCTCGGTGGGGCTCGCCGTGTTCGGCATGCTCTTCAACCGGGCCACGGCGCGGGGCACTTCGGCGTCCTCGGTCGCCTCCGGCACCCATCAGATCTTCTTGCTGGCTGCGATCGTCTCGGCGCTTGCGCTGGTCGCGGCGCTGGCGGTCAAGGAGGTCCCCCTCCGCGGCCCGGGCGGCGCCACGCGACTCCCCGCACCCCAGCAAGCCTTCTCGCGCAGTTCCCCGCGCCCCTGAGCGAGCTTCGCTCGCTCAGGGGAGGCTGCGCGCAGCGCATGCCTCAGGGGCGCGGGGAACTGCGCGAGAAGCGGCCACCGGGCGTCAGCCGAACGACGGCCCACAGGTGCCGGGCACGGTCAAGGGGCGTCCAGCCGCACCGCGTCCTTGGAAAGCCGCACCGCCGCAGCCAAAGTGAGCGACGGCTCGGCCTGCCGGAGAACCTTGATCGCCCGCACCGAGTCGGCAGGCCCCTCGTACCCGGCGGCGGCAAGCCGCTCCCACACCCACCGCCCCCGCGACTCGGCCTCGCTCACCCGCTCCGTCTCGGCGACCAGCGCGACGGCCCGTTCGAGACCGGGCCGCTCGGCGTCGCTCGCCTGCGCGAGCGCCGCCGTCAGGGCCTCGGCGATGCGGTCGGCGTCCCGCAGGACGACGACACCCAGATCGGGCTGCGGTTTCGACTTGAAGATCATTCTTCGATGATGCGCGCACCCGGCACCGCCGAAACGGCACTTGAGCAACTTCAGAGCCTCGGCTGGGCAGGACCGAACCGGGACAGCACCGTGGCGAGCCGGTCCCGCTGGGCGGGCCAGTCGTCGTCCGGACCGGCGACGAGCACCGCGTACTGCGTTCCGTCCCGCGCGGTGAACGAGAAGTCGACCACCTTCCTCCGGGCGGCCAGCTTCTCGCTGTCGTAGGCGTAGACGAGTTCGGCCGCGTCGTCGGTGACCGCGTCCGAGGCCCCGTCGGGAGCGGAGGTCCGCTCCAGCGAGACCTCCTCGTACCCGGGGTTGGTCGACGAGAGGGTCTTGGAGGCGGTGCGCAGCGAGGCGAGCGGTGTGCTGTCGGGCTCCTCGATGGTGAAGACCTGGATGAGCGAGGCCTGGTCGGAGGACGTGTAGAAGACGCCCTGCTCGCTCTCGGTGCGGCTCCAGTCGTCGGGGACCGCGAGCGTGAACCCCGCCGCGTCCGCCACCTCGCGGTATCCGGAGGGCAGCGCGTCGCTCGGAGACGGGGTGGGACCGGGCGCGAGCGTGGTGGTGGGCGTGGGGCTGGAGGCGGCGGCGGTGGCCCGGGTCGGCTTCGGGTCCGGTCCGGGGTCGTCCCCGCGGCCGGCCAGCACCACCGTGGTCGCGACGGCGGCGCCGAGCACGGCCGCACCGGCGATCACGAGGACGAAGCGGCGGTTGCGGCCGGGCGGCGGGGCGGCCGGTCCGGCCAGGTCGGGCTCGGGCCAGGACGTCGGGGGCGGTGCGAAGTCCGGGCGCGGCGGGGGCGGCGAGGACATCGTCGCGGGGCCCGAACCCGCCTCCTCCCAGCGCTGGTTCTCCTCGTTCCAGTGCCGCCCGCTCATCTCAGGTTCCCCAGCATGGCGGCCACCGTGCCCGCCGACGTGAACAGCGAGAGGACCGCCTGGGAGTCGCCGAGCAGCGCCCGCAGCCGCTCCAGGCGGTTCGCCGGGGCGCTGCCCGTGCGGACGAGTTCGCCCTCCGTCTCGGCGAGCTCGGCGTCGAGGGCGCGCAGTCCCGCGTCCTCGCGCAGCCGGGTCAGGTCGGCCCGCAGCTCGCGCACCGCCTCCAGGAGTTCGCGCATCGACTCGTCGTCGCCCTGCGGGGCGGCGTGCGTGTGGCTCTCCGCGCGGGCGTGGCTGCCGATGGCGAAGGTGCTGCCGTGGACGTCGCCGATGCTGACCGAGGGCTCGTCATTCGCCGTCATGATCGTCTGATCCCTTCTGGGCCGGGGTGTCGTCGGCCTTGCCCGACGTCGCGCTGGCGTGGCTGCCGACGGCGAAGGTGGAGTCCTCGACGCGGTCGATGTTCACGCCGCCGCTGCTGATGTTCACGACCTTCTGGACGAACTCGCCGGTCTGGTAGCCGGATTCGGCCAGCGACTGGCGCACTCCGCCCGCGATGCGGTCCTGCACCGACTTGAGGTACCGCTCGACGTCCATCCGCTGGAACAGCGAACCGGGCCCCTCCGAGCCCAGCTCGCGCACCGACAGGGCGGGGCCGTCCGGCAGCGCGCCGCTGTGCCCGCCGGTGACGATCTGCCAGCCGTAGCCGATCCAGCGGGCGACGGTGACGAGGGAGCGCGCGGGGGATCCGGCCACGCGCGTGACGGCCCAGGCGGCCTTGCCGAGCGGGTTGTTGTGGCGGAACTGGTGGGCGGTGCGGTCGGCCTCGCGGAACGGTTCGCGGATCGGGGCGAGGACGTGCGGCGCGATCTCCAGCATCAGCATCCGGCCCTGGGTGTGGACCCGGACGAAGACGGTGACGACCAGTTCCTCCTCCCAGCCGCCGACCCGGATCCGCAGGAAGTGCCGCCGCTTCTCCGCGCCCTCCTCGACGGACCGCTCCCGGTGCTCCTCGAACGCCTCGGGACGGTAGGGGGCGTCCTCGCGCCGGTCGAGGCCCTCGGCGGGCAGGAAGACGCACTCGTCGATCTCCAGCCAGCGCAGCCGGTCGCGCACGGTGGTGCTCGCGAACTCGGCGGGCAGCCGCAGCTGTTCGAGCAGTGGCCTGATCTTCTCCAGGATGCCGCGGTTGTTCAGCGGCTGCTGCTTCTTCGTCCGGTCGGGCCGCAGCTCGACGGCGAGGGTCCAGGTGTCGACCGGTTCGCCCGCGCCGCAGAACGGGCGGACCGCGTGGTACATGATCAGCGGCGCGTGCTGCTCGACCCTGATCCGCCGCATCACCCGAGCGAAACGGGCGCCCTCGGTGCTCTCCGCGGGGTCGGCGGAGGCGTTCGCGAACCGCGCCTCGGACAGGTCGGTGCCGAGCACCCGGGCGAGCTGACCGCGCTGGGCGCCCGCGCACAGGGCGATCAGCGCGAGCAGGAGCAGCGTGAGCCAGCCGTGCAGGGTGTCGCCGGAGCCGGTGCCCTGGGGGACCAGCCAGTTCAGGAAGTCCGGCAGGCTCTCGTGCAGGCCGGACCGGACCTCGTAGGAGAAGCTGTCGTAGTCGCCGTCGTCGCCGGTGGCCATGACCAGCGTGGTGATCAGCAGGACGACCAGCAGGCCCCGGCCCCACCAGCGCAGGTACCAGCCGGCCACTCGCCGGTAGACCGGCGGGCGCTGCTCGGGACCGCGGGCCCGGACGCCGAGCGCGAGCAGCGCGGACGGCAGCAGGAACGTGAGGATCCAGTAGCCGGTCAGCGGCAGGGCCACCACCCACAGGCCGAGCACGGCCCAGGCCCAGGCCACTTCGAGGCGCCGGGCGCGCAGCGCGTGCGCGAGGACCCGGGCCGCGTCGAAGCCGAGCGACGGGGCCGCGATGCGCTGCTCGTGCAGGTGCAGCTGTTCGATGACCCGGTCCCGGTAGTCCGGGTCGAGATAGGTGCCGGCGCACAGCAGCCGGGTGGCCTCACTGGCGAACGGCGGCTTCGCCGGCGGCAGGGGCCCCACCCCGCCCCCGCCGGTGTCCGGTGCTGCCGACTGCTGCGGTACATAGGCGGTACTCACGCCACTCCCCCGAATGTTCCCATCGATGCCGCACGTTCGAACTGCCGTCACTGGTACGGAAGTTACGAAGGAAGCAGCATAGACCCCCACACACAACAGAACCGCCCGCGGCGGGTCGCGAACGACCCGACCGCGGGCGGTCAGAGCGGAGAGAGGCCGGAACCTAGATGAGGCCGAGACCGCGCACGGCCTCGCGCTCCTCGGTCAGCTCCTTGACGGACGCGTCGATGCGCGCACGCGAGAACTCGTTGATCTCCAGACCCTGGACGATCTCGTACTTGCCGTCCTTGGTGGTGACGGGGAAGGAGGAGATCAGGCCCTCCGGGACGCCGTAGGAGCCGTCCGACGGGATGCCCATGGAGGTCCAGTCGCCCTCGGCGGTGCCGTTGACCCAGGTGTGCACGTGGTCGATGGCGGCGTTGGCGGCCGAGGCGGCGGAGGACGCGCCCCGGGCCTCGATGATCGCGGCGCCGCGCTTGGCGACGGTCGGGATGAAGTCCTCGGCGAGCCACTTCTCGTCGTTGCCGATGGCCTCGATGGCCGGCTTGCCCGCGACGGACGCCTGGAAGATGTCCGGGTACTGGGTGGCCGAGTGGTTGCCCCAGATCGTCAGGCGCTGGATGTCGGCGACGGTCGAGCCGGTCTTCTTCGCGAGCTGGGTCAGCGCGCGGTTGTGGTCGAGGCGCGTCATGGCGGTGAAGCGCTCGGCCGGCACGTCCGGCGCGGCGGCCTGGGCGATGAGGGCGTTGGTGTTCGCCGGGTTGCCGACGACGAGGATCTTGACGTCGTCCGCGGCGTGGTCGTTGATGGCCTTGCCCTGGGGCTTGAAGATGCCGCCGTTGGCCTCCAGGAGGTCACCGCGCTCCATGCCCTTGGTGCGGGGGCGGGCGCCGACGAGCAGGCCGACGTTGGTGCCGTCGAAGGCGACGTTCGGGTCGTCGGTGATGTCGATGCCCTGGAGCAGCGGGAACGCGCAGTCGTCGAGCTCCATCGCGGTGCCCTCGGCGGCCTTGAGCGCCGGGGTGATCTCCAGGAGGCGCAGCTTGACCGGCACGTCCGCGCCGAGCAGCTGGCCGGAGGCGATGCGGAAGAGCAGTGCGTAGCCGATCTGGCCGGCGGCGCCGGTGACGGTGACGTTCACGGGAGTGCGGGTCATGGCGTTCTCCGTATGACAGCGAGGCTTTTGATCGATCTCTTGATACCAAGAGATCCGCTCGTCAGGCTATCGCCTCTCGGCCGCACACGACCCCCGGGTCCGTGTGGCTCACCCCACAGAGCCGGAACACGGCGGCGGCCGCCGCCCCGGGAGAGAGGGGGCCGGCGGCCGCCAGGGTGCCACCGTGTGGCCATCCCGTGGGGGTAACGATCGCCTTCCCCGAAGACGCTCCCCCATGCCTGTCCTTGTGCGCCGAGGTTTCCGGGCTACGGAGTGCAGCCCTTCTGGCCCGCCGCGAGCGTGCCGCACGCCTTGGCCTCGGTGGCCGAGCCGACCGCGATCATCGGGGTGTAGGCGTCCGTGTCCGCGTCGCCGACCAGGCCCTTCTTCGACGTCTTGGCACCCACGGACAGCGTGACGCTGTCACCGGGCGCCGCGAGCTGGATCCGCGCCCAGGCCGCCTTGCACGTCTTGCTGTAGCGGACCTCGACACTGGCCGTGCCGAGCGGGGCCTTCGCCGGGCTGTCGGCCAGGTCGCCGCCGCAGCCCATGGCCTCGGGGTCCTTGCCGGTGCAGCCGTCGCCCACGCACTGCACGCCCGCGGGCAGCGGGGGCGCGCTGGTGGTCGGCGACTTCGACGGCCCGGCCTCGGCTCCCTTGTCATCGCCGCCGCTGGTCAGGACGTAGGCGATGAGGACGACGAGGGCGGCGCCGACGACACCCGCGACGAACATGAACACGCGCCGTCTGCCGCCCGGCCCGCCGGAGCCCGGCGCGTCCGGCGACACCACCGGCGGCGGGCCGAACTGGTCCGGGACCTGGGTCCGCACCCGCGGCGGCACGCCCGTCGAGGGGGACGCCGCGACGGGTTCCGCCAGCCCGGTGGACCGGGAAGCCGTCGCCCGTCCGGCGCCGCCCGTGCTGTTCGTGCCCTGGGCGGCGGGCGAGCCGAACTCCCCCAGCGCGGCGCGCGCCTGGGATATCCGTATCGCTTCCATGGTCATGTCGTGGCGCATCTCGGAACGGCTCCAGGCACGCTCCGCGAGCTCCCACAGTGTCGTCAGGTGGACGGGATTGGTGCCGGTGACCTCGGCGAGCGCGACGATCGCGCCCTTGGGCGCGAGCAGCCGCCCGTTCAGATACCGCTCCCACGAGGTCTTGCTGTACCCGGTGCGGTCCGCCAGGGCGGCGATCCCGAGCCCGCTGCGGTCGACCAGCCGGCGCAGCTGACCGGCGAACTCCTTGACCTGCGGGTCGAGTTCGTCGGGCAGCGCCCTCCAACGAGGCATGTCCTTCCCCCTATTCCCCCCATACGTGTCCGAATGACCCGCGCCGCGCCGCGCGTCGGCCCCCACTGGCTACCCAATGGGATGTGAGTAGCCAGGATGTCAGTTCCCCGGACGGGGGCGCACGGAGGCGTTCGACACCATTCGACACCAGGGCGTGCCCCCTCGCACACCACCGGACCCGCGACGCCCACACTTCTCCGGGAGGGTCCCGAATGCCCAGAGTAGGCGCGTTGTCATGGCACGTACGACAGATCCCGGAAGTTAACCGGACATCCCCACACAAGGAGGACGGGACTCCGCCACGGGAGTCCCGTCCGTCACCGCACCGTGAAGTGCAGGGTGTCCTGGAGGAAGGGGATCCGCAGCCACGGATCGGGCTGCGCCATCATCGCGAGCAGCACGATGACCAGGCCGAGAAGCCCGTACGTGACCATGTCCGTGAAGCGGGAGCGCACGGCGAGCATGCCGACGCCGGGCAGCGCCCAGCGCAGCACTGCCCCGCCGATCAGGGCCAGGCCCACCAGCATGGTGCCGATCCGGAACACGTCGAACGCGGTGAGCAGCAGGCCGAGCCCGGTCACCGAGAGGACGGAGATCAGCGGCCACTGGCGGGCGGGCGCCGGGGCGTCACCGGGGGCGGCCCGGCCGCCGCCCTCGGGGCGCGCGGTGTCGCGGGTCCACAAGGGGAACCGGCGCGTCCCGCGCCGCCTGCCGCCGCCCTCGGGGGCCGCCTCGGGGGCGCTCTCGGAGGCCGCCCCGGACGGGTCCTGGGCGGCGTCGCGCGAGCCGTTCACCGGCGTGCCCCCGGAGGCCTCAGCGGACACCGTCGGCGTTCCGTTCCGCTGCCTCCACCACGTTCACGAGCAGCTGGGCACGGGTCATCGGGCCGACGCCGCCCGGGTTCGGGGAGATCCAGCCGGCGACCTCGGCGACACCGGGGTGGACGTCGCCGACGATCTTGCCGCTCGCGTCGCGCGAGACACCGACGTCGAGCACGGCGGCGCCCGGCTTGACGTCCTCGGGCCTGATCAGGTGCGGGACACCGGCCGCGGCCACGATGATGTCGGCGCGCTTGAGGTGGGAGGCGAGGTCACGGGTGCCGGTGTGGCACTGGGTGACGGTCGCGTTCTCCGACTTGCGGGTGAGCAGCAGCGGCATCGGGCGGCCGATGGTGACACCGCGGCCGACGACCACGACCTCCGCGCCCTTGATCTCGACGCCGTGCCTGCGCAGCAGCGTGATGATGCCGAAGGGGGTACAGGGCAGCGGCGCCGGCTCGTTGAGCACCAGCCGCCCCAGGTTCATGGGGTGCAGGCCGTCGGCGTCCTTGTCGGGGTCCATCAGTTCGAGGATGCGGTTCTCGTCGATGCCCTTGGGGAGCGGCAGCTGGACGATGTAACCGGTGCAGGCCGGGTCCTCGTTCAGCTCGCGGACGACGGCCTCGATCTCCTCCTGCGTGGCCGTGGCGGGCAGTTCACGCTGGATGGAGGCGATGCCGACCTGCGCGCAGTCGCGGTGCTTGCCCGCGACGTACTTCTGGCTGCCGGGATCCTCGCCGACGAGGACGGTGCCGAGACCGGGCGTGACCCCCTTCTCCTTCAGGGCCGCCACGCGGGCGGTCAGATCGGACTTGATCGCGGCTGCGGTGGCCTTGCCATCGAGAATCTGGGCGGTCATGGCATCCATTCTTTCAGGGCGGGCCTGAATCACCCAAGTTGCACTTGCACAACAGCACCGGCCGCCCGCTGGACAACACGGTGGCCGGTTCACGACCATGATCTCTGCAGTGCCGCGGATCAGCGGCAAGGGGGACTGCCGCTCACGCGACCGCCACACGTGGCGATCCTCCGCAGGTCCGCGACGTCCCCGATTCCGTCCACGGAGGATCCCGCCATGAGTTTCGGCGAACCC
Source organism: Streptomyces sp. HUAS MG91 (assembly GCF_040529335.1). Lineage (GTDB taxonomy): Bacteria > Actinomycetota > Actinomycetes > Streptomycetales > Streptomycetaceae > Streptomyces > Streptomyces tabacisoli. Next base: position 5,143,814 of record NZ_CP159534.1, on the reverse strand, counting down.
AACAACCCCTATGGCCAGCAGCCCCCGCAGGGCGGCAACCCGTACGGCCAGCAGCCCCCGCAGGGCCAGCCCGGCTACGGCTACCCGCAGCAGGCGCCGCAGGGCGTCCCGCAGCAGGGCTACGGCTACCCGCAGCAGCCCGGCGCCTACCCCCAGCACCCCCAGCAGGGCGGGATGCCGCCGTACCCGCAGGGCGGCATGCAGCCCGGCATGCCGCCGATCGCCGGCATGGGCCGCCGGCTCGGCGCCCGCGCGATCGACGGTGTCCTGTACTCGATCATCTACTTCGTGCTGATCGGCCCGATGTTCGTGGACAGCGTCAAGTCCGCCACGGACTGCGACCCGGCGTCGAGCACGTACGACTCCTGCGTCAACAACGCGAGCTCGGACATGATCGGCAAGATCATTCCGATCGCGCTCGGCCTGCTGGCCGTGACGTTGGTGTACGAGGTCCTGATGATCTCCTTCGTGGGCGCCACGCTCGGCAAGCTCGCCGTCGGCATCCGCGTGCTGCGCCTGGAGAACGGGCAGAAGCCCGGCCTCGGCAAGGGACTGCTGCGCTGGCTCATTCCGTACGCCGGCTACATCGCCTGCGGCATCGGCATGCTCCTGGTGTACCTGTCGCCGTTCTTCGACAACTCCGGCCGCCAGCAGGGCTGGCACGACAAGGCGGCGGGCACCATCGCCGTCAAGGTCAAGGGCTGACCCGCACACGACGAGGGCCCGCCGGTCGGTGACCGGCGGGCCCTCGCCCGTACCGCTGAGGTCCGCGGGGATCAGTGGAAGAAGTGGCGCGTCCCCGTGAAGTACATCGTCACGCCCGCCTTCTTGGCGGCCTCGACGACCAGCTCGTCACGGATCGAACCGCCCGGCTGCACGATCGCCTTCACGCCGGCGTCGATGAGGATCTGCGGCCCGTCGGGGAACGGGAAGAACGCGTCCGAGGCGGCGTACGAGCCGCGCGCCCGCTCCTCGCCGGCCCGCTCGACGGCGAGCTTGCAGGAGTCGACGCGGTTGACCTGGCCCATGCCGACGCCGACCGAGGCGCCGTCCTTGGCGAGCAGGATGGCGTTGGACTTCACGGCCCGGCACGCCTTCCAGGCGAACGCCAGCTCGTCCAGCTCGCCCTGGGACAGCGCGTCGCCGGTGGCGAGGGTCCAGGTCGCCGGGTCGTCGCCGTCGGCCTGGAGGCGGTCGGTGACCTGGAGCAGCGCGCCGCCGTCGATCTGCTTGGTCTCCACGGGCGCGGACGGGCCGTTGGGGGCGCGCAGCACGCGGATGTTCTTCTTCTTGGTGAGGGCTTCGAGCGCGCCGTCCTCGTAGTCGGGCGCGACGATGACCTCGGTGAAGATGTCGGCGACCTGCTCCGCCATCTCCTTGGTGACCGGCCGGTTCACGGCGATGACGCCGCCGTACGCGGAGACCGGGTCACACGCGTGAGCCTTGCGGTGCGCCTCGGCGACGTTCGAGGAGACGGCGATGCCGCACGGGTTGGCGTGCTTGATGATCGCGACGCAGGGGTCCTCGTGGTCGTACGCGGCACGGCGCGCGGCGTCCGTGTCCGTGAAGTTGTTGTACGACATCTCCTTGCCGTGCAGCTGCTCCGCCTCGGCGAGGCCGCCGGTGCCGTCGACGTAGAGGGCCGCGCCCTGGTGCGGGTTCTCGCCGTAGCGCAGGACGTTCTTGCGCGTGTACGTGGCGCCCAGGAAGTCGGGGTGGCCGGAGTCGTCGGCCGCCGCGTAGTCGGCGGCGAACCAGGAGGCGACGGCCACGTCGTACGCGGCGGTGTGCTGGAACGCCTCGGCGGCCAGCCGCTTGCGGGCGGTCAGGTCGAACCCGCCGTCCCCGACGGCCTTCAGCACGTCGCCGTACGCGGCCGGGTTCACGACGACCGCGACCGACGGGTGGTTCTTGGCGGCGGCGCGCACCATGGACGGGCCGCCGATGTCGATCTGCTCCACGCACTCGTCGGGCGTCGCGCCGGAGGCGACGGTCTCCTTGAACGGGTACAGGTTCACGATCACGAGGTCGAACGGCTTCACCCCGAGGTCGGCGAGCTGCTTCTGGTGGTCCTCCAGGCGCAGGTCGGCGAGGATGCCCGCGTGCACCTTCGGGTGCAGGGTCTTCACGCGCCCGTCGAGGCACTCCGGGAACCCGGTGAGCTCCTCGACCTTGGTGACCGGCACCCCGGCGGAGGCGATCTTCCCGGCGGTGGAGCCCGTCGACACGAGCTCGACGCCCGCCTCGTGGAGCCCGCGCGCCAGCTCCTCCAGACCGGTCTTGTCGTAGACGCTGACCAGCGCCCGGCGGATGGGCCGCTTGTTGCTCTCGGCGGTCACGGGATAACTACCTTTCGTCCCTCAATGCTGAAGCCGTTACGGGCCAGACGCCCCACGACATCGACGAGCAGCGTGCGCTCGACTTCCTTGATGCGCTCGTGCAGAGCGCTCTCGTCGTCCTCATCACGGATCTCGACCACGCCCTGAGCGATGATCGGGCCGGTGTCGACGCCGTCGTCGACGAAGTGGACGGTGCATCCGGTGACCTTGGCGCCGTACGCGAGGGCGTCGCGCACGCCGTGCGCACCGGGAAAACTGGGCAGCAGGGCCGGGTGCGTGTTCACGCACCGGCCGCCGAAGCGGGCCAGGAACTCCTTGCCCACGATCTTCATGAAGCCCGCGGAGACCACCAGGTCCGGCTCGTACGCGGCGGTCGCCTCGGCCAGCGCCCGGTCCCAGTCCTCGCGCGAGGCGTGGTCCTTGACCCGGCAGACGAAGGTGGGGAGACCGGCGCGCTCGGCACGCTCCAGACCCGCGATGTCCTCGCGGTCGGCCCCGACGGCGACGATCTCGGCGCCGAAGGACTCCACTCCCTGCGCCGCGACGGCATCGAGCAGTGCCTGCAGATTCGTACCTGATCCGGAGACCAGCACGACGAGGCGCTTGGCCTTGGCCACGGCGGGGCCCTTTCTGGGAGAACATCCTGCGGTGTCTTTGTACGGTCGTACGAAGGCTTCGACGTCCCCGATACGGGGAACCCTACGAAGCGGCCGACCGCCAGCAACGATACCGGCACGCCCGGCGGCCCCCACGGGACGGGGGCAGGAGCTACAGGTAGCGTCAGCGGCACGGAACGCTGAGCGGCCATGGGACGTTGACGTAAAGAACGAACCAAGCGATCGAGAACAGACCTGGCCATCGACCTAGGGGAAGACGCACACCTGATGCCGGACCGAAGCCTTCGCCACACGCTGCCCGCCGGCGCCGTCCTGCTGCGCGAAGGCCGACCCACGCCGCCGTCGCCGTCGAAGGATTCCCCTTCCCAGGAGACGGACGAGCCCAAGGCCGACAATCCGTTCGCGCCGCCGCCCGAGGACGCCCCGGACCGCCCGTGGCAGCCGCGCCGCCCGGAGAGCTCCGACGCCCCCGAGGGCGGTGGCGGTGACCGCTCGCCCTGGGGCAGCCAGTGGAGCGACCGCCAGCCGGGCCGCGCCCAGGGCGGCCGCTTCGGTGACCGCCCCGGTTCGGGAGGCGGCCAGGGCGGACCCGAGGGACAGGGGCCCGGACCCGGCGGCGGCATGCGCTGGGACCCGACGGACCCCGCCCAGCGCCGCGCGCGGTACGCCCTGCTGTCCGGCATGTGGGGCTTCTTCTTCGCCCTGTTCAACTGGCCGTACGTGGCGCTGCTGCTCGGCGCGCTCGCCCTGTACTGGGGCATCAGCTCGCTGCGCGCCAAGCCGCGCACCCCGGACCCGGACAAGCCGACCCCGGCAGTGCCCGACAACACCCGGCCGCAGACGACGGCCGCGGTCAGCGGCCTGGTCACGGGCGGGCTCGCGCTGGCCCTCGTGGCGTCGCTCTTCACGGTCCGGATGGTCTACAGCGACTTCTACGAGTGCCGTTCGGACGCCCTGACGAACCAGGCGCAGAAGTCCTGCGACGACCTCCTGCCCAAGCAGCTCCGCCCGCTCCTCGGCTCCGACTAGGGCCTGTCCGGCGGATCAGGTCGCGTTCGGGTGGCCCGCGCTGTTCTGTGCTGGTGAGCGGGGTCTGGTGCGTGCAGCTGCAAGGCGGAGGAGGGCGTCAACGCGGAGCGTTGGCAACCGACGACAACGCCGCAGATGGGCGTGCCAGACCCCGCGCCCGCGACAAGATCCGCCGGACAGGCCCTAGGGCCTGTCCGCCGGGTCAGACCCGTCCGCCCGGCCTGGCTCGTTCGCCGGGTCGGGGGGCGGTGGTCCCGCCGGGGGTTCCGTGGCGGCGGCCGGAGCGGGGGCCGACGCGTCCCGCAGGAAGGTCCAGCGCTCGCCCCGGGACGCCTCGTCGAAGTACTCGCCGCGGGACGCCTCGTCGAAGTAGTAGTCGAACGGCTCGAACCCGGCGTCGGCACCGGCATCGGGGACGGCGACGGGCGTCCGGGCCGGGGCCTCTTCCTTCTCGCGGCGGCGCCGGGTCCGCAGGGCCGTCGCCCAGGCCGACACCCGGGGCCCGACCACCGCGTCCCGGCCTCGCCACCAGCGCACGGTCAGCGCCACCGGCATCCCCACCGCCACGACCCAGCCCGCCGCGGCCGCCCCGGTCAGCCAGCCCACCGGGCCGAACGCGGAGAGCGCCGCCACCCCGAGCGCCCCGCCCGACGCCACCGCCAGGCACGCCATCGCCACTCCGCACAGCCCGGCCGCCACCGCCACCGCGCCGAGGACCCGGCCGCGCGTCCACCCGGCCGCCTCACCGGCCCCGGTGACGAACCAGGCCACGGTCGCCGCCGCCGTCACCGGCACCAGCGCCACGGCCCAGGTGAGCGGCGTCCCTGGCCCGTCCGGCACCGCCGCGAGCAGCGGGAAGGCGGGCAGCAGCGCGCTGCCGGAGCTGCCCAGCGGCCCCGCCGTCTGCCCGGCGCCGAGCACCACTCCCGGGCCGAGCGCGTACGCCGCGCCCCAGAGCACGGCGTTCGGGACCAGCGCGACGCAGAGCAGCAGCACGGCGAACCGTCCCGACCACGCCCCCGTCACCCGGACGAACGACTCCCGCACATCTCCCCCGTGCCACACCAGCCCCACGGCCATCACCAGCGCGCCGCCCGCGACGAGCACCAGGAGCCCCGCGGCGGCGGCCCGCGCCGCGACCGGCAGCACCTCCGCCACGAAGACCCGCGGCAGTACGTCCGCGGTGCGCCGCAGCGGGCCGGGCAACGGGCCGTGCGGCCGTCCGTGGGCGGTCCACACCCCGGTCCCGGCCGCGACCGTCGCGACCAGCGCCAGATGCGCCCCGCAGCTCACCCAGGAGGGCCGCATCTCGCCGCCCCCGGCATAGGCGGCGGCAGCGGCTCCGACCAGCAGATATCCGAGGACGGCACCGCCCCAGACCCCGGCCGCCCGGGTGTCCTCGGCGGCGTCACGGGCGGCCCGGTGCACCAGCCACGCCGGCAGGACGAGCAGCAGCAGGGGCGTGAGCCCCATCGGGGCGGGCGTCCCGGACAGCGTGTCCGTGCGGACGATCTCGGCGCCGTGGGCGATCAGCCAGAGCGCGGCGGCGGTGTGCAGGGCGGCGCCGGGTCCGCTGTCCGGGTACGGCGAGCTGATCCACAGCACCATCACCACAACGGCGCACACCCCGAGCCCGAGCCCGGCCGCCACGGCCCCGCCGAGGGCCCCGGCGGCCGGGCCCGGCGCCCGTTCCCGCGCCCGGTTCAGGAGCAGGGGCAACGACAGTCCACGGCCGGTCATCTGGGTCACCGGCCCATGCTCCCAACGACACGCGCTTTCACCCCGTAACAGGCGAACTGCGGATGTGTCGCTGAAGATACGCTTATGTACTTTTTCGCGCGAAAGGGTGTGTGGAGTTCCCCATGACGCAGAGCCCTGCGACACCACTGCCGACGCCCACCGAGCGCCGCAGGCTTCGCGTGGCGAGGTCGTTGACACAGACTCAGATCGCCGAGCGCATCGGCGTGACCCGCGAGACCGTCCGCTCCTGGGAGACCGGCCGCACGGCCCCGAGGGGCCGCAAGCGGGAGGCGTACGCCCGGCTGCTGGCCGAGCTGGGACGGGCGGAGGCCGGGAAGGCCGGTGCGGCGAGCGCTGACGCCCGTACGGAAGCGGACTCGCGTACGAAGGCTGACGCGCGGGCCTCAGGATCCGCGACGGCCGCCGAGGCCGCCCCGGTCGCCGTACGGGAGGCCTCCCCGGAACCGGCCGACGGGGGGTCCGGCAAGGAATCCGGTAAGGGATCCGGTGACGGGGCCACCCAGGGGCGGCCGCGCAGTGCCAGCGAGGCGTTCGACGCCCTCTACGCGCACAGCGCCCCGCACCTCGTCCGCCAGACCTACCTGCTCACCGGCCGCCGCACGCTGGCCCGCGAGTCCGTCGAGCGGGCGTTCCAGCTGGCCTGGCAGCGCTGGCCGGAGGTGGCGGTCGACCCGGATCCGGTGAGCTGGGTGCGGGCGGCCGCGTACGAGTACGCGATGTCGCCGTGGCACCGGCTGCGCCCGGCGCACCGCCAGCCCGACGCGCCGCCCGCCGACGCCGACGACCGCAAGCTCATGGACGTGCTCCAGAGCCTGCCGCCCGCCTACCGCCGCACCCTGCTGCTCTACGACGGCGTGGGCCTCGACCTGCCGGAGACCGCGGCCGAGACGGAGGCCAGCACCCCGGCCGCCGCCAACCGCATCCTGCACGCCCGCGAGGCCGTCGCCGAACAGCTGCCCGACCTCGCCGTGCCCGAGCAGCTGCACCGGCGGCTGACCGAGCTGGCGGGCGCGGAGAAGCTGGACGCGCCGGGGTCGACGCTGGTGCGTGGCGCCGGTGAGAAGCGGGTCCGGTTCTGGACCAGGACCGCGATCGCCGTCACCGCCCTGATCGTCGGCATGACCGTGCTGACGCTGCGGGTGGCGCCCACGCACTACGACCCGACGCCCGCGCCCGGGGCGCCCATCAGCGGGGTGCCGCCGCTGACCGGGCCCGGCCACCTCACCGACGAGGACATCGCGCTGCGCGAGGCGCTGAGGAAGCGGCTGGGCGGCGGCCCCGAGCGGCTGGCGCCCTTCGCCGAGTAGGGCACGCGAAGAGGCCCGCACCGTGCTCGGTGCGGGCCTCTTCGGCGTCGTACGGGGACTGCTTAGCTGAGCAGCTCGCGCGCCAGCTTGGCGGTCTCGGTCGGCGTCTTGCCGACCTTGACGCCGGCGGCCTCCAGGGCCTCCTTCTTCGCCTGGGCGGTGCCCGACGAACCGGAGACGATGGCGCCCGCGTGGCCCATGGTCTTGCCCTCGGGGGCGGTGAAGCCCGCGACGTAGCCGACGACCGGCTTGGTGACGTTGGCCTTGATGAAGTCGGCCGCGCGCTCCTCGGCGTCGCCGCCGATCTCACCGATCATGACGATCAGGTCGGTCTCGGGGTCGGCCTCGAACGCGGCGAGCGCGTCGATGTGCGTGGTGCCGATGACCGGGTCGCCACCGATGCCGACGGCCGACGAGAAGCCGATGTCACGGAGCTCGTACATCATCTGGTACGTCAGCGTGCCGGACTTCGAGACCAGGCCGATGCGGCCCGGCTTCGTGATGTCGCCCGGGATGATGCCGGCGTTCGACTGGCCCGGGGTGATGAGACCGGGGCAGTTCGGGCCGATGATGCGGGTCTTGTCGCCCTTGGACTTCGCGTACGCGTAGAACGCGGCGGAGTCGTGGACGGCGATGCCCTCGGTGATCACCACGGCGAGCGGGATCTCGGCGTCGATGGCCTCGACCACGGCGGCCTTGGAGAAGGCCGGCGGGACGAAGAGCACGGACACGTTGGCGCCCGTCTTCTCGATCGCCTCGGCGACCGAGCCGAAGACCGGGATGTCCGTGCCGTCGAAGTCGACGGAGGTGCCGGCCTTGCGCGGGTTCACGCCGCCGACGATGTTGGTGCCGTCGGCCAGCATGAGCTTGGTGTGCTTCATGCCCGTGGCACCGGTCATGCCCTGGACGATGACCTTGGAGTCCTTGTTGAGGAAAATAGCCATGGCTGTTTAGTCCCTCGTCCCTTACTTCGCAGCCGCGAGCTCGGCGGCCTTGTCGGCCGCGCCGTCCATGGTGTCCACGCGCTGCACCAGCGGGTGGTTGGCGTCGGAGAGGATCTTGCGACCCAGCTCGGCGTTGTTGCCGTCGAGGCGGACGACGAGGGGCTTCTCGACCTTCTCGCCCTTCTCCTCCAGGAGCGCCAGCGCCTGGACGATGCCGTTGGCGACCTCGTCGCAGGCGGTGATGCCACCGAAGACGTTGACGAACACGGACTTGACGTCCGGGTCGCCGAGGATGATCTCCAGGCCGTTCGCCATGACGGCGGCGGAGGCGCCACCGCCGATGTCGAGGAAGTTGGCCGGCTTCACGCCGCCGTGGTTCTCACCGGCGTACGCGACGACGTCCAGGGTCGACATGACCAGACCGGCGCCGTTGCCGATGATGCCGACCTCGCCGTCGAGCTTGACGTAGTTGAGGCCCTTCTCCTTGGCAGCGGCCTCGAGCGGGTTGGCCGCCGCCTTGTCCTGGAGAGCCTCGTGGTCGGGGTGACGGAACTCGGCGTTCTCGTCGAGCGACACCTTGCCGTCCAGGGCGATGACGTCGCCGGAGGCGACCTTCGCCAGCGGGTTGACCTCGACCAGGAGGGCGTCCTCCTCGACGAACGTCTTCCACAGCGTCTGGAGGATGTCGGCGACCTTGTCGGCCACCTCGGCCGGGAACTTCGCGTCCTCGACGATCTTGCGGGCGACCTCGGGGGTCACGCCCTCGTTGGCGTCGATCGGCGTCTTGGCGACGGCCTCCGGACGGGTGGCCGCCACCTCCTCGATCTCCATGCCGCCCTCGACGGACGCGATGGAGAGGAAGGTGCGGTTGGTGCGGTCCAGGAGGAAGGAGACGTAGTACTCCTCCACGATCTCCGGAGCCGTCTCGGCCATCATCACCTTGTGGACCGTGTGGCCCTTGATGTCCATGCCGAGAATGTTCGTCGCGTGCGCGACTGCCTCGTCGGGGGTGGCGGCGAGCTTGACGCCACCGGCCTTGCCGCGGCCACCGACCTTCACCTGCGCCTTGACGACGGACTTGCCGCCCAGCCGCTCGGTCGCCTCGCGGGCTGCCTCAGGCGTGTCGATGACTTCACCGGCCAGCACCGGTACACCGTGCTTGGCGAAGAGGTCCCTCGCCTGGTACTCGAACAGGTCCACGCGCGTCCGTCCCTATCAGTGATCTCGCGGTTCGATTTCTGCGTGGGCGTGCCGCGAGGGGCAACGTGACTCCGCTGTCACACGTGACAAGCGCTGTCGCTTGCTGTCACTAGGGAGGCGTACACGGTGACCGGGTACGCGGCATGTCCGTCTCGCAGGTTATCGCCGCTCAGCGATGCCTTCTAAATCGCAGATCACACCTGAGCGGTGATACCGGTCACAGAGCGCGTCTTTTGTGCCGCTGTTCGTCGCGCCGTCGCGCTGCCTTCGGGCTGTCTTCGGGCTGTCTTCGGACGGGTGACGCGTGGCCGTGGGGCCGTCGTGAGGCAGGCGTCGGGCCGTCGTCGGGAGGGGGCGGGTGGTCGCCGAGGGTGCTGGCCGGTCGCCGGGAGTGCCGGGTGGTCGCCGAGGGCGCTGGGTGGTCGCCGGGCGGGCGTCCGCAGCCTCACCGTGCGGGGGTACACACGGTGAGGCCACCCGATGGGCCCGGTGGTGCGCGGTGGGCCCGCGGCGGGCGTCCCGTCCCCACGGGACACCCGCCTTCACGCCGGTTGCGGATCCGGCCGGGCCGATGGATTTCGGCCGTCCGGGTCCTGTGTGGCGTCGGTCTCTGGAGATCGCCTCGGGATCTCTCCGGATCTCTTGCCCGGAATCCGGGAAATACCGCTGTCGATCAGATGCCGGTCACATAGCCGGGGGCCGCGGACTCCGCGACGCCGTGCGCTCCGGTGACCGCGTTGCCCGCGAGCGGCCGGGCACCGGCGGCGACCGTGCCCGTGACGTCCTGCGCGAACGGGGCGACCTGCCCGGTGACCCCGGCGGCCAGCGGCGCGACACCGTCGCCGACGACGCCGTGCGCGAACGGGGTCACGTCGCCCGTCACGCCCCGCGCCAGCCCGTGCCCGCTGGTGGCGACACCGCCGACGACGGGCTCCACGTGGTCGGCGACGGTCCGCACGAGCGGCTGGACGGCTCCGACGACACCGCCCGCGAACGGCCGCACGTCGTCCCCGACGACCGCCTGCGCGAACGGGGCGACCTCACCGGTGACGCCCTGGGCGAACGGCGTCACGTCGTCCCCGACCAGCGTGGTCGCGAACGGCGCGACGTCACCCACGACCGCGTCGTCCGCGAGCACCGTCACATCTCCGACGGCCCGGCCCGCGACGGGCAGCACCCCGTGGACGGCGGTGGCAGCGACGGGCGGCAGGACGGCTTCGGCGGTCTCGTCGACCACGGGGGCCGCGGCCGTCCCCACGTGCTGCTGGAGCTCGGGGGCGAAGGCGGAGAGCGGGCCGAAGAGGTAGTCGACCTCGTCCGTGGCCCGGTAGGCGGCCCGGGTGGGCTCGGCGGCCGTTGCCCTGGCGGCCTCGGTGACGGCGTCGGTGTCGGCCGTGCGGGCGGCGGCCTTCGCCGCGGTACCGGTGGCTGCCTTGGTGGCCGCCTCGGTGGTGGACCTGGCCGTGGTCTCGGCCGTGTTCTTGGCCGTGGACTTGGCCGCGGTCTTGGCCGTGGACTTGGCCGTGGACTTGGCCGCGGTCTTGGCCGTGGACTCGGCGTGGGTGACCGTGTCATCGGCCTTCTGCGTCACGTGCGATGCCGTGTCGCGCACGCCGGCGACGGTGTCGGCGGCCGTGTCCGGCACCGAGAGCGAGTGGGCGGGCAGTTCGTCGGCGCTGGCCACGGCGGAGCCGAGCGCCCAGGCGCCCGAGACGCCGGCGGCTATGACGAGGGAGCGGCGGATGTTCTTGTTCATGCGTACGTGATTCCTTCGGGTTCCGGTGGTTTCCGGGTGTCGGGCAGACCTGTTCCGCCCCCGCGCGGCAGGTCGCGAGCGGGGAGAGGGCTGCCCTAGCCGGGGAACGAAGGAATCTCGCGGAGCCGGTCCAGCACCGGCGAGGCGTCACCGGACGCGGTGGCGCCGGGTGTCAGCAGAACGGGGACGCGGCTGCCGAACGCCGCCGCGTGCAGATCACCGTGGCGCGTCGAACCGCCGTCACCCAGCGACGCGTTCGCCATCGGCGCGTTGTCGGGGCCGGGCGGTACGGAGGGCGCGGCGGGCCGCGCCCCGGTGTGCCGCGCACCGGCGTCCGGCTGCCCGGCGCCCGTCACGGCGTCGCCGCCGAACCGCGCGAGGTCGCACACCGTGGTCCCGGTGGACCGCTGTGCCGTCGGATGCTGCGCCGCCTCCCGCACCACGGGCGCGGGCACGGTCGTGGGCCGCGGGTCGGCGGCACCGGCGGACGGCGCCTTCGGTACGGCCCCGGCGCCCGGCAGCCCGGGCACCCTCGGCAACGGCCTCGACACCTCACCGGCCAACTCCTCGACCGGCTCGACCACATGACGCAGCGTGGCGCGGACGGTGGCACGGACCGCGGTGCGGGCCGTGCCGGTGAGCGGCGTCCGGGGAGTACGGGCCTCGGCGCGCTCGGCGACCGCGTCCGCGGCGTCCCGAACGCGGTGCACCACAGCTCCGGTGCCGCGCTCGGACACCTTCACCGCCTGCCGCACCGGCTTCTGTGCGGGCTCCTCTACGGGCTTCTCTACGGGCTTCTGCGCAGCCGCCGGCAGACGCGGCTCGGCGGAGAGGCCAGCGGCCGAAACGATGTCGGCGGACGGCTCCGACGCGTCGGACGCCTGGGCCCGGCCGCCGCACAGCAGCCCCAGAACGATCAACCCGCCGACCAGCAGCGCCAGTTGCAGCGCGCGCCGACCGCCCGCCGCGCGCAGCAGGCGCACGGCGGGGGCGACGGAGACGGCGGGAGAGGTCACGGTCCGCCGATCCTCGCACGGGACGCGGGAGGCCGCGCAAGCCCTGTGGGCACCCTTGCTACCGATGGGTACTCATATCCGGTTCGTGAGCGCTCCCCCGGTATCCGCCGCCGCGTCCGGTATCGGCAGGGGCCGCTTCTCGATGGCCGCGGCCATGATGTCGGGGAAGAGGTCGGGGGTGCAGGCGAAGGCCGGGGCGCCGAGGGCGGCGAGGGCCGCGGCGTGCTCACGGTCGTAGGCGGGCGCGCCCTCGTCGGAGAGCGCGAGCAGCGTCACGAACTGGACGCCGGACGCCTTCATCGCCGCGACCCGCTTCAGCATCTCGTCGCGGATGCCGCCTTCGTAGAGGTCGGAGATGAGCACGACGACCGTCTCGGCGGGGCGGCTGATCTGCGACTGGCAGTACGCGAGCGCCCTGTTGATGTCGGTGCCGCCGCCGAGCTGGGTGCCGAACAGCACGTCGACCGGGTCGTCGAGCTGGTCGGTGAGGTCGACCACGGCCGTGTCGAAGACGACGAGCCGGGTCGAGATCGAGTGCATGGAGGCGAGAACGGCGCCGAAGACCGAGGCGTAGACGACGGAGGCCGCCATCGAACCCGACTGGTCGATGCAGAGGATGACGTCCTTCTTCACCGACTGCGCGGCCCGGCCGTAGCCGATGAGCCGCTCGGGCA